>NZ_JBEZKI010000007.1:17968-329873 GCF_040651615.1 Streptomyces sp. NPDC048417 | reverse complement strand
GGGCCAGCGTGCTGTGGGCGCTGCTGCGTGACGGACGGGTCTTCACCTCCGCCCCACCGGTCACGCAGGCGGCTTGACTTCGTCATTGAGACTCCCAAGGTGGCTCCGGTGGGGCTGGTGTGAGGCGAGCGCCATCCACCCTTACAGATTGCGCGCGCGCTCGCAACAAATATGCCAGTGGCCCTTTCGGTAGATCATGGAAAGATCGGGATCACTCGGGCGCCCGTCACCACGGAATCTCCCCGTATCGCGCGGACTTTCCTCGGTGCCTGCACGAGAGCACGTAATTCCGTGCGCGCAAGCAAGCTAAACTTGCCGCACTCCGAAGGAAGCGAGCCCTCAGATGACCAGTCAGGACCTGGAGGCGTTCGCCGCGTGGGTCGAAGACCTGATGCGCGAACGCGGCTACGACATCGACAGCCCACGCGGCGGCGGCAAGTCACGCATAGCGGACGAGGCGGGGGTCCACCGGGCCGCCGTCACCCGCCTGCTGCAGCGCCAGAGCATGCCGGACCTGGAGACCACCCGCAGGCTCGCCCGCGTGCTGGGCGTCCCGGTCCGCGAGATGCTGATCCGCTCCGGCCGCCTCACGGCGGAGGAACTGGCCGACCCGCACGACTACTTGGCCTCCCCCGGGCCCAGTGCGGAGTTCAGCCGCCGACCCACGTTGGAGGAGGTGGCCGACCTGCTGGGGGTGCCGGCGGACCGACGGGAGATGTTCGTGCGGGTGGTCGAGCAGTTCCTGCCGAACGACGTGCCGGCGACCGTCGAGCACGGCCGGGAGGACGGCCGCCTGCTGGCGGACGCGACCAGCGGAACGTCCTCCGCCACCGACTGAGCCCGGCCGCCGCACAACCGGACGCGCCAGCGAGGGCACCCGTGGGTCGACGGGTGCACCTACGGGGGCGGCGCACTCCGGCACTTCTCGACGCCCCCGTGCAGAAGCGCCCCTCTTTCTCGGGGACGCGGGGCTGTATTCGAGGTGCGGCTCCGCCACATGGGCGCGGCGAGCCCCCACTCACCCGCCGGGCCCCCACCCTCAGCCCGTCCCCCTCTTTCGATCTCCTCCCGGATTTAGTTGCGTGCGCGCACGCTCCTCTGTCACAGTTGGTGCAGCGGCGGAGCTGTGTCCGCAGGCCGGCCGCACTCATCCCAACGCTGCCCCGAGGTGATCCGGCATGACCACACCCACCCCACCCGCCTCGTTCCCCGACATCGAGGCGATGATCGTCGACGTCCTGGACGACGACTCCAGACTCTCCGGCGCCACCGTCGCCGTACAGGCACCCACCGGCTTCGACGGTACGACCGCCGCCGTCTTCGTGAACCGCCGCGGCGGCGCCTGGGTCGGCGAACGCCACGTCGACCAGCCGCTGATCGAGCTGGAGGTGTACGGCCCGACGAAGCAGGCCGCGCACGTGCTGGCGAACGACGCCCGCCAGATCCTGCTGTCGATGGCCGACCACCGCTACGGCACCAACCTCGTCACGGAGGTCGAGGAGCAGGACGGCCCGCGCTGGCTGCCCGACTACCTCTACTCGGCGGCCAACCGCTACGTCACCGTGATGAAGGTGTACGTCGACGTCTACTGACGCACCCGCAGCCCTCACCCACCCCCCACGCCCACCCCACAGACCGAAGGCCCCGCCACCCCCGGCGGGGCCTTCGTCGTACCCGGACCAGACCGGGTACGGCACCCCGCCCGGACAACCCATCCGAACAACCATCTGAAAAAAGGAGAAACAACCATGGCAGGAACCAACTCCTCCGAGATCCGCATCGCCGGCGTAGGCCGCCTCTACGTCGCCACCGCCGACACCGACGTGCCGACGACCTTCTCCACCGACACCTCCACCGACTGGGCGAGCTGGAAAAACCTCGGCTTCACCTCCGGTGACGGCGTCACCTTCTCCAAGAAGGACAAGCTGGAGCCGGTCGACGTGTGGCAGGCCGTCAGCCCGGTGCACTTCGTGTACTCGGACCGCGACCTGACCCTGAAGTTCTCGCTGATGCAGTTCAACGAGGACACGCTGCCGTTCTTCATGGGCGGCGGCACGGTGGACGCGGTGACCGGCTCGACCGGTGTCTACAAGTACGACATCGCCGACCGCCCATTCGCCGATGTGCGGGCGCTGGGCCTGGAGTTCACGGACGTCAAGGCGAGCGACGGCACCACCGTCACCTACCGCTTCGGCATCCCGCGCGGCCAGGTCACCGCGGCGGACGACATCAAGCTGGCCCGCAAGTCGGCGGCCCAGCTCGGCATCACCTTCACGGCGATGGCCTCGGCCGACGGTTCGGCTCTGGCCAGCTTCGTGATGAAGGACTCGGCGTACGCCGCTTCCTGATCCGCCGGGGTGGGGCGGACGCCTCGGTCCGTCCCACCCCGGACCCGTACCACTCCCCACCTCTTACTCAAGGAGCACCATGGCCCGTTTCGACGTCAACGCCGCGCGCGCCCAGCGCCTGGAAGCCCTCGGCCGTACCTGGTCGTTCGAACTCGACAACGAGAGCTACACCCTGCCCACGGAGCTGACCCGCGCGACCGCGAAGGCCCTGCGCAAGCTCGACGACAACGACGTCGACGGGTTGCTGCGGCTGCTGCTCGGCGAGAAGCAGTTCGCCGGCTTCGAACAGCACGAGATCACCATGCAGGACATCGCCGCCATCCTGGAGGCCTACGGCAAGGAGACCGGGCTCGGCCTGGGGGAAGGCTGAGCCTCGTCGGGTTCGTGGACGAACACGCCGAGGCCCTCGAAGCGGACCTGCTCCGCTACTACGGCATCGACCTGCTCGACTGGCATCGCGAGACGCTGTCCGCTCGGCGTCTCGCGCTGCTCGTCAAGCACCTGCCGCGCGAGAGCGCGCTGAACAGGGAGCTGCACGGCGAGGCCGCGGAGTGGTCGGTGTCCGACCACCTCCTGGCCGCCGCCGTGGACCATCTGGCGGCCGCGAACTGGATGTTCGCGTCCGTCAACTCGGAGGAGGGCGACCAGCCGGATCCGCCGACGCCGGTGCCGAGACCGTCGTACGACGACGCGGAACCACCGGCAGCCGAAAGGGAGCCGGACCCGGCTACGGCCTCGACCGCCTCCGACGCGACACCGTCGGCCGTGCAGCTGGCCCGCTTCTTCGGCTGACCCTGCCGTACAACCGGCAGGGTCACTCGTCTTGGCGCCGACCGGGGGCCCGGCCCTCCATCTCGTCCGCGAGGGCCCGGGCCTTGTCCGAGAGCCGGGTGCCGGACAGCGGATCTCCCCGCTCCTGCTGCTCCCCGGCATCCGACCGGCGCCCCTTGTCCCGGCCGCCGGCTGCACCGTCACGGTGCAGCGGAGGCACACTGGGCCGCCCGTTCCGCCGTACGACCGAACGCCGTTCGGCCGCGGCCGGCACCACCCGCTTCTCCCGCACCTCGCGGGCGGAGAGCAGGGTGTCGGCTCCGGGACCGGCGTCGATATCGTCGTCCACGTCCTCAGGGACTCCGGATGCGCCGGAGACGTCGGAGTCGACCCGCGGCCCGCCGTCCGCGACGGACCGCTCCCGCTCCCCGCGCTGCTCTACCCGCGTCAATTCGGACGGCGGCCGCAGGAGTTGGACATACGGCAGCGGAATGACCTCGCCGCCGTGCTCCCGGCTTCGCTCCCGCTCGCCCTCCCCTTCCGGCCGTCGGGCACGCCGGGGCCGACGCCCGGTCCGCGCGTCCTCCTGGCCCTGGAGATAGGCAGCCGTGATCCGCTGCTCGTACGCCCGCCGTACCACCGGAAGTTGCTCGTCGACCACATCGGCCCAGCCCGCGCTGTACGCGGCCGTCTCCCGCCGGTCAAGCTCACCGCGCGGCAGGATGACCAGGTCCTGGGGCTGGTAGCCGAGGCTCAGGACCAGCTCGGAGAGTCGAGCGATGAGATGTGGCAGATCGGAGGCCTGTTCGAGCCAGTCGATCACTTGCCGTTGCCGCGCGTTACCCGCGTCCCCGTCCACCCCATAGGCCTTGCTCTCGTCCCTGCCCCACCGCGCCCCCCGCGCGAGGACGGCCGCCCTGTGGCCGTCCACCGTCGTATGACAGGCCCTCAGGTCCGTTGTCAGGCCACACCGTTCACTTTCGCCTCACCGACGGGAGAACGGCCGGATCCTACTCCACGTATCTGACACAACATCCACTGCACCCCCGCATCACCGCAGGTCCGGACCGGGCGGCAACGGAGAGTGAAAAAAACCGGCTTGGGCAAACACGGAGCGACACCACAAGATTACTCGTACACTAGTTCGAACGGACGCTTCGAACGCGTCGGGAGCGCACCTGTACCACCAGCCCAGCGGACAGACCGGAAAGCAGGCCGACATGGCGACTGGCACGAGCAACTTCCCGCACCAGCCGATCGACACCTACACCCGCCTCGCCCACCTCCTGCACTCCCCCGCGCCCGACCGCGAGGCACTGCTAGACCGGCTGTACGAGGAACTGCTCACCCGCGAGTCCCGGGCCTACGCAGCCGGCTGGACGGACGCACTCACCGAAGCCCGCCGCGTCCGCCGCTGACTCACACGGGGAACGTGCACCACACCGACTTCTCGCCACACCCCGCCCGATGCCACCCCCACCGCCGCGACACCGCCTCGACCAGCCGCAGTCCCCTCCCGCCCTCCGCCAACGGGTCGCTGCTGACCGGAAGTCGAGGCACCCGGGCCGGCTCCCGATCGAGTACGACCACCCGTAGCGACGGCGGTGCGAACCGCTGCCCCGCCCCCAGCACCAGCTCCAGCCCGGCGAGCCCGCCCCCGTGCCGTACGGCGTTGGCGCACAGCTCCCCGACGGCCAGCTCGACGGAGTCCGCCGACTCCGCGAGCTGCCGGCGCTCCTGGACCCACACCCGGGTCCGATGCCGGGCCTCGGCGACGGGCCGGAGGGGGTCGAGAGCGGAGACGCCCCAGCCGACGCGGGTGGGGGTGGCGTCGAAGCAGTGGTCCATCGGTCACCTCACGTGGGTCAGATGAGTGGCTTGCGTCACACCGCAGCGTCAAGTTCCAACCCGTGAGACCGAGTTCACCCCAACGGGTTGAGTATCGGTGTTCGATGGACGGTCCCGCCGCAGGTGGGCAAACTGTGCGCGAGCGAGGAGAGGAAGACGGTTGGCACCCAGGCTGGCCCCGACGGTCCGGCACGCCGTTTCGGCGCCGAGCTACGACGGCTGCGGGAAGCGGCCGGGATGTCGGCACCGAGAGCGGCCGAACTCCTCGGCACCGACCGCACCACCATCTCCAACACGGAGGCGGGCCGCTTCGGCATCAGCGAGCAGCGTCTCCGGCGCCTGGCCGCCATCTACGAGTGCGACGACCCCACGCTGATCGACGCGCTCGCCGCGATGACGGGCGGGCGCGCCTCGGGCTGGTGGGACGAGTACCGGGGCAAGATCCCGCCGGACTTCCTGGACGTGGCGGAACTCGAACACCACGCCACGGCTCTGCGCACCCTGCAGACCGCCCACATCCCCGGCCTCTTCCAGACCGAGGAGCACGCCCGAGCCCTCTTCGACCTCTTCGTCCCCGCGCTGCCGCGCCTGGAGGTCGAGTTGAGGATCGCGCACCGCTCGGCACGGCACGCGGTGATCACGAACGAGCCCGCGGTGCCGTATGTCGGCCTGGTCCACGAGGCAGCGCTGCGCATGCGCACAGGCGGCAGCCGCGTGGCCAAGGCCCAACTGCACCGCCTGCTGGAGGAGAGCGAACGCCCCGACGTCGGCTTGCTGGTCATCCCCTTCACCGCCGAGGGCTTCCCCATGGCCGGCGACACGATGATGTACGTCTGTGCCGCCAGCCCTCACCTGGACACGGTCGAGGTCGACTCCCCGATCGGCGCGGTCTTCTTCGACTCACCGACCCAACTGGCCAACTTCCGCCGACGGCTGGACTTGGTCGAACAGGTGGCATTGAATCCGAGCAAGTCGAGAGACCTGATCCTGGAGATCGCCCACGACCTGTGAGAGGTACACCGCCGTGTCCCAGCCGCAGTGGCGCAAGTCCTCGTACTCCGAGGCAGCCGGCAACGCGTGCGTAGAGATAGCCGAGACCGGCCCCTCGATCGCAATCCGCGACTCCAAAGCCCCGGCCCTCCCTCCGACAACCGTGGGACGAACGGCCTGGTCGGAGTTCACCGCGGCCCTGGCGGACGGCAGCCTCCGAGCAGAGCCGTAAACGCTCAACACGACCCTTGTGCCGGCCCGCGCCGGACCCCCATGATTCCCGCCATGTACAAACGAAGACGGCTATTGGGCACCTTCCTGGGCGTGGCGCTCGCCGCCCTCCTCCCCGGCGTCGGCGTGGTGGCCGAGGACGCATGGATGGGGGTCGTGCTGGCCGGTTGCGTCTTCCTCGTGCTGAACCAGCTGATCCACACCTACCCGAGCGACATCCGCAACGCTCCCCCGGTCGCGCTGCTGATCCTGTCCGCTGTCGGCGTCGTCCAGGACACCCTGATCTGGCTGCTCGTCTCGTGGCTCACCACGAAGCTGGATCTCGGCCTCCACGTGACCGGCTTCCTCACGGCCCTGCTGGCCGGCGCCATAGTCCGCGCAACGGTCCTCGTCCTCCTCCCGTTCGGCCCGCAGCCGACGCCCGGAGAAGCTTCGTAATAACAACGGCTAACAAAATGGCGCGGACCAGTCTGATGGTGTCCGCCGGGAGAGCAAGATGCTGATGCGCTGCCGGGGGCCGTCCTTTTAGGGTACGGCCTGCCGTTCGCAGGCGAGTTTGAGGAATGCTTCGTGGATGTCGGCCCGCCGGTCCCAGCGGATCCGGAGACGCCGAAAGCCGTGCAGCCATGCGAAACTCCGCTCGATCACCCAGCGGTAGGTGCCCAGCCCGGGGCCGTGCGGAGTGCCTCGGCGGTTGATCGCCGGCACGATGCCACGGTCGTGGACCTGGTCGCGGTATACGTCGTGATCGTAGCCGCGGTCGGCACCGAGCGAGTCGGGCCTGCGGCGCGGATGGCCCACGCGGCCGCGAACCGGCGGGATCACATCGAGCAAGGGCATGAGCTGGGTGACGTCGTTGCGGTGTTTGGAGCCTGCCCGGCCCGGCCGCGTTCAGCACGTCATACCCGAGCCGAAGACCAACTCCCGCGGCAGGTACTCCCATGGGATGCCGGTGTGCAACACGACAGGATCCCGCACCGAACGCTCAACTCCCGGCCCGGACACGGCGATCAGCGTCGATCCACCTCATTGCGTCAGCCGTTGTTGTCGCTCTGGCCCGAGCGTCTGTGCATCCACATGAGGAAGGCAACAAAGGAAGAAACGATCCCCAACGCAAGAAGACCTGTTCCAAGCATGAACTACACCAGAACCGCCACGTATTCCCCCAGTTACTGTTACCTGACCTCTGCAGCCGTTCTTTTACCTGTCTGCTCCGTCCGGTGCACCTGGGCTCAGGGCTTGAACCGGAAGAAAACCACCATGAGCCCCTCTGCGGCGACCCCAGCACTGGCCCGCGGCAGGAATTTCGCGAAGGACACTCCCTGTACGGCCTTTCGCCAGGAGAGCAGCACCATGAGAGCGACGAACAGAAGAGGCTAGTGGGCCACCATCACCATCCCACCGGCCAAAAGCCACCGCCGCCACCGACAACGGAAGAGGCACGCCGCATTCGCGATACCGGGGCGACGCGCGGTCAAAGCGTGAGGACGAATACACAGAGCCCGAAGAACACCACACCGATTCCGGCCGACAGCGCAACGCGTTTGGGTCTCGACGGTATCTCCGGGACTCTTCGCGCGCTTTCCCATGTCGAGAAGGAGACGAAGAAGGAAATAGCCGAAATCGCCAGAAGTCCCACGGAAATAAAGAAGTACCAGACTTTCACTTTTCCCCCACTCGTGAAAATAAACCAATCGAACAATACCGGAGCGACAGACCCCGGACAAGGGCGGGTTCGACTGGTGGCGGACTCGGATCCGATCCGCTTTGGGGGTATTGGCCACACTTCGGGAATGCTCAACCACGGAGAGGAAGTCAACGCATGGGACAGCACACCACGGATGAGGTGTACGACAGACTGACCGACGTCGAGCAGAAGCTCGACGATCACTCCAAAACCGCCGTAACAACCGCCCATTTCGACCAGAAGATCAGCGATCTCAAGACGGCGATCCAGAACGGCGGAAACAAAAAGGAAGAAGAACCGCAGAAATGGCAGGACATCGTCAAGGACATGTCCCCCATCAAGGAGTTCCTCGCGGTCCTGAAGGGTGCGGATCTCTTCAGCCAGATTGTCCTCACAGTCACCGCCCTCGTCGCTGCCGCCGGCGTCGTCACCGCCCTCGTGTCGAAGGTCAAGGAGCTGACCCTCGCTTACACGGGGCGCACGCGGCAATACGGCCTCTTCGGCGATGCCATTCCGCAGGATCAGCGCCAGCGAAGGCACTTCGGTCGGGGCGAGAGCGGGGGGTGGCGAGGTTGGGGGATGCAGCCGGAGGAGCAGACGGACGCACAGCAGCCGAATCTCCCCTCAGTCGCCGAGATCAACCTCGTCAAAGAAGCCATGGGTCGCCTCAATACCGAGGTCGGTACGTACCGCGACAAGGTGCGCGGTCTCGCCACCCCCCGCGCCATGCGTCAGATGGCCTCGGCGGCCAAGCAACTGGAGAGCGCGGCGAAGAAGCATCAGTCCGTCGACACACTCGCCAGCTCGATCCGTGGCCTCAACACGGAATTGCGCACGCTGGCCCAAGCCGCCGGCTGACCAAGGTCGAGGAGACAGAACATGAGCCTCGTCAGTTCACTGAAGAAAGCGTCCGGTTCCCTCCAGGACTTCAAGGAGAAGGCCTCCGGAGCCGGCACTGCCGCGAAGAACGTCGGCACTGCCGGTCAGAAGGGAGCCGGGCAGCTCAAGACCCTGAAGTCAGCCGCCCAGGACTCCGAGAAGGAGCTGAAGGACCTCAAGTCCGCCTCCGACAAGGCGGAGAAGTCCATCGGGAAGGCCGGCAAGACCGGTTCCAGTGCCGGTAAGAACCTCGGGAAGTACGAGTCCGGGGCGAGCAAGGCCGCCAAGGGCCAGGACAAGATGAACAAGTCGATGAAGGGCAACTTCTTCGGCCTGCTCATGCAGTTGCTGCAGCCGCTCATCGACAAGGTCATCGACATGGTGACCAACTCGAAGACCATGCAGAAGGTCCTCAAGCAGGCCTTCGAGGTCATCAAGAGCGTGATCAGCAACGTCATGAAGGCCATCGGGCCGATCATGAAGAACGCCGGCAAGCTGATCAAGTCGGTCTGGAGCGGCATCAAGACGGCCGTCACGAACATCGTCAAGGCCGTCGCCACCGTCATCCGGACCTACGTCACCATGTGGAAGACGATCATCAGTGGCGCCCTCAACGCGATCCGCTCGGTCGTCTCCGGGGTGTGGAAGGGCATCAAGGCCGTCATCTCGCCGGTCGTCAGCTGGATCAAGTCCGCGATCCCGAGCGCCTTCCAGGCCGTCAAAAACCGGCTGTCCAGCATCTGGGGCGGCCTCAAGGGCATCGCGAGCCGTGCCTTCGACGGGATCAAGGGCGCGGTCCGCGGCCCGATCAACGGGGTCATCGCCATCATCAACTCCGCGATCGGCGCCCTCAACGGCATCCACGTCTCCATCCCCGGCTGGGTCCCGATGGTCGGCGGCAAGACCTTCGGCGTCAGCCTTCCGAGGATCCCCGCGCTGGCCACCGGCGGTGTCGTGCTGCCCCGCTCCGGCGGTGTCCCGGCGCTCCTCGCCGAGGCCGGTGAGGCGGAGGCCGTACTGCCGCTCAGCAAGCTCGATCGGCTGCTGAAGCGGGCGGCCGCCCGAGGCGCCACGAGCGGCACCGCCGCCGACAGCGGCGCGCTGCACATCGAGCACTACTACGCGGCCGAGACCAGCAGCCCGCAGCGCACCGCCGACGCGCTGATGTTCCTGGCGAAGGCGCGCGGATGAGTGCCGCACTCGGCACCGCTCCGGCCACTCCGCTCGGAGCCTTCATGCCCATGGTGGGCGCCCTGCGCAGCCGGGCCGAACAGAGCGTCACCGCTCTACGCACGGCCACCAGCCGCTTCAAGGACGCCGTCATCGGTATCGACCGCCTCGCCTCGACCGCCGGCCAAGCCGTCGGCGTCGTACAGAAGACGAAGGAGACCGCCGAGGCGACCGCCCGTTCCGTCACCCAGACGGGACGGACCGCCGGCGCCGCGGCGGGAGAGGTGAAGTCCCTCAAGACCGGACCAAAGGGCGCCGGATCGAAGCTGGGCCTGCTGCTGACCGGCCTCGGCGGCGTCATGTCCCTGGTCCTCAGCCTCGTCGATCTCGCCGGTCCGCTCGGAAACTTCCTCGACACCTTCGGCACCGCCATGACCATCGGCTCCGGCGTGATGATCGTCGTCAACGCCCTGACCCGCGCCAACCCCATCGGCTTCGTCACCGGCCTGCTCCTCCCGGTGGCCGGCCGGCTGCTGGACATCGCGCTCAACTCCGAGACCGGGCAACGCCTGATGGACCAGCTCGCCAAGCTGATCCTCCAGTACGTCACCGGTTACCTGACCATCCTCACTCCCGTCCTCAAGGCCATCGCCGGCGCGGTGAACACGTACGTCACCGGCTACCTCACCCTGATCACCGGTGTCCTGACCGCGATCGGCACCCTCATCGGCACCGGCTTCGCCGTCCTCAAGGCGCTCACCACCGGGGACACCCACGCGCTGAGCGGCAGGGTGTCGGCAGTCTGGAACGGGCTGGGGACCGCCGTGAAGCCCGTCCTCGCCTGGATCACCAAGGACATCCCCCAGGGGTTCATCCGGATCAAGGACGCCACCACCCACACCCTCACCGCCATGGGTCGGTTCGTCACCACCGGCGCGCAGACCGTCGCCGGGGTGATCAAGGGCCCGATCCAGGGGCTCGTCGCCTTCGCGAACTGGGTGATCGACGGGCTGAACAAGCTCAGCTTCAGCTTCTTCGGCAAGAAGTTCGGCGTGCATCTGAGCAAGATCCCGATGCTGGCGGAGGGCGGAGTCGCCGTGCCCGGCGCCGCGCCTCGCACCGGCCGCGTCCTGCCCCTCGGCGCCCTGGAACGCCAACGCGCCCTCGCCCGCCGGAACAGCAGCGCGCGGGCCCGGCGGGCCCACCGCATCAAGGAGTTCCACGAGAGCCACGGCGCCGGCGCCCACACCACCGCGACCGACCTGCTCTTCCTGGCCGCCGCCCACGCCTGCTAGCCCCCTCAGCAGCAAGGACAACCGCATACCAGTGAGGTGAAGGCCCATGGCCGACCTGACCACAACCGCATACACCGACGACGTTCCCCCCGGCTCACTCATCACCCGCGACGGGCAGATGCAGTGGGCCGGACTGCTGCTCGGCCCCGGTACGCCGTACGAGATCGGCAGCGACGGGCTGACCGGCTGGGAGGACCTGCCGGACTACGACACCACCGACGCCGACCACCCCACCGCGCATGGCGCCTGGCCGGGCGCGCGCTACGCCAAGCCCCGCAAGGTCGGCGGCACGGTGTGGACCGTACCGCCGGCCGACGACACCGCCTCCTCCCTCGCCGCGACGCGCGCCCTGCGCCAGGCCCTGCTCCTCGGCGACTCGGAGCGCTGGCTCGCGGTGCGGCTGCACGGCGAGACGCTCGCCGTCCGGGCCCGGGTCGGCCAGCGGGTGCTGGCCGCCGACCGGACGTACACCACACAGGGTGTCTCCAAGGCGTCCGTGCAGTGGTACGCGACCGACCCGCGCCGTTACGCCGTGGACGAGCAGGCGGCCGTGACCGGTGCCCCGCAGCCGGAGAGCGGGCTCACCTGGCCGCTGACCTGGCCGTTGTACTGGGGCCAGGCGGCCTCCACGGGTGACGTCAACGCCGACAACACCGGCTCGGCGCCGACCCATCCGACCCTCACCTTCATCGGTCCGTGCACCAACCCGACCGTCACGGACCGGACTTCGGGCCGCAGGCTGCGCTACGTGATCACGCTCGCGGCGGGTGACGAGCTGGTCGTGGACACGGCGGAGGGGACGGTCACCCTCAACGCCACCGCCAGCCGCCGCCACACCGCCGCCGCGGACAGCAGCCCCGAGGAACTGTTCGCCTTCGAACCCGGCCGCGCCCAGCTGGCGTTCCGCCCCGACAGCTACGGCACCGGCGCCCAACTCACCGTCCGCTGGCGCTCGGCGGAGTGGTGACCGGCGCCCGTACCCGAGTCGGCAGCACCGCCCGTCCCCCCGTCGACAGAACACAGGAGACCTCCGCATGAACCTGCGCAGCTCATGGGTGGCCGAGTCCGGTCAGACCCGCGAGGACACCCGTCTGACCCAGCTGGGCGCGACCACCCCGGCCAACCCGCTCGAAGTCCGCTCCGGCATCCTTCCGGGGTCGTACGACGGTCTCTCCCGGCTGTCCGGCTTCTGGATGCAGGGCACCGCGGGCGCCATGACGGCGACCGTGCACGAGGGCCGGGCCGTCATCGCGGCCGGCGCCACCCAGGGCGCCTATCCGGTCACCCTGCCCGAAACGACCCCCCTCACCTTCGCCGACGGCGACGCCGCGAACCCCCGGATCGACCTCGTCGTCCTGCGGATCTACGACTCGCTCTACGACAACTCCGGGCAGACCAGGCCCGCCCTGGAGATCATCAAGGGCACCCCGGCCACCACCCCGGCCGTGCCCGCCGCCCCGGCCATCGCGCTGCCGCTCTACCAGGTCACCGTCCGCGCCGGGATCAGCGCCGGCAAGGGCGGTATCAACTGGAGCACCGACGTCACCGACCTGCGGACGCCCACCGTCGCGGTCGGCGGCATCCTGCCGGTGGTCGGCGAGACCGGCAACGGCGCCTACCCGGGCCAGTACCGCGACTCCGGCGGCGCGCTCCAGCGCTGGGACGGGTCGGCGTGGGTGTCGTACCCGAGCGCGCTGGGCGGTATCGCCCCGGCCGGGACCGTCACCGCCGCGAGCTACACCGGGCAGTACCGGGACAGTTCCGCCGGGATCCTGCAGCGCTGGAACGGCACGTCGTGGGTGGCGTACCAGCCGGTGCCGTCCTGGACCGACTACAAGCCGGTGTGGGGCACGGAGTCCGGTACCGCACCCGTGGTCGGCAACGGCACGCTGGCGGGTTCGTACGTGAAGACGGGCACCGTCGTGCAGGTACGGATCTATCTCAAGATGGGCTCCACGACGAACCTCTCCGCCCTCTCCTCCGGGTCCGCGGGCGGCAACTGGTACTTCTCACTGCCGGTCCCGCCGGTCTCCACCCCGGACTGGAAGCTGGACGGCCGGGTGCTGACCCTGCTCGGCTTCGACAGCTCCGAGAGCCTCTTCTACCAGGGCAGCGCCCTGCTCGCGACGGCCGGCGGCGGCGTGGCCCGTTCACTGCGGGACTCCCTGAGGATCGGCATCGACATCTGGGACGCGGCGTACCCGTTCGTCTGGGCGACCGGGGACGTGCTGTCGATCTACGGCACCTACGAATCCGCTTCCTGACGTCGGGGGTGTTCTCATGACCGTACGTTCCGCATGGCTGTCCCCGGACGGCCAGAGCCGGGAGGACACCCGGACCAACCAGGTCGGCTCGCTCACCCCGGTCACCGACACCAAGGGCCGCTCCGGAGTCCTGCCGGGCTCCGAGGGCGGCGTGTACCGGGTGACCGGGCTGTGGCTGGCCGGCACCGACGGCACGCTGAACGCCACGGTGGGCGTCGGCCGGGCCGTCATCCAGTCGAGCATCGACCGGGGCGCCTACCCGGTGGCCGTCACCCAGCCGGTCGCGCTCACCTTCGCGGGCGGCGACGCCCAGTACGGCCGGATCGACCTGGTCGTCCTGCGCGTCGACGACGACGTCTCCGGCCGCCGGCGGCCGGGACACCCTTGACGATCTCGTTCACGTCCTCGCTGGACGCCGGCCACACCACGTCGACGACCTACGCGGCCGCGCTCACCGGCTGGGCCGTCACCGCGCTCACGGTGACCTTCGTCGCCCCGCCCACCGGCGCCGTCCTGCTGCACTTCGGCGCGCGCATGCTGACACAGAGCAGCACCACCGCGACCGCCTGCATGGGCGTGCAGATCACCCAGGGCAGCACGGTCGTGCTGGCCGCCAACGACGAGAACGCCGCCTCGCACGGCGGCACCGTCTACAGCTCGGTCTCCACCATGTTCCGGGTGTACGGGCTGACGCCCGGTGCGACCGTCACCGTGACCGCCATGCAACGCACCAGCGACGCGGCCGTCACCTGCTGGTTCGACAACCTCTTCATCCGCGCCGACCCAGCCAACTGACCTTCCCTACCAAGGAGTTCACCATGCCCGTACGCTCCGGCTGGCTGTCCCCGGACGGCCAGACCCGCGAGGACACCCGGCTCGTCCCGCTCGGCGCCCTCACCCCGACCTCGCCCGTGGGCACCCGCTCCGGTGTGCTTCCGGGCTCGTACACCGGCCAGTTCCGCATGGCCGGTTTCACCCTGACCGGCATCGCCAACACCATGCGGGCCACGGTCAGCCCCGGCCGGGCCGTCATCCAGGCGCCCGACTCCCCGTCCGCGGTGAGCGCCCGGGGCGCCTACCCGATCGCCCTGACCGAGTACGTGACCGTCACCTTCGACAACGGTGACGCCCAGTACGGCCGGATCGACCTGGTCGTGGTCCGCGTCTACGACGACGCCTACGACGGCTCCGGCCGGACCGAGGCGGTCATCGAGGTCATCAAGGGCACCCCGGCCGCCACCCCGGCCGCGCCCACCACCCCGGACCTGGCCCTGCCGCTGTACGAGGTCCTCGTCCAGGCCAACGCGAGCACGGGCGCCAACGCCATCGTCTGGGGCACCGCCCTGACCGGCCGGCGTACCGCCACCGTCGGGGTCGGCGGCATCCTCCCGGTCAGCACCGACTCCAGCATCGGCTCGTACCCGGGCCAGTACCGGGACCTCGACGGCCAGTTGCAGCGGTGGACCGGCACCGCCTGGACCAACTACCCGGTGCTGCCGACCTGGCAGGACTGGACACCGGCCTGGACGACCGCCTCCGGCACCGCCACACCGTCGTACGGCAACGCCGCCCTCAGCTGCCGGTACCTCAAGTCCGGTACGACCGTGCACCTCAACTTCTCGATCCAGTTCGGCAGCACCACCAACTTCGGCTCCGGCGCCACCACCTCGGACAACTGGAGGTTCGCGCTGCCGGTGACCGCGGCCACCGTCCAGCCCATCGTCGGGTTCGCCGAACTGGGCGCCACCAACAGCGCCCGGAACGTGAGCCGGATCTACCTCGCCACCACCGGCACCTTCGAGCTGGGCGTCTCCACGGGCCGGGTCGACGCCACGGCGATCGTCAATCCGTACTACGGGTCCGTGGACGCGCTGTCGCCCTGGACCTGGGTCAGCGGCTACGCCATCCGCGGCACCGCCACCTACGAGGCCGCCGCATGAGCACCACCGTCAACACGCCCTACCGGGCGATCTTCTGCGATCTGCTCACCGACAGCACCATCGACATCCTGCCGCTGCGCGATGTCACCGTCGACGACTACATCGGCAAGGCCGGTTCCCTGTCCGGCACGATCCCGGTCCCGAACGCGGAGGTGGCCGCCCGGGTCCGCCGGATCGAGGAGGGCCGTACCGCGGTCTACCTCCAGCGCGGCACCGACCTGTGGTGGGGCGGGATCATCTGGACCAGCACCCTGCAGAGCGACGACCAGGGCATCCTCACCCTCGGCATCCAGGCGGCGACCTTCGAGTCGTACGCGGGGCGGCGGGTGATCCGGGCGGACCACCCCGAGTACGACCCCTTGTTCAAGCTGCCCTTCGCCGACGCCGACCAGCTGGACATCGCCCGCCGCCTGTGGGACCACATGCAGACCCAGCTCGACGGCGGGAACATCCTCGTCACCCCCGGCACCGAGACCTCGCAGGTGCTGCGCACGATCACCTACCGGGACGGCGACGAGACCTCCTACCAGGACGCACTGGACGCGCTGGCCGCCCTGGAGGACGGCTTCGAATACCACATCACCGTCTACACCGACCCGGTCGCCGGGACCCGAGTGCGCCGACTGGTGCTGGGCCACCCGAGGATCGAGACCGGCTCCACGCCCCTGGTCCTGGACCGGCCCGGCACGATCCTGTCGTACTCCTTCCCGCGCGACGCCACCCGCGGCGGCACCACCGCCCGGGCCCGGGGCGCCTCCACCAACGACGACCAGTCCACCGAGTCCCGGCCGCTGGCCTCCACGGTCGCGTCCGTCGACCAGTTGATCGGAACTGGGAAGGGCCATGCCGGCTACCCGCGCATCGACCTCACCTCCGACCACAACGACGTCACCGACCAGACCACCCTGAACGCCCTCGCCCGCGCCGAACTGACCGCGGCCACCGGCGCGGTGGTGATACCGGAGATCAGCATCCGGCTCGACGACCTGGTGCCGACCGCACTGCTCGGCCGGACCGCGCGCATCAGGATCACCGACGAGTGGTTCACCGAGGGCCTGGACGCCAGCTACCGGATCATCGGCGTCAAGGTCAGCCCGGCCCAGCGCGGCCGCCCCGACACCGCCGAGCTCTACCTGGAGGAGGCCGCCTGATGCCCCAGCTCCCCGAAGACATCATCGACCGGCTCACCCAGATGGAACGCCGGATCCAGCAGCTGTCCACCGCCGTCAACACCCGGCCGGCCCTCAACACGGTCTCCGGCTCCCTGTCGGTCGGGCCGTCCGGCGGGGCCACCATCTTCCGGGTCGGCAACTGGAACGGCAGCGAGTACCAGATGGAGCTGCGGCGCCAGACCGGCAACCGGGCCCTGAGCATGTACAACGGCGACGGCACCGCCACCTCCGAGCAGCCACTGCGGTTCTACGACGCCGACGAGCGCGAACTCCTCTCGGACGACATCGGCCACGGCGGCCTCGCCCGGCCCTGGCTGGCCATGCTGCCGCCGCAGGACTCGGACTACACCCGCTGGCCACGGACCACGTCCACGGCCATGACGACGATCGCGACGTCCTACAACGTCGCCTGGCAGCCGAAGATGCGGCTCCTCATGAACACCCGCGTCACCTCCGGCTATACCGGCACCGTCCAGGTGCTCGTCAACGGCGTCCCGTGGGGCACCGGCGTCAGCGCCAACACGGACTTCGACTACACGGGCCTGATCAGCTCCGACTTCGGCGCGGTCTTCGGCGCCCTGCTCAAGGTCGAGGTCCAGGCCGCCGTCAGTGCGACCGGCGGCACCGTCTACGTCAACCCCGTGCTGATGCACGGCCGCCAGACCTGACCTCACGGAAAGGGACACCCTCCATGGACATCGACACCAGCCAGCCCTGGGGCCTCGCGATCGACTTCGCCGGCCGGGCCACCCTCACCGAGGCCGGCCACACCATCCATGTCAACGTCTCCGACACCAGCCTCAGCGACATCATCGGCCCGGACTCCATCACCGGTACGTACTCGCCCGTCAACATCACCGCCCAGTTCACCGAGACCGGCGCGAACAACTCGGTGCTGCGCGGCTACGGCCGGGTCACCGTCCTGCCCGTCGGCACGGACCCGGTGCTCCCCGACCAGACCGCGGTCCAGCGCGCGGTGGCCACGGCCCTCGCCAACTTCGTCCAGAACACAGCGGCCTACACGGCCCTGTGCGCGAACTGGCCGCCCAGCGAAGACGGTTCGGGTGACGACTCCGGCGAGGGGTCGGACATCGGCGGTACGGACACGACCGGCACGACCGCCGACTCCGGTACGGAAACCGGCGCCTGACCCTGCCGCACCCCTGTCGCCGCACCCCGAGCCGCCCGACGCCGGCCGGGGTTTTTTCATGCCCGGATCTCCCGGAAGGACCCGCCCATGGCCACACCCCTCTCCGCCGACGCCCTCGTCACCGCCCTGCGGGCCGAGGGCGTCACCGTCGTCGAGCACGACGGCTGGCGTACCCACAACCGCAACAGCAAGGGCAGTTGGGGACCGGTGAACGGCGTGATCATCCACCACACCGTCACCTCCGGCACCAGCACCTCCGTCAGCATGTGCTTCAACGGCCGCTCCGACCTGCCGGGCCCGCTCTGCCATGGCGTCATCGCCAAGGACGGCACCGTCCATCTCGTCGGCAACGGCCGCGCCAACCACGCAGGCAGCGGCGACGGCGACGTCCTGCGGGCCGTCGTCGCCGAGAGCGCCTCGCTCCCCGCGCCCCACCAGAACGACACCGACGGCAACGTCCACTTCTACGGCTTCGAATGCGTCAACCTCGGCGACGGCAGGGACCCCTGGCCCGCCGTCCAGCTGGACGCCATGGTCCGGGCGTCGGCCGCGCTGTGCCGGGCGCACGGCTGGAGCGCCCGGTCGGTGATCGGCCACAAGGAGTGGACCAACACCAAGATCGACCCCAAGGGCTTCGCGATGGCCGACTTCCGCAGCCGGGTCGCGGCCCGGCTGGAGACGAAGACCTCGCCCGGCACGCCCGCCTACCAGCCCTTCCCCGGTGCCGACTGGTTCAGGAAGAAGCCGAGGTCGGCGGTGGTCACCGCGCTGGGCAAGCGGCTGGTCGCCGTGGGCTGCTCCGCGTACGCCGACGGCCCCGGCCCGCAGTGGACCGAGGCGGACCGTGCGTCGTACGCCAAGTGGCAGCGCAGGCTCGGCTACACCGGCACGGCGGCCGACGGCTGGCCGGGGGCGGCCTCCTGGGCGGCGCTCAAGGTCCCCTACAGCTCCTGAAGCAGGCTCCGAGAGACGAGGTTTCCCATGTCAGAGGCCGCCAAGCGGACCCTCCGGACCGTCGTACAAACCGCTGTCGGCCTGTGCGTCCTGCTGCCGACGGTCGTCGACGCCGCCGGCCTCCCGGCCACTCTCCCCTGGGTCGCCGGGGCGCTGGCCGTCGCCGCCGGGGTCGCCCGGGTCATGGCCGTACCCGCCGTACAGGCGCTACTGCCCTCGTGGCTGCGGACGGGAGGCGCTGATGACAGACGCTGATCCGAACGACCCGATCGCCGTCGCCCTGGAACTGGAGCGGCTGCGCGGCACCCTGGAGGCCGGGTTCGCCCGGGTCGACGGGTCGCTCGCGCTGCTGGTCCAGCGCAGCGACCAGACCGACAAGCAGCTCGCCGACCACGAGCAGCGCCTCGACGCGCTGGAGCGGTCCAGGTGGCCGCTGGCCAGTGTCGGCGTACTGGCCGCGGTGGCGACCGTGGTCGTCGCCGCGCTGGAGCTGACGGCACGGTGAGACGCCGAAGGGCGGCCACCCCGGCAACGGGGTGACCGCCCTTCAGAACCCACTACTTACTGGTTGTACGGACCGTAGTCGTAGTCCTCCAGCGGAACGGCCTGGCCGGAGCCCGTGCCGAACGGCGAGTAGTCGATGTCGTCGTAGCCGACGGCCGAGTACATCGCGGCCTTCGCCTCCTCGGTCGGCTCGACCCGGATGTTGCGGTAGCGGGACAGACCCGTACCGGCCGGGATGAGCTTACCGATGATGACGTTCTCCTTGAGGCCGATGAGCGAGTCGGACTTGGCGTTGATCGCCGCGTCCGTGAGGACTCGCGTCGTCTCCTGGAAGGACGCCGCCGACAGCCAGGACTCCGTGGCCAGCGAGGCCTTGGTGATACCCATGAGCTGCGGACGACCGGAGGCCGGGTGACCGCCCTCCTGGACCACACGACGGTTCTCGTGCTCGAACTTCGAGCGCTCGACCAGCTCGCCGGGCAGCAGCTCGGCGTCGCCGGACTCGATGATCGTCACGCGGCGGAGCATCTGCCGGATGATGATCTCGATGTGCTTGTCGTGGATCGACACACCCTGCGAGTTGTAGACCTTCTGGACCTCGCCGACCAGGTGGACCTGGACGGCACGCTGACCCAGGATGCGCAGCACGTCGTGCGGGTTGGTGGCACCCACGGTGAGCTTCTGGCCCACCTCGACGTGCTCGCCCTCGCTGACCAGGAGCCGGGCGCGCTTCGAGATCGGGAACGCCGTCTCGTCGCTGCCGTCGTCCGGGGTGATGACGAGCTTCTTGGTCTTCTCGGTCTCCTCGATCCGCACGCGGCCCTGGGCCTCGGAGATCGGGGCGACACCCTTCGGGGTACGGGCCTCGAAGAGCTCGACGACACGCGGCAGACCCTGGGTGATGTCGTCACCGGCCACACCACCGGTGTGGAAGGTACGCATCGTCAGCTGGGTACCGGGCTCACCGATGGACTGGGCGGCGATGATGCCGACCGCCTCACCGATGTCGACCAGCTTGCCGGTGGCCAGCGAACGGCCGTAGCACATGGCGCAGGTGCCGACGGCGGACTCGCAGGTCAGGACCGAGCGGGTCTTGACCTCCGAGACGCCACGGGCCACCAGCTCGTCGATGAGCACGTCACCGAGGTCGGTGCCGGCCGGGGCCAGCACCTGACCGTCGACCACGATGTCCTCGGCGAGGCAGCGCGCGTACACGGACGTCTCGACGTTCTCCGCCTTGCGCAGCACGCCGTCGGCGCCGATCTCCGCGATGTGGAGCTTGAGGCCGCGGTCGGTGCCGCAGTCCTCCTCGCGGATGATGACGTCCTGGGAGACGTCGACCAGACGACGGGTGAGGTAACCCGAGTCGGCGGTACGCAGAGCGGTGTCCGCCAGACCCTTTCGAGCACCGTGAGTCGAGATGAAGTACTCCAGCACCGACAGGCCCTCACGGAAGGAGGCCTTGATCGGACGCGGGATCGTCTCGTTCTTGGCGTTCGACACCAGACCACGCATACCGGCGATCTGACGCATCTGCATCATGTTGCCTCGTGCGCCCGAGTTCACCATCATGAAGATCGGGTTGGTCTTCGGGAAGTTCTCGTTCATCGCCTCGGCGACCTCGTTGGTCGCCTGGGTCCAGATCTGGATGAGCTCCTGCGTGCGCTCTTCCTTGGTGATCAGACCGCGCTCGTACTGCTTCTGGACCTTCTCGTCCTTGGCCTCGTACCCGGCGACGATCGCCTTCTTCGCCTCGGGAACGACCACGTCGGAGATGGCCACGGTGACACCGGAACGGGTCGCCCAGAAGAAGCCGGCCGCCTTCAGGTTGTCGAGCGTCGCCGCCACGATGACCTTGGGGTAGCGCTCGGCGAGGTCGTTGACGATCTCGGAGAGCTGCTTCTTGCCGACCTCGTAGTCGACGAACGGGTAGTCCTCGGGCAGCAGCTCGTTGAAGAGCGCGCGGCCCAGGGTCGTACGCAGCCGGAAGCTGTCGCCCGTCTGGTACTCCGGCTCACCCTCCTCGACGGCCGGCGGGGTCCAGCCGCGCGGCGGGATGGTGCCCACCGGGAAGCGGATGTCGACCTTCGACTGGAGCGACAGGTCGCCCGCGTCGAACGCCATGATCGCCTCGGCCGCGGAGCCGAAGGACCGGCCCTCGCCCTTGACGTCCCGCATCTCGCTGTCGGTGGTGAGGAAGAACAGACCGAGGACCATGTCCTGGGTCGGCATCGTCACCGGACGGCCGTCGGCGGGCTTGAGGATGTTGTTCGAGGACAGCATCAGGATGCGCGCCTCGGCCTGCGCCTCCGCGGAGAGCGGCAGGTGGACGGCCATCTGGTCACCGTCGAAGTCCGCGTTGAACGCGGTGCAGACGAGCGGGTGGATCTGGATGGCCTTGCCCTCGACCAGCTGCGGCTCGAAGGCCTGGATGCCGAGGCGGTGCAGGGTGGGCGCACGGTTCAGCAGCACCGGGTGCTCGGCGATGACCTCTTCGAGGACGTCGTACACGACGGTGCGGCCGCGCTCCACCATGCGCTTGGCGGACTTGATGTTCTGCGCGTGGTTCAGGTCGACCAGGCGCTTCATCACGAACGGCTTGAAGAGCTCCAGTGCCATGGCCTTGGGCAGACCGCACTGGTGCAGCTTCAGCTGCGGGCCGACGACGATGACGGAACGCGCCGAGTAGTCGACTCGCTTGCCGAGCAGGTTCTGACGGAAACGACCCTGCTTGCCCTTGAGCATGTCGCTCAGGGACTTCAGCGGGCGGTTGCCGGGACCGGTGACCGGGCGACCACGACGACCGTTGTCGAAGAGGGCGTCCACGGCCTCCTGGAGCATGCGCTTCTCGTTGTTCACGATGATCTCGGGCGCACCGAGGTCGAGAAGGCGCTTCAGGCGGTTGTTGCGGTTGATCACACGGCGGTACAGGTCGTTCAGGTCGGAGGTCGCGAAGCGGCCACCGTCCAGCTGCACCATCGGGCGGAGGTCCGGCGGGATGACCGGCACGCAGTCCAGCACCATGCCCTTGGGGCTGTTGCTGGTCTGCAGGAACGCGGAGACGACCTTCAGGCGCTTGAGCGCACGGGTCTTCTTCTGGCCCTTGCCGGTGCGGATGATCTCGCGGAGCTTCTCGGCCTCCTCGTCGAGGTCGAAGGACTCCAGGCGCTTCTGCAGCGCCGCGGCACCCATCGAACCGTCGAAGTACGTGCCGAAGCGGTCACGCAGCTCGCGGTAGAGGAGCTCGTCGCCCTCCAGGTCCTGGACCTTGAGGTTCTTGAAGCGGGTCCACACCTCGTCGAGGCGGTCGATCTCGCGCTGCGAACGGTCGCGCAGCTGCTTCATCTCACGCTCGGCGCCCTCGCGCACCTTGCGGCGCACGTCGGCCTTGGCGCCCTCGGCCTCCAGCTCGGCCAGGTCGGCCTCGAGCTTCTTGGCGCGGGCTTCGAGGTCGGAGTCCCGGCGGTTCTCGACCTGCTGGCGCTCCACGGAGACGTGCGCCTCCAGGGAGGGCAGGTCGCGGGTGCGGCGCTCCTCGTCGACGAACGTGATCATGTACGCCGCGAAGTAGATGACCTTCTCGAGGTCCTTCGGGGCGAGGTCGAGCAGGTAGCCCAGGCGCGACGGGACACCCTTGAAGTACCAGATGTGCGTGACGGGGGCGGCGAGCTCGATGTGGCCCATCCGCTCACGGCGCACCTTGGCGCGGGTCACCTCGACGCCGCAGCGCTCACAGATGATGCCCTTGAAGCGGACACGCTTGTACTTGCCGCAGTAGCACTCCCAGTCCCGGGTGGGGCCGAAGATCTTCTCGCAGAAGAGCCCGTCCTTTTCCGGCTTGAGGGTGCGGTAGTTGATCGTCTCGGGCTTCTTGACCTCGCCGTGGCTCCACTGACGGATGTCGTCAGCGGTGGCCAGGCCGATCCGGAGCTCGTCGAAGAAGTTGACGTCGAGCACTATGCGTCAATCCCTCTCAGGGTTGTGAGTCTTTGGTCTGATACGGGGGCCTGGGGGTCGGCGGGGGCCACGCGCGATGGCGAGGCCCCTACCGGACTCCCGTCAGACCTCTTCGACGCTGCTCGGCTCGCGCCGGGACAGGTCGATGCCGAGCTCCTCCGCCGCGCGGAAGACGTCCTCGTCGGTGTCACGCATCTCGATGGACATACCGTCGCTGGACAGCACCTCCACGTTCAGGCAGAGCGACTGCATCTCCTTGATGAGGACCTTGAAGGACTCGGGGATGCCGGGCTCGGGGATGTTCTCGCCCTTGACGATGGCCTCGTAGACCTTCACGCGGCCGGTGACGTCGTCGGACTTGATGGTCAGCAGCTCCTGGAGGGCGTAGGCGGCGCCGTAAGCCTCCAGCGCCCACACCTCCATCTCGCCGAACCGCTGGCCACCGAACTGGGCCTTACCACCCAGCGGCTGCTGGGTGATCATCGAGTAGGGGCCGGTCGACCGGGCGTGCAGCTTGTCGTCGACCAGGTGGTGCAGCTTCAGGATGTACATGTAGCCGATGGAGATCGGGTCCGGGAACGGCTCACCGCTGCGGCCGTCGAACAGCCGCGCCTTGCCGGACGGCTGCACCAGGCGGTCGCCGTCGCGGTTCGGGATGGTGTGCTGGAGCAGACCCGCCAGCTCGTCCTCACGGGCACCGTCGAACACCGGGGTGGCGACGTTGGTGCGCGGGGCGACCTGGTCCGCGCCGATGACCTGGAGGCGCTGGGCCCAGTCGTCGGCGAGGCCGGAGACGTCCCAGCCGCGGCTGGCGAGCCAGCCGAGGTGGATCTCCAGGACCTGTCCCGGGTTCATTCGGGACGGCACACCCAGCGGGTTGAGGATGATGTCGACCGGGGTGCCGTCCTCCAGGAACGGCATGTCCTCGATCGGCAGGATCTTGGAGATGACACCCTTGTTGCCGTGCCGGCCGGCCAGCTTGTCACCGTCGGTGATCTTGCGCTTCTGGGCGACGTACACCCGGACCAGCTGGTTGACGCCGGGCGGCAGCTCGTCGCCCTCCTCGCGGTCGAAGACGCGGACGCCGATGACCTTGCCGATCTCGCCGTGCGGGACCTTCAGCGAGGTGTCGCGCACCTCGCGCGCCTTCTCACCGAAGATCGCACGGAGCAGGCGCTCCTCGGGGGTCAGCTCGGTCTCACCCTTGGGCGTGACCTTGCCGACGAGGATGTCACCGGCGACGACCTCGGCACCGATACGGATGATGCCGCGCTCGTCGAGGTCGGCGAGGACCTCCTCGGAGACGTTCGGGATGTCCCGGGTGATCTCCTCCGGGCCGAGCTTGGTGTCACGGGCGTCGACCTCGTGCTCCTCGATGTGGATCGAGGAGAGGACGTCGTCCTGCACGAGGCGCTGCGACAGGATGATCGCGTCCTCGTAGTTGTGACCCTCCCACGGCATGAACGCCACGAGCAGGTTCTTGCCGAGGGCCATCTCGCCGTTCTCGGTGGCCGGACCGTCGGCGAGCACCTGGCCCGTGATGATCCGGTCGCCCTCGTTGACGATGACCTTCTGGTTGACCGAGGTGCCCTGGTTGGACCGGGAGAACTTGGCCAGGCGGTACGTGATGTACGTGCCGTCGTCGTTGGCGGTGGTGATGTAGTCCGCGGAGACCTCCTGGACCACACCGTCCTTCTCGGCCTTGACCACGTCGCCGGCGTCGACGGCGGAGCGGTACTCCATGCCGGTGCCGACGAGCGGGGACTCGCTCTTGATGAGGGGCACGGCCTGACGCATCATGTTCGCGCCCATGAGCGCACGGTTGGCGTCGTCGTGCTCCAGGAACGGGATCATGGCGGTCGCGACCGACACCATCTGGCGCGGCGAGACGTCCATGTAGTCCACGTCTTCACCGGCGACGTAGTCGACCTCGCCGCCACGGCGGCGGACCAGGACGCGGTTCTCGGAGAAGCGCATGTCGTCGTTGAGGCCGGCGTTGGCCTGCGCGATGACGAACCGGTCCTCTTCGTCGGCGGTCAGGTAGTCCACCTCGTCGGTGACCTGGCCGTCGACGACCTTGCGGTACGGGGTCTCGACGAAACCGAACGCGTTGACGCGACCGTAGGAGGCGAGCGAGCCGATCAGACCGATGTTCGGGCCTTCGGGCGTCTCGATCGGGCACATACGGCCGTAGTGCGACGGGTGCACGTCACGGACCTCGAAGCCGGCCCGCTCACGGGAGAGACCACCCGGGCCAAGAGCCGACAGACGGCGCTTGTGGGTGAGACCCGACAGCGGGTTGTTCTGGTCCATGAACTGGGACAGCTGGCTGGTGCCGAAGAACTCCTTGATGGAGGCGACGACCGGCCGAATGTTGATCAGGGTCTGCGGCGTGATCGCCTCGACGTCCTGGGTGGTCATGCGCTCACGCACGACGCGCTCCATACGCGCCAGACCCGTACGGACCTGGTTCTGGATGAGCTCGCCGACGCTGCGCAGACGGCGGTTGCCGAAGTGGTCGATGTCGTCGGTCTCGACGACGATCGAGCCACCGCTGTCGCCGACCGTCTCGGTCTCGCCCGCGTGCAGCTTCACCAGGTACTTGATCGTCGAGATGATGTCCTCGACGGTCAGGATGCCGGCGTCCAGCGGGGCGTCCGCGCCCAGCTTCTTGTTGACCTTGTAGCGGCCGACCTTGGCGAGGTCGTAACGCTTCGGGTTGAAGTACAGGTTCTCCAGGAGCGTCTGCGCGGCCTCACGCGTGGGGGGCTCGCCCGGACGCAGCTTGCGGTAGATGTCGAGCAGCGCGTCGTCCTGGCCCTGGGTGTGGTCCTTCTCCAGGGTGGCGCGCATGGACTCGTACTCGCCGAACTCCTCGAGGATCTGCTCGGTCGTCCAGCCGAGCGCCTTCAGGAGGACGGTCACGGACTGCTTGCGCTTGCGGTCGATACGGACACCGACCATGTCGCGCTTGTCGATCTCCATCTCCAGCCAGGCACCCCGGGACGGGATGATCTTGGCCGAGAAGATGTCCTTGTCGGACGTCTTGTCGATCGAGGAGTCGAAGTAGACACCCGGCGAACGGACCAGCTGCGACACCACGACACGCTCGGTGCCGTTGATGACGAAGGTGCCCTTGTTCGTCATGAGCGGGAAGTCGCCCATGAAGACCGTCTGGGACTTGATCTCACCGGTCTCGTTGTTGGTGAACTCGGCCGTGACGAAGAGCGGGGCGGCGTACGTGAAGTCGCGCTCCTTGCACTCGTCGATGCTGTTCTTCGGCGGCTCGAAACGGTGGTCGCGGAAGGTCAGCGACATCGACCCGGAGAAGTCCTCGATCGGGGAGATCTCCTCGAAGATCTCCTCCAGACCGGACTTGGTGGGGACGTCCTGACCGGACTCCAGAGCCTCCTCGACCCGACTCTGCCAGGCGGTGTTGCCGAGCAGCCAGTCGAAGCTCTCGGTCTGCAGCGCGAGCAGGTTGGGAACCTCAAGAGGCTCCTTGATCTTTGCAAAGGAGATGCGCAGCGGGGCGGTGCTGGCGCCGTTGTTCATATTCGCGTTCGAGGCAGTGCGCGAGGCGGCCAAGAGGGGGTCCTTCCGAGGGCTCGGACTCACTACGCGCTCCCCGGTCCCTTCCCGGACACAGAGACAGAAACCCCAGTTCAGAGGAGGTTCGGTCGTCGGCATTCGAGTGAGGGCAGACCCCTGGTGACGGGCAGGGGACAGCTAACAGGCAGCGCAAAGGGTCAGTGTAGCCACTTGGCACACTGATGTCCAGTCTCCATTTTCTGAGACCCTCGCCATCGTCAACGCCTGCGTCACATGCCTGCCTTCAACGCACGTTGATACTGCCCTCGTCGTCGCCGATCCATGCCTCGGATTCGGACCGTTCTGGCGACGCGTCCTGAGAATTGCGCGCTGCGTGCGGTTCGTCAAGGCCCCCCTGCGCAAACCCGGTGCGCCAGGGACACGACGAAGATCACCATACCCCCCGCCGGGGCGGGTGCAAGGTAACCGTGGTCGGCCTCCCAGGAACGCCGAAGAGCGACCACCCGGATGGATGATCGCTCTTCGCGGTCCGCGCGTTACAGCCCCGGAGGACGTGTTTCAGCGCACAGAGGTCTGGTCGACCTCAGAGGCCTTACTTGACCTCGACGGAGGCGCCGGCGCCCTTGAGGGACTCGGCGGCCTTCTCGGCGGCGTCCTTGGCGACCTTCTCGAGGACGGGCTTCGGGGCGCCGTCCACGAGGTCCTTGGCCTCCTTCAGGCCGAGCGAGGTGAGCTCACGCACGACCTTGATGACCTGGATCTTCTTCTCGCCGGCGCCGGTGAGGATGACGTCGAACTCGTCCTTCTCCTCCTCGACCGGGGCGGCGGCGGCCGGACCGGCCGGGCCCGCGACGGCGACCGCGGCGGCGGCGGTGACGTCGAACTTCTCCTCGAACGCCTTCACGAACTCGGAGAGCTGGATGAGGGTCATGCCCTCGAACTCGGCGAGCAGTTCGTCCTGGGTGAGAGCCACGATGGCTTTCCTTCCACTAATTCGGCTGGTGCCGGATGTACATGTCTGGCGGGCGTACGTTCGGCCCGCTAACGACCTCTGCCTTGGGCGGGGAGCCTCAGGCGGCGGTCATTTCGGGAGCCGAATTACTCGGCACCGCCCTGCTCGTCCTGCTTGGCACGGAGCGCGTCCACGGTGCGGACGAGCTTCGAGGGAAGCGCCTGGAAGAGCTGAGCAGCCTGCGTCTGCTTGCCCTTCATGGCGCCCGCCAGCTTGGCGAGCAGAACCTCGCGGGACTCGAGGTCCGCAAGCTTCTTGATCTCGTCGGCGGACAGCGCCTTGCCGTCAAGGACACCGCCCTTGATGACGAGGTTCGGGTTGTCCTTGGCGAAGTCACGAAGACCCTTCGCCGACTCCACCGGGTCACCGGTGACGAAGGCGACCGCCGTCGGACCGTTGAACAGGTCGTCGAGCGTCGAGATCCCGGCCTCGTTGGCCGCAATCTTGGTCAGCGTGTTCTTCACCACGGCGTACTGGGCGTTCTCACCGAGCGAACGGCGCAGCGTCTTGAGCTGCGCCACGGTGAGACCCCGGTACTCGGTCAGCACGGCGGCGTTCGAGCTGCGGAACTGCTCCGTCAGCTCGGCTACCGCGGCAGCCTTGTCGGGCCTTGCCATAGAGCGTCGGCCTCCTTCCGGGTGATGAGGACCGCTCAGAAGGGGCTGGAAAAACGAAACGCCCCGGCGCAGGCGCACGGGGCTCAGCTCGACCGAACACACACACGTGAGCATGTGTCCCGGGAGCAGTTCCACAGTCACCTGCGCGGGTCGTCCGCGGTTCAGCGGATCCTTCGGTCACCGCACACTCTTACGAGCACACGGCAACGACCAGCGGTCTTTGGCTTCGTGAGGAGCGTACGGGACTGGTGCACTGTCAAGCAAATCGGGTCCGCACGGCACTCCTGGGCGGCCCTGGACGGCCCTGGACGGCCCTGGGCGGCCCTGGACGCTCCTCGGCGCCTTGGTGCTTCCTCGGCACTCAGGAGACGGTGCCGCCCTGTTTCTTCAGCAGCGTCCTGAAGTCCTCGGTGTCGCCGGCCGGGGGCTGCTCGGCGGTGACCCGCACCCCGTAGTCGCTGTAGTACGCGGTCTGGGTCATCGCGCCGTTCGCCGTGGCGGCCTTCTCGACCTTCTTGACCAGCAGGTCCTGGTCGTCGACCCAGACATCGACGGTCTCGGTGCCGACGCCGGCCTGGGTGAGCTGGTCGCGCAGCTCGCTCTCGCCGCTCAGGTCGGAGACGCTCACCGTGCCCGAGTAGTGAGTGGTGTGCACGCCGGAGACCCGCTCCTCGCCTGTCCTGCGCACGTCCCCGGAGGCGAGCAGCAGCCGTACCGACTGGTTGGGCGTGGTGTTGCGCATCAGGTCGGTCATCATCGCGCCCGAGCCGCCGCCCAGGGTGGCGAGGTAGTCGTACGGGTACTTGATCCAGTGCTTGCCGCCCAGCTGCCGGGCGAAGGCGGGGCCGACCTTGGCGTAGTAGGCGTCCCGGAGGTAGCGGGTCTCCAGGGACGTGGAGTCGAGGCTGCGCATCAGGTCGGCGGTGCTGCCGCCGGTGTAGGTGATGGTGAGCATGCCGGTGAGGCCGTCCGTCCAGCCGAGGGTGCCCTCGGCCTTGGTGGACATCAGGGAGCCCAGCGCCGTGGTGGAGCGGACGCGCACCGACCGGGCCTGGTGCGTGGACCGCTCGGCGGAGCGGAGGGCGGTCATGGCGCGGGCCTGGTGGGCAGTGCCGCCCTCGGTGTCCGGGGCTGCCGAGGAGGTACAGGCGGCCGCCCCGGTAAGCGCGGTCGTCACCGCGAACGCCAGGGCCGCCCGGCGCACACCCGACCTCGTCATCTCGGCCCACCCCCCTACGAGTCCCGCACCCCCGACGCTAACCCAGGCCACTGACAGCCGTGGCCGAAGTCGGTCAAGGGCGGGGCCGACGTTCGCGGAAAGCGGGTGGGCTCCGTGCCCAGGACCGGAGTCGGTCAAGGTGCCGGCCCACGCGGAAAGCAGGGTGGGCCCCGCGCCCGGAGACCGGACGGGCCCCGCGTCCGAGAGCACGGCGGACGGGGCGGGCCCGCGCCGGAAAACGGGACGGGCCCCGCAACCCTCTCGGATTGCGGGGCCCGTCCTGTCGCTGACGCGTCCCTGACGCGGCTGCCGGACCGAGCGCGGGGCTCAGACGGCGGCCGGGTCCTCCTCGGTGAGGAGGTTGCGGGTGCGGTTCGGGTCGACCGGGACGCCGGGGCCCATGGTGGTGCTGACCGCGGCCTTCTTGATGTAGCGGCCCTTGGCGGCGGACGGCTTCAGACGGAGGATCTCCTCCAGCGCGGCGCCGTAGTTCTCCACCAGCTTGTCGTCCTCGAAGGACGTCTTGCCGATGATGAAGTGCAGGTTCGAGTGCTTGTCGACGCGGAACTCGATCTTGCCGCCCTTGATCTCGGTCACAGCCTTGGCGGTGTCCGGGGTCACGGTGCCGGTCTTCGGGTTCGGCATCAGACCACGCGGGCCGAGGACGCGGCCGAGGCGGCCGACCTTGCCCATGAGGTCCGGGGTGGCGACGACGGCGTCGAAGTCCAGACGGCCCTTCGCCACCTCGTCGATCAGCTCGTCGGAGCCGACGATGTCGGCGCCCGCGGCACGCGCGGCCTCGGCACGGTCACCGGTCGCGAAGACCAGGACCCGGGCGGTCTTACCGGTGCCGTGCGGGAGGTTCACGGTGCCACGGACCATCTGGTCGGCCTTGCGCGGGTCGACACCCAGGCGGAAGGCGACCTCGACGGTGCCGTCGAACTTGGTCGTGGAGGTCTCCTTGGCGAGACGGACGGCCTCGAGCGGGGCGTACAGCTTCTCCCGGTCGATCTTCTCGTCCGCAGCGCGAAGGGCCTTGCTGCGCTTGCTCACAACTTGCTCCTGTGGGTTCTGAAGGAGTCGTGGTGTACGGGCCGAGCAGGCCCTACCACGGTGGTTCTACGAAGGTGGGGTTCAGCCCTCGACCGTGATGCCCATGGAACGGGCGGTGCCGGCGATGATCTTCGACGCGGCGTCCAGGTCGTTGGCGTTGAGGTCGGGCAGCTTGGTCTGGGCGATCTCGCGGACCTGCGCCTCGGTGATCTTGGCGACCTTGGTCTTGTGCGGCTCGCCGGAGCCCTTCTCGACACCAGCGGCCTTGAGGATCATCTTCGCGGCCGGCGGGGTCTTGGTGACGAAGGTGAAGGAACGGTCCTCGTAGACCGTGATCTCCACCGGGATGACCCAACCGCGCTGCGACTCGGTCGCGGCGTTGTAGGCCTTGCAGAACTCCATGATGTTGACACCGTGCTGACCGAGCGCGGGGCCGACCGGCGGGGCCGGGTTCGCCGCACCGGCGTTGATCTGGAGCTTGATGAGCCCCGTGACCTTCTTCTTCTTGGGAGGCATAGCTCTCCGGGTCCTTTCATTTCGGGTCCTGCCTGCGCGAGGGGACCAGCCCGAACGCAGGCATACCGCACAACGATAACGGGTATAGATGCGCGGCCAAAAACGAAGAGGTCAGGGGGCTCACCTCGGAGCCGACCCTGACCCGTCCCACCGGGAGCGCGGAGAACTGTTGCGACCAGTCCCCACGCACCCGCGGCGAACGAACTACCGACTCAGTTCTTCTGAATCTGGTCGAACGAAAGCTCGACGGGCGTCTCGCGCCCGAAGATCTCGACGAGACCCTTGACCTTCTTCGAGTCGGGGTTGATCTCGTTGATCGTCGCCTGCAGCGTGGCGAACGGACCGTCGGTCACCGTCACCGAGTCGCCCACCTCGAAGTCCAGCACCTGGACCTCGACCTTGCGCTGCGGCGCCGGCTTGCCCTCGGCCTCCGCCGCCTCGCGCGCCGCCTTCTCCTCGGCCTCCGGCGCGAGCATCTTGACGATCTCGTCCAGGGTCAGCGGGTAGGGGTCGTAGGCGTTGCCGACGAAGCCGGTGACACCCGGGGTGTTGCGGACGACGCCCCAGGACTCGTTCGTCAGGTCCATGCGGACGAGCACGTAACCGGGCAGCTTGTTCTGCTTGATGGTCTTGCGGTCGCCGTTCTTGATCTGGACGACCTCTTCCTGTGGCACCTCGGCCTGGAAGATGTAGTCCTCGACGTTCAGCGAGACGGCGCGCTGCTCCAGGTTGGTCTTCACGCGGTTCTCGTAGCCGGCGTAGGTGTGGATGACGTACCACTCGCCCGGCAGCAGCCGCAGTTCCTCGCGGAGCGCCTGGACGGGGTCGACCGGCTCGGCGGGCTCTTCCTCGGCGGCCTCTTCGAGCTCTTCGGCCTCGTCGGCGTCTTCCTCGGCAGCCTCGTCGGCGCCTTCCGCGTCTTCCGCGTCGACATCCTCGTCCTCGTCCTCGACGTGGACCGCGGTCTCCTCGGCCGGCTCCCCCAGTTCGGCCTCGGCAGCCTCGAACTCGTCCTGCTCGTCCGCGCCCTCGACGATGTCGAGCTCGTCGTCGACCGTCTCGGCCGCCTGCCCACGGGGCTCGGTGGCGTCGTCGTTCAGGTTCGGGTCAGACACGATGGCTGCTTCTTCCTGGATACATAGGGGTGGAACATGCGAAAAGGGGCGCCGGTACCACGGCGCCCTTCGCTCTGTGCTCAGCCGAAGACGTACTTGGCAGCGTGGTTGAGTCCATAGTCAATCACGGTCACCAGAGCGATCATGATGGCGACGAAGAAGATCACCACGGTGGTGTACGACGTCAGCTGGTTACGAGTCGGCCAGACGACCTTGCGGAGCTCCGCGATGATCTGGCGATAGAAGGTGGCAAGGCGCTTCAGCGGGCCCTTCTTGGCGCGCTTACCGCCCTTGCGGGCCTTCTTCTTGGACTCCGACACCTCGTCCTGGGCATCAGGCGTATCGATGGAGCCCACGGCGTCCGTCATTCATCCTCACCTGATCCCGGGTCGTGGCCGTGCCGCGCCCGGTTTCTGAGCCGCACGGCGGTGCAATGCTTGTACGTACATGCGCACACATCCTGGCGGTGTGTGTAGCAGGGCCGGAGGGACTTGAACCCCCAACCGCCGGTTTTGGAGACCGGTGCTCTACCAATTGAGCTACGACCCTTTGCTGTGTCCCCCAACGTACCGCATCCGGCCGAGTGCTCGGAGTGCACCCGCTCGGTCGCGCCTGCTGAAGGCCAACGAGGAGAGAGTGTACGTGGTCGACGGCGCCGCGTCGAACAGAAAGTGGCAGTCCGGAGCGACCGTACGGAAGATCGTCCTGGCCGGGCGCCGGATCCGCACGCTTGTTCACGGTCTGGCCCCGTGGTTGTTCAGTCTGTGAAACCGGCGTGCCGGACAGGTTTCCGGTCTGAAACGATGGGCCCCATGAGCGCTGCAACCCCTCCCACCGAGCGCCGGGTCTCCGCCCGAGTCGGCGCGATCTCCGAGTCCGCCACCCTCGCCGTGGACGCCAAGGCCAAGGCCCTGAAGGCCGCCGGGCGCCCGGTGATCGGCTTCGGCGCCGGTGAGCCCGACTTCCCGACCCCGGACTACATCGTCGACGCCGCGATCGAGGCCTGCAAGAACCCGAAGTACCACCGGTACACGCCGGCCGGCGGTCTGCCCGAGCTGAAGGCCGCGATCGCCGCGAAGACGCTGCGCGACTCCGGCTACGAAGTGGACGCGAGCCAGGTCCTCGTCACCAACGGCGGCAAGCAGGCGATCTACGAGGCCTTCGCCGCGATCCTGGACCCGGGCGACGAGGTCATCGTCCCCGCCCCGTACTGGACGACGTACCCGGAGTCGATCCGTCTCGCCGACGGTGTCCCGGTGGAGGTCGTCGCGGACGAGACGACCGGCTACCGCGTCTCCGTGGAGCAGCTGGAGGCGGCGCGTACGGAGAGGACGAAGGTCGTGCTCTTCGTCTCCCCGTCCAACCCCACCGGCGCGGTCTACAGCGAGGCCGAGACCGAGGCGATCGGCCGCTGGGCCGTCGAGCACGGCTTGTGGGTGCTGACCGACGAGATCTACGAGCACCTCGTCTACGGCGACGCGACGTTCACCTCGCTGCCGGCGATCCTGCCCGAGCTGCGCGACAAGTGCGTCGTCGTCAACGGTGTCGCCAAGACGTACGCGATGACGGGCTGGCGGGTCGGCTGGGTCATCGGCCCCAAGGACGTCGTCAAGGCGGCCACGAACCTCCAGTCGCACGCCACCTCGAACGTCTCCAACGTGGCACAGGTCGCCGCCCTGGCCGCCGTCTCCGGCGACCTGGAGGCCGTGGCGAAGATGCGCGAGGCCTTCGACCGGCGCCGCAGGACCATCGTGCGGATGCTCAACGAGATCGACGGCGTGGTCTGCCCGGAGCCCGAGGGCGCGTTCTACGTGTACCCGTCGGTCAAGGCGCTGCTCGGCAAGGAGATCCGCGGCAAGCGCCCGGCCTCCTCGGTGGAGCTGGCCGGGCTGATCCTTGAGGAGGCCGAGGTCGCGTTGGTACCCGGCGAGGCCTTCGGCACGCCCGGCTACCTGCGGCTGTCGTACGCGCTCGGTGACGAGGACCTCGCCGAGGGCGTGAGCCGGATGCAGAAGCTGCTGGCGGAAGCCCAGGACTGACGTCTTCCACGAAGGTGCGCGCACACGCGCGCGTGCGGGCCGTCTCCCTCCGGGGAGGCGGCCCGCCCGCGTGTGCCCGCTTACGCGCACCCGTTCACGTGTGCGAGCAAGGCCACTAACGGGGAATCGGCTACCGGTACGGCGGCTGCGTACGGCAGGATCCTGGAATGGAGCACGTACGTGATGTCTCTGAGCTGCCGAAGGCTCATCTGCATCTGCACTTCACCGGTTCGATGCGGCCGGCAACCGTCCTGGAGCTGGCCGACAAGTACGGCGTACGCCTCCCCGAGGCGCTCACCGACGCCCTGACCAGCGGCGAACCACCGAGACTACGGGCCACCGACGAGCGCGGCTGGTTCCGTTTCCAGCGGCTGTACGACGCGGCGCGCTCCTGTCTTAGAGAGCCCGAGGACATCCGGCGCCTGGTCCGGGAGGCCGCCGAGGAGGACATCAAGGACGGCTCGGGCTGGCTGGAGATCCAGGTGGACCCGACGTCGTACGCCCCGCTCCTGGGCGGGCTGATCCCGGCGCTGGAGATCATCCTGGACGCGGTGGAGACGACGTCCAGGGAGACGGGCCTCGGGATGCGTGTCCTGGTGGCCGCGAACCGTATGAAGCACCCTCTGGACGCGCGCACGCTCGCGCGGCTGGCCGTGCGGTACGCGGACCGGGGTGTGGTCGGCTTCGGGCTCTCGAACGACGAGCGGCGGGGCATGGCGCGGGACTTCGACCGGGCGTTCCACATCGCCCGCGAGGGCGGCCTGCTGGCGGCTCCGCACGGCGGCGAGCTGACCGGCCCGGCGTCGGTGCGGGACTGCCTGGACGATCTGCACGCCTCCCGGATCGGGCACGGCGTGCGGGCGGCGGAGGACCCGAGGCTGCTCAAGCGCCTGTCGGACCGGGGCATCACCTGCGAGGTGTGCCCGGCCTCCAACGTGGCGCTGGGCGTCTACGAGAAGCCCGAGGACGTTCCGTTGCGCACCCTCTTCGAGGCGGGCGTCCCGATGGCGCTCGGCGCCGACGACCCGCTCCTGTTCGGCTCCCGCCTGGCCGCCCAGTACGACATCGCGCGCGTGCACCACGGTTTCACGGACGCCGAACTCGCGGAGCTGGCCCGGCAGTCGGTACGGGGTTCGGCGGCGCCGGAGGACGTGAAGTCGAAACTGCTGGCGGGCGTCGACGAGTGGCTCACCGCGCCGGTGTCCTGATCGGGGTCTCCGTCAGGGCCTTCGGAAGTGGGTGTACGGCGGGTACGCCTTGAAGCAGACCAGCACCTCGACGGGGTGCCCGCCGCCGGGCGGCTGTCGCAGCCCCCACAGCCCCGACAGCAGTGCCGAGTGCCCCTCGGCCACCCGCTTCTGCCGGGGCCCCCAGCCGGCTGTGTAGGCCAGGGACATGGCGGCCTCGGCGAACACGTCCCGGCTGCCGAAGAGGAAGAACGTGTTCGCGTGGGTGGTGTGCCGTAGCTCGTCCCGGCGGTCGTGGTACCGCTGCCGTGCGCGCCAGGCGGCGGCGTCCCGCGCGGTGCGCGCATCGTCGGTGCGGACGGTGAGCGGGCCGCCGCCCTGCCGCAGCCGTCGGCGCAGTTCGGGCCACTGCGAGGCGCGCAGGCCCAGCGAGCCGTGGGCCAGGACGAGATCGACGAGTGGTCCCTGCCCCTCGTCGGGCGGCACCCCGTCCCGCAGTGGCACATGGACGATCGTGTGCGGTGAGTGGGCGGCGAACGAGAACAGCCCGGCGAGTCGGCTGAGCCCGTCGTGGTCGCCCATGAGTGTGCCGACGGGCGCGGGCCTGCGCAGGGAGGTGTGGCGCAGGGGCTGCCGGGGCTGGACGACGCGGTGCTCGTGCGGACCGGTGCGGGGCCGGAACTCGCGGAGTCTCAGCCGCATACGGAGTGCCTCATGGCATCAGGGTCGCGGGCGGCCGGGTTCCTCGGCAACGGAGATTCCTGCGAGCAGGGTGCGGACGAGCCGGGCGGCGAACGTGTCCACCGGCGGGCGTTGGCCGGTCGGGGTGGCCTCGAAGGCGAAGACGCGCTGGACGCAGGCGCCGAGCAGCAGGGAGGCGGCGGCGAAGGTGTCGGCACCCTGGCGGATCCGGCCGGCGGCCTGTTCGGCGCGCAGATAGGCGTCGAGGGCCTGGATCGGCACATGCGGGCCGGCGCCGATCGTCCGCAACTGCTCGTCGAGCCGGTGTTTGAGCTGCTTCTCGGCGTAGAGGGAGGCGGCGATCGGGAAGCTCTCCTCGTAGAAGAGGGCGGCCTGGCGTGCGATGTGGGTGAGGTTCTCCTCCAGGGAGCCCTGGCCGGGTTCGTGGGAGAGCTCGCCGAGCAGCGGGATCAGCCGGGGCAGCCGTTCGGACAGGACGTGCACGAACAGCTCTTCCTTGCTGGGGAAGTACTTGTAGAGCGCCGCCTCGGAGCAGCCGGCCGCCCTGGCGATCTCCTTGGTGGTGGCGCGGGCGAGCCCGGCGGTGCGCATCAGCTCGTGAGCGGCGTCGAGGATGCGGACGCGGGCCGGTTTCTGCTGCATGACGCCCAAGGATCACATGCCCTTTCCTGCGGGTGCGACGGATGTCCCGAAGAGCCTTGACGAGTAGGTGGGTGCTTACCCACTCTAGGGACAAGCAGGGGTGAGTGAATACTCACCCACCTCTTGGCGCACGAGCACGCATGAGCACACGGGAGCAGACATGAACCTCACCGTCTTCGGCGCGACCGGCGGGATCGGCCAGGAGATCGTCCGTCAGGCGCTGGCGTCCGGTCACCGGGTCACGGCGGTCGTCCGCGACCCCGCCAGGCTGACGGTGACCGGCCCCGGCCTGGAGGTGGTCCGCGCGGACCTCACCGACCCCGAGGCGGTCCGCCCCGCGGTCGCCGGCCGGGACGCGGTCCTCTCCGGCCTGGGTCCGCGCGGCCGGGGGGACGCCGGGGTCGCCGCCCGCCTGACCCGCACGGTCCTGGCCGCGATGCAGGCCGAGGGGGTACGGCGCCTCGTGGTGGTCAGCGCGGCCCCGGTGGGTCCGGAGCCGGCCGACGGCCTCCTGGACCGCACCGCGCGCGGCCTGGTCGGCAAGGTCCTCAAGCCGGTCTACGACGACCTGCGCGAGATGGAGGCGGAGCTGTCCGGCAGCGGCACCGACTGGACATCGGTCCGCCCGCCCCGCCTCCAGGACAAGCCCCTGACCGGCACCTACCGCACGGTGATCGGCGGCTTTCCCCCGAAGGGCCGCTTCGTCGCCCGGGCGGACGTGGCCCACGCCATGCTGTCGATGATCGAGGACGCGGGGACGGTGAAACAGGGGGTGGGGGTGGCGTACTGAACCGACCCCCAAGGGGCGGGGATTGTGCCTCGTGTGGGCCCCGCGCCCCTCGGTAGGACCGCTACAGGCTCACGCCCACGGTCACCGGCTCGTTGACCAGCGTCACACCGAACGCCTTGTGAACTCCGGCGACCACCTCACGCGCCAGCTCCAGCAGATCCTCGGTCGTGGCCCCGCCCCGGTTGGTCAGCGCCAGCGTGTGCTTGGTGGAGATCCGGGCCGGCCCGCTGCCGTACCCCTTGCCGAACCCGGCCTTGTCGATCAGCCAGGCCGCCGAGGTCTTGGTGTGCCCCTGGCCTGCCGGGTAGGCGGGCGGCTCGGCCCCGTCCCCGAGCCGCTCACGCACGCGCGCGTGGAAGTCGGCGAGCTGCTGGTCCGTGAGGATCGGGTTGGTGAAGAAGGACCCCGCCGACCAGGTGTCGTGGTCCTCGGGGTCGAGCACCATCCCCTTCCCGGCGCGTAGTTCGAGCACGGCCTCGCGTACGTGGGCCAGCGACTCCCGGTCCCCCTGCGCCACTCCGAGCGCCCGCGCGACCTCGGCGTACCGCACCGGCGCCGACAGCCCGCCGGCGTCCTCCAGCCCGAAGCGCACGCGCAGGACGACATAGCGCTCGGGGTCGGCCTTGAACCGGCTGTGCCGGTACGAGAACGCGCACTCCTCGTTGGCCAGCGCCACCGTCTCGCCGGCCCGCCGGTCGTAGGCGACGACCTCGGTGATGGTCGAGGAGACCTCCTGGCCGTACGCCCCGACGTTCTGGATCGGCGTGGCGCCCGCGGACCCCGGGATTCCGGCGAGGCACTCGATGCCCGCGAGGCCCGCCTCTACGGTGCGGGCGACCGCGTCGGTCCAGACCTCGCCTGCCGCCAGCTCCAGCGTCGTACCGCGTGCGTCGAAGCCGGTGGTGGCGATGCGCAGGGCGGTGCCGTCGAAGCCCTTGTCGCCGATGACCAGGTTCGAGCCGCCGCCGATGACCAGCAGCGGGGTGCCGCTGTCGTCGGCCTCGCGGACGGCGGCGATCACCTCGGCGTCGGTGGTCGCGGTGACCAGCCGGGTGGCGGGGCCGCCGAGCCGGAAGGTGGTGAGGGGGGCGAGGGGGGCGTCGTGGAGTTCCTGCACGCGCCCAAGACTACGAGACGCCACCGACACTCCCTCCGGCACTGAGCCGCACGCGCGCGTGGGGCCCCGTCTCAGGTGGACGGGGCCCCACGCGCGCGTGCCGTCAGCTGCCGACGGTCTCCAGAGCCGGGGCCCGCTCCCCCTCGGTCACCGTCCGGGCGGCGTGTCGCCGGCCGGGGATGAACAGGGCCGCGATCCCGGCGAGGGCGACCACGGCCGAGCCGGTGACCAGGGCGGGCCGCAGCCCGTCCACGAAGCTCTGGGCGCTCTCGTAGCCGCCCTGGGCGGCGAAGATGGACGACATGACGGCGATGCCGAGCGCGCCGCCGACCTCGCGCAGCGCGTTGTTGGCGCCGGAGGCGATGCCCTGTTCCTGCGGGCGTACGGCGGACATCACGAGGTTGGCGGCGGGGGCGAAGTACAGCGCCATGCCGATACCGCTGATGATCAGACCGGGCAGCTGGACGCCGTACGAGGCGTGGGCGGTGACCACCAAGGCCATGTAGCCGAGCCCGGCGGCCTGCAGGAAGAGTCCGGCGGCGGCGACCGGGCGGCCGCCCATCCGGTCGGAGAGGATCCCGGCGATCGGTGCGACGAGCATCGGCATGCCGGTCCAGGGCAGCATCCTGAGGCCCGCCTCGGTGGGCGAGTAGCCGAGGACACCCTGCATGTACTGGCTGAGCAGGAAGATCGAGCCGAACATCCCGAGGAACATCAGCAGGCTGGCCGCGTTGATCCCGGAGAAGGCACGGGAGCGGAAGAGCCGCATCGGCAGCATGGGGTTCTTGGCGCGGCTGCCGTGGATGACGAAGCCGACGAGCAGGGCACCGCCCGCGAACAGCCCGGTGAGCACGAGGGAGCCGGTCCAGCCGTCGGCGGGACCGCGCACCAGGCCGTAGACGATCCCGAAGAGACCGCCGCTGGCGAGCAGGGTGCCGGGGAAGTCGAGCGGGGCACCGGTGCCGTGGGACTCGGCGAGACGGAGACGGGCGAGCGGCAGCAGGGCGAGGCCGAGCGGGACGTTCAGCCAGAAGATCCAGTGCCAGGACACGTGTTCGGTGAGGCTGCCGCCGATGAGCGGCCCGGAGGCGACCGCGAGGCCGTTGACGGCGCCCCAGATGCCGTACGCCATCCCCCGCCTGGCCTCGGGCACGGCCGCCGTCAGCAGGGTGAGCGTCAGCGGCATCATCACGGCCGCGCCGACTCCCTGCACCGCGCGGGCGGCGATCAGTGAGTCGATGCCGGGCGCCATGGCCGCGGCGGCGGAGGCGACGGTGAAGACGGTGATTCCGGCGAGGAAGAGCCGGCGCCGGCCGAAGCGGTCGCCGAGGGCCGCGCCGAACATCAGCAGGACGGCGAACGTGAGCGTGTAGGCGCTCACGGTCCATTCGAGGTCGTCCAGGGCACCCCCGAGGTCCTTGCGGATGGAGGGCAGTGCGGTGGTGACGACGAGGTTGTCCAGGGCCGCCATGAATCCGGCGACGCTGGTGATGACGAGCGCCCATACGGCGCTGCCCTTGCGTGCGATCTGCTGTGCGTTCTGCTGTGACATCGCTCCCCCAGAGCGTGTTCCAAAAGTTGATTAGTTATGAGTCACTAACTTTCGTGCCCATGAAAGGGCCCGGATCGGGAAGGACGAACCCCCCTCACTCGTCGCTGCACCCCTCCAGCCGCCCGGTGGCCCCGGCGTCCGGGTACATCCCCTGCCAGACCCGGTGTCCGGGCGGAAACCCCATGGCCGCATAGGTGTTGATGAGCATTCCCTTGGCCAGGAAGGTCGTGGTGCGGTCGACGTCGGCCCCCGAGAGCAGATGGACGGTGTCCCACAGCCGCCCCCAGCCGGCCCGCACGAGTTCGCCGAACTCGTGCTCGCCCTCCGCCTCGGCGGCCGCGACCGTGATGTACGTCTGCATCTGCATCTGGAGCCGCTCCGGGCGCTCCTGGATGAGCCGCACATACGCGTCACCCATGGCATGCAGGGCCTCTTCGCCCCGCAACCCCTCGGCAGCCTTTTCGAAGAGCTCGCGCATCTCGTCGATGCAGCGCTGCGAGGCGGCGGCGAAGATCGCCTTCTTGCCCGGGAAGAGCCGGAAGAGATAGGGCTGCGACACCCCGACCCGCTTGGCGATCGCCTCGGTGGAGGTGCCGTAGTAGCCCCTCTGCGAGAACTCGGCGATCGCCGCGCAGACGACGCTCTCGCGCCGCTCCTCAGCACTCATTCTGACCATGCGGGCTAAGTTAGTACTCAATCACTAACCAGTCAAGGAGCGGGAACGCACACCCGGAACGCCCTCCCCTCACGGCCCGTTACATGGGTAGGGGTCGCACACGCGTAAGGGGCGCTCGCTATGGCGAGCGCCCCTTACCAGCCGTGGAACTCGCGGCTCAGCCCAGCCGTACGACCGCCCGCGACATACCCAGCACCTTCTGCCCGGCGCTCATCGCCGTCAGGTCGACGCGCACGGTGTTGTCGTCGAGCTTGGCCGCGACCTTGCCGCTGACCTCGATCAGGGCGCCCTGGTCGTCGTTCGGGACGACGACGGGCCGGGTGAAGCGCACGCCGTACTCGGCGACCGCGCCCGGGTCGCCGGTCCAGTCGGTGACCACGCGGATCGCCTCGGCCATGGTGAACATGCCGTGCGCGATGACGTCCGGCAGCCCCACCTCCTTGGCGAACTTCTCGTTCCAGTGGATGGGGTTGAAGTCCCCGGAGGCGCCCGCGTACCGCACCAGCGTGGCGCGGGTCACGGGGAAGGTCTGGGCGGGCAGTTCGGTGCCGACCTCGACGTCCTCGTACGCGATCTTCGACGTCATCGGATCCTCACGCCTCGCCTTCATCGGCGTCCGCAGCGCGGGCCACCAGCTTGGTCAGGGCGCTCACCACGAGCTCGCCCGCCTCGTCGTGGACGTCGCCGCGGATGTCGATGACGTCGTTGCCCGCGAGGGACTTGACGGCCTCGATCGTCGAGACGACGGTCAGCCGGTCGCCGGCACGCACCGGACGCCGGTACGCGAACTTCTGGTCGCCGTGCACCACCCGGCTGTAGTCCAGGCCCAGCTGCGGGTCCTCGACGACCTGCCCGGCCGCCCGGAAAGTGATCGAGAAGACAAAGGTCGGCGGAGCGATCACATCGGAGTAGCCGAGCGCCTTGGCGGCCTCCGGGTCCGAGTACACGGGGTTGGTGTCGCCGACCGCCTCGGCGAACTCACGGATCTTCTCCCGGCCCACCTCGTAGGGCTCGGTGGGTGGGTAGGTCCGTCCCACGAAGGACTGGTCGAGCGCCATTGGCCCGGCACCTCCTGATGTCTGCTGTGATGTCCCACAAACTAGCGGGAAAGCCATCTGCCGAAACGCCGTGAGGCCGCCCCCGAGTCGGGGACGGCCTCACGAACGAGCCTGTTGTTATCGCGTTTCGCGGTGCGCAGTGTGCGCGTTGCAACGCGGGCAGTGCTTCTTCATCTCAAGACGGTCCGGGTTGTTACGCCGGTTCTTCTTGGTGATGTAGTTCCGCTCCTTGCACTCCACGCAGGCCAGCGTGATCTTCGGGCGGACGTCGGTGGCAGCCACGTGAGTGCTCCTAAGACGAACGGATGGACTGGTTCAACGCAAAAAGAGTAGCCGATCGAAGGACCGACCCCGCAATCGGCTACTGTCAGTAGCGGTGACCGGACTTGAACCGGTGACACAGCGATTATGAGCCGCTTGCTCTACCGACTGAGCTACACCGCTTTGATGAGATCAGCCCCGCCTCGCGACGGGACCTCTCACACCAGAGCCCCAATACGGAATCGAACCGTAGACCTTCTCCTTACCATGGAGACGCTCTGCCGACTGAGCTATTGGGGCGAGCGATGAAGACATTACACGCTCGGCCGCCGTTCACCCAAATCCGTTTCCCGCCGCCCCACCGGGCCCCTTCCGCCCGGCTCACGGCAGCCTCGCGGCCCCCTTCCGACGCCCCTCACGCACCGGTGCCGGGCCGCTTCCGACCGGTCCGACGACGCCGGTACGACTATTGCGCTCCTCCCCGCCGCACGCGGCTCGCCACCCTAGGCTCGACTCACTCTGCGTGATCTTGAGTCCCCCGCCCGGACCGACCTTCCTGGAGCGCGATGCCCGACAGCCAGCCGCAGCCGCCCTCGTCGTCGTCCAACTCCCCGGGCTCCTCGGGACAGTCCGAGCCGACCGGGCTCCTGCTGTGCGGAGCACGGCTCACCGACGGCCGGACCGTGGACGTACGGCTGGGCGGCGGGCGCATCGAGGCGGTCGGTACGGCCGGCAGCCTGGCTCCGGGTCCGGCCCGTGCGGGCGGCGCGCGTGTGGACCTGAGCGGCTACCTCCTCCTCCCGGCCCCGGCCGAACCGCACGCCCACGGCGACACCGCGCTCTCCGCCGATCGCGGCGGCCCCGTCTCGTACGACCCCGACGACGTCCAGCGGCGCGCCACCGAGGCGGCCCTGCTGCAACTCGGCCACGGCGCGACGGCGGTGCGCGCGCACGTGCGCGTGGGCGACGTCCAGGGGCTGGCCGCCCTTGCCGCCGTACTCCAGGCGCGCCGCTCGCTGCGCGGGCTCGCGGAACTGACGGCGGTCGCGATGCCGCGCGTGCTGACCGGGGTGGCCGGCGCCGAGGGGCTGGCGATACTGCGGGACGCCGCGAAGATGGGCGCGTCCGTGCTCGGCGGCTGCCCCGACCTGGACCCCGATCCCACGGGCTACGCGGAGGCCGTTCTGGAGGTGGCCTCCGAGCACGGCTGCCCGGTGGATCTGCACACGGACGCCGTAGACCCGGCCCGGCTTGCGAGGCTCGCGGCGATGGCGGGTGGCATGCGCCCCGGCGTGACGCTCGGCCCGTGCGCCGGGCTCGCACGCCTGCCCGCCGAGGCGGCCGCCCGGGTCGCGGACCAGCTCGCCGCGGCCGGCGTCACGGTGGTGTGCCTGCCCCAGGGCGGCTGCGGCTCCGTCGACCGCCGCGGCACGGCTCCGGCACGGCTGCTGCGCGCGGCCGGGGTTCGGGTCGCCGCCGGCAGCGGGGCCCTGCGCGACCTGTCGAACCCCGTCGGCCGGGGCGACCCCCTGGAGGCGGCCTACCTCCTCGCCTCCCGCCACGGCCTGCGCCCCGAGGACGCCTACGACACCGTGAGCGCCTCCTCCCGGGCCGCCATGGGCCTTCCCGAGGTCCGCGTCGAGGCCGGCTTCCCCGCCGAACTCCTCGCCGTACGCGGCGACCACCTGGCCGGCGCCCTCTCCCTCGCCTACAGCCGGATCGTGGTGCACCGGGGGCGCGTGGTGGCACGCACGAGCGCGGTCCGCGAGTACTGCAACTCGGCGGCGACAGCGGAGCTGGGCCTGCCTCGCCAGGGGCGGGGCGAGGTGTCCTGAGGGGGCCTGGGGCTCGAACCCGGCGGGGCGCTTCTCGGGACCTGCGCGAGCGCGTGGGGCGCATGAAGTCGTGCAGCGGATGCGGGGCTTCGGGCGTACGGTCGGAAACATGCGCATTGTCATCGCTGGTGGTCATGGTCAGATCGCGCTGCGGTTGGAGCGGCTGCTCTCCGCGCGTGGGGACGAGGTCGCGGGAATCATCCGGAAGGCCGAACAGGGCGAGGATCTACGGGCGGCCGGTGCCGAACCGGTGCTGCTCGACCTGGAGTCGGCGTCGGTCGAGGATGTCGCGGCGCGTCTGCAGGGAGCGGACGCGGCGGTGTTCGCGGCGGGCGCGGGGCCGGGCAGCGGCACGGCCCGCAAGGAGACGGTGGACAGGGGCGCGGCGGTGTTGTTCGTGGAGGCGGCCGTACGCGCGGGCGTGCGCCGTTTCGTGGTCGTCTCGGCGATGGGCGCGGACCCGGCGCACCAGGGCGACGAGGTCTTCGACGTGTATCTGCGGGCCAAGGGCGAGGCCGACGCGTACGTCACCCGGCAGAGTTCCCTGGACTGGACGATCCTGCGCCCCGGTTCGCTGACGGACGAGCCGGGCAAGGGCCTGGTGCGTCTGGAGGCACACACGGGCCGGGGTCCGGTCACGCGCGACGACGTGGCCGCCGTACTCGCGGAGTTGGTGGACACGTCGGCGACGGCCGGTCTGACCCTGGAGCTGATCGGCGGTTCGACGCCGGTCACGGTGGCCGTGAAGTCGGTGGCCGGGAACTGAACCCACCGTCCCGACCGTTGGGACTCGTGACGCTGACGACGGCCGGGCGGAATCCTCAGAACAGCGACAGCTGCCCGGGAAAGTCCGGCACGGCGTAGCCGTCCAACGACGGTTGGTCCGCCCCGAGTTGGGCCTGCCGCCGCGAGCCGGAGCAGGAGACCAGGTCGCCGGTCTCCCGCGCCCCGGGCGGGTCGTGCCGCGCGAAGCGCCCGGCGACGACGGCGATTTCACGGCGGCACACCGGACAGGTTCTACGTCGGGAGGACATGTGCCCAGTGTGCCCCGGCGCGGGGCACGTGTACCGGGGGCCGTGGGAGTCCAGGGGCGGCTGATCCGAGCGTCCCCGATGCCGGTGGTGCGGGCGCCGACAGCGCGCCCGCGAGGCCCGGCCGGTTACGAGGGCCGGCTCCACGGGGCGGCGACGGCACGGGTACGCAAGTGTGCTCAGGCGCCCTCGATCCGACGCGCCTCCGTGTTCTCGCACGCTTTCGGAAGCGGCCACTTCGCCCCCGCTGTGGAACACGTCACGCCTCCGCTCGACCGCGCCCATGACACAACGAAGAGACCCCCTCCGGTCTGCGTTTCCACAGTCCGGAGGGGGTCTTCCCCAAAGTGGCGGCGCCAGGATTCGAACCTGGGAAGGCGAAGCCGGCAGATTTACAGTCCTCTCAAGATCGCCACTCTGTACCCCGTCTGACCTGCGCCTTAGCCATGGCCAGTGTTCGGGTGAGTCGATCCCGTCCACGTGTCGTCCTGATCATGGAAAACCGTCCACGAATCGACCGGAGGTAGCTTGGCTCTGAGCGCCCACGCGACGAGTCCACTGGCGGGTAAATTTACTCAGTGGCCTGGTACGCACCACGGCAGGACGGAGAGTGCTCTACGCATGGGACCGAAGACGACCAAGGTCTATGAGACGCTCCGCGATCGGCTCACCTCAGGCCGGTACGCCCCCGGCGGCAAGTTCCCTTCTGAACGAACGCTGACGGAGGAACTGAGCATCGGCCGGACGGCACTTCGGCAGGTCCTTGCGCGTCTCGTTACAGAGGGCGCGTTGGAGGTTCACGGTCGGAGTTCGTACCGGGTGCCGGGCGCAGTGAGCGTGAAGGCCCCCAACGGCCTGGAGCCGTGGCAGATCCACGGTGAACGCGACGTCTACGACAATGAATGGGTCAAACTCCAGGTCTGGGATGTGGAGCCACCCGGTGTGGAGCGATTCGAGCACCACGTAGTGAAGCTTCACCACGTGGCGGTTACGGCCGTTATCGACACCCAAGACCGCGTACTCATGCTGTGGCGCTATCGGTTCGTTCCTCAGCAATTCGGTTGGGAACTTCCCGGCGGGATTGTCGATGACGGCGAGGAACCCTCAGAGACCGCACTTCGAGAAGTCGTCGAAGAGACGGGGTGGCGTCCGAATTCCGTTGAGCACGTGGTCACCTACCAACCAATGGTTGGCATGGTGGACTCCCCTCATGAAATCTTCGTCGCCCATGGCGCCGAAAAAGTCGGCCCCCCGACAGATCTCGAAGAATCGGGCCACATCGAATGGGTGCCGTTGGCCGATATTCCTGGGCTCATGGCACGCGGTGAGCTAATGGGGTCGGGCACCCTTGTTGCCCTGCTGCACATCCTTGCCACCCGGAGCAAGCAGCGGGCTACAGTCGCTCACTGAGCAGGTCGACACGACGGCGCTGCCGCACGGAACCCGTGCGGCTCGCCAGTAGCCGGGCCTGCCTGAGGTGGGTCTGAGCGTCGTCGTACTCGGCTCGCGCCAAATGCGCCTGCGCCAAATCCGCGTGGGTTCCGGCCCTTGCCCGTACAAAGGTGGGGTCCATCACCTTCAAGGCGTCATAGAGACTGGTCACGGCGCCAGAGTCCCCGAGCAGGGCAAGAACATTCCCCTGCCACCGCGCGAGATGTGAGCCGTTGAGAAAGATGCTCAGCATGTCGGGGTCTCGGTCTTCGCTTCCTCCAGGGATGCACTCCGCAGCCTTTTCCAACGCACGATGGCAATCGTCGACCATTTCGGCGTGCGCACACAATTCCGCCTCGGTTGCATGGAGCCACGCCCGGAGCCGGGGTGAGCCGTCCCCGCCAAGGGTGCGCTGCGCGTCGCGAACCAATTCGACTCCCAACGCCGGCCGTCCAGCCTCGCAAAGCACGTACGCCTGCTCACCCATGGCGTGCGCGAGATACATCGGAGCCTCAGCATCGCGCGCGGCCCGTTTCGCGAGTTCGTAATGCCGCCATGCCCGCTCAACCGCCCCAGAGTCGACGGCCTGCCACGCGGCAAGAGTCGACGCCCCCGCGAGCGCGAGCGCTACCGGCCGGCGCGCAGAGGGCAGCACGGCAAAGTTCAGCGCTTCTTCGAGGGCGCCGAGGTGACCGGTCATCTGGTCCACAAGACCGGCAGCCCCCATCTGACGGTCCATGGTGCGGAGCAACTCCGTCTGTGTGTTGAATGCGCTCACCATGGACTCACTGACGGTACTGGCTGAATCGATCCTGCTGAGCAGGTCGTCGTACCCGTCAGCCGTCGGCATCGCCTGAACGGTCGCCGCCCCCCTCAGCTCCGCATCGGTGGCGCCGAGAAGCTTCCGCAGGATCCCTGCGTACCGGTCTGAGATGGCGCGCTTGCCGTTCTCCCACTCGGACACGTACACCCGCAAACTCGCCGTCGAGGCGACGTCGGTGAGGTTCTGTCGGGCGTACTGCTCGATCTCGCGCACCAGCCGCTCTTGCGACCAGCCGCGTGCAGTCCGCGCGCTCCGAAGTCCTGAACTCACAGGCCACCGCCCGTCGTTAGTTCCGATCACTGGTTCTTCCATGGTGCCTCACGTTGCCGCAGGTCAACAGGGGTTAACAGGCCTGGAGTTAAGCCCTGTTGGCTACCGACACCCCTGCCACGAGAGGTCTTCTGGAGATGCGCCGCGAGGGGCGGTCGCCAATCAAAACGGCGAACCACCTTGACTCTGGTGCGCACCAGTTGCCATCCTTCTGGTGCGCACCAGTTCACGGGATCGCATCCCGTTCGCGGTGCGCAAGGGCGGAGGACGCTGCAAGACCGCCCGCTAAGGCCCAGGTGCAACAGGGTTTCGGCCCGTACTGGGGAGGTGGCCCGGCGACCGCGAGCAACGGCCGGAGAGTGGGGACACGGTCCCCCTTGCAGTGCTTCACCCCTGTTGACCTCGCCGAAAGGACGCTTGATGTACCGACGAAGACCCTGAGCGTCACCGTCACGGACCGGCCGGCGGCGCCTGGACAGCATGCACGGTCCATCACGGCTCGCAGCACGTCACGTTGCGGCCGGCTGCCTCTCCCGCCCGTACGCCCCGGCCGAAGTGCCGCATCGGACGGACGGGAGCGCGGGGAGCCGGACCACCCGACTTCAACGGCGCGCGGCCCCGGTGCTCGAACACCGGGGCCGCTGTTCGGGCCGTTCCTCTCTGGAAGGAACCAGACCCAATGGAACACATCGTTACTGTTCAGGACGCCGTTACCGCGTTCGAGCCGTGGATCGAGCCCACGGACGCGGAGCTGGACGCGATCGAGCGGGAGATGCCGCTGATCCTGGCGGACGTCGACCTGTTGGACGCGCAGATCACCACCCTGGACCGCACCCCGAACGAGCTGGACACCCGCCGCATCCGCCGGGCCCGCCGCCGGGTGCTCGCCGAACGGCTGGCACTCGCCAACCGCACGGCCGGTGCGACCCTGCCCGGCGGTGCCGCGTGAGCGCCCCGGCCGGACAGAGCCTCACCGCCGCGCACGCCGAAGTGAAAGCGGAGATCACGCGGACCGACAACAAGACCGCACTGCTACTCGCGTTCGTCGGCGCGGTCCTGGCCGGCGCCTGGACCATCGGCAGCGCCCTCCCCCTCAACCCTCCGGCCGTGGTGGTCGGGGTGCTGGGAATGGTGCTGCTGATCGGTGCCGCAAGCGTGCTACTGACGTCGGTGCGGCCGAACCTGAACGGCGGTCACGGGTTCCCGCTGTGGGCGACCCTGACCCCCGAACAGATCACCGCGAGCCTGTCGACGGACCTCGCCGCCGACATCGCCGGACTCTCCCGCATCGCCGTCGTCAAGTTCACCTGCCTGCGCCGCGCGGTCGACCTTACCCGCGCCGGCGGCGCCCTGCTCGTGCTCGCCGTAGTGCTCGCGGTCGGGGGTGCGGCATGAAAGCGCTGGTGAGCATGGCTTCGGCGGCCGGTCCGTTAGCGGCTGGCTGGGGCGTCCACGGGCTGTGGCTGCGCCGCCGTCTGTCGGTCGCGCGCCATGACCCGTTGTCGGGGCTGTGGACGCGGGACGCGTTCGAGCAGCGCGCCAGCAGGCTGCTGGCCCGGCATCCGCACGTCGCCGCGGTCCTGGTCGACCTGGACGGGTTCAAGGCCCTCAACGACACCCACGGGCACGCGGCCGGTGATGCTGCGATCCGTGCCACGGCCGGAAGCCTGGCCGACGCGCTCACCGGACACCGGCGGGCGGTCGCGGGCCGGCTGGGTGGGGATGAGTTCGCCGCCGCCGTGGTCCTGCCGGATCCGGTGGCGTTGCCGTGGCTGCTGCGCGGTCTGCACGGCGAGATCACCGCCCCGTTCCGGCACGACGGACGTGACCTGAGGGTCGGTGCGTCCGTCGGTGGCGCGCTCTCCAGCGACGCCGCCGCCGGCACCGGACGGGAGCTGTCGGCGCTGCTGCGCCTGGCGGATGAGGCCATGTACACGGCCAAGCGCGGCGGGGGCGGCTGGCAGAACGCCGCGTTCGCGCCCCGCCACACCACGACTGCCGGGCGGCGCACCGGACGCCCCGGCACCCGCACCACCCAGGGGAAGGAAGCGGCATGACACGCCTGAACAAGACCCTGCTGACCGTGCTGCCGGCGGTCGCCATGACAGCCGTGTCCATGGTCCTCACCCTGGCCGTGGTCATGATGTGGCTGGGCACGGCAGTGCCCTGGTACGTCGCCCTGGTCGTCGGGTTGGGCATCGACGGCGGATGGCTGGCCACCCTCGCCTATGAGCGCAGGCTGGCCGCGCAGGGCGACCACAGCAACGCCGTGACCGCCGTCGGCTGGTCCTTCGGCGCGGTCGCCTCGGGTGTCCTGGTCACCCACGCGCTGACCGCCGACGAGTCGACGGGGGCGTGGCTGGCCGTGGCGTGGCTGCCGATCGCCGCCAAGGCTCTGTGGCTGGTCCACGGCTTGTGGGAGCGCACCGCCCTCACCCCGGCCGCGCTCGACACGATCCGGGGCATTCAGCAGGAAGCCCGCGACGACGCGGCCGTGGCCCGTGCCCGACTGCGCGCGGAAGCGTCCACGGAGGAGACGCGGTTGACGGCCGTGACGGAGGCGGGGGCGCGCGTCGCACGCGTCCAGGCCAAGACCGCTGACAGGCTCGCGGGGGCGTGGTCGACGCTGGAAGCGGCCCGCAAGGGCGAGAGCACCGGACGCGCCCTGACCAGCGTGACGGCCCGCGTCACACCCGACGTCACACCCTCGTGGAACCTTCCCGTCTGGGGGCCCTCCGAGCGGGTTGCGGCGTTGGAGCAGGCGCCCGCGCTCACCGATGACGCACTCGATGTGCTGGTGGACGGGATCCGGCTGAGTGAGCAACCGCCGTTGTCGTACCGGGAGATGGCCACCCGCTTCCGCGCGGCCGGCCACTCCGCATCCGAGGTCCGCCTGAGGGCGTCATGGAAGCGGGTGGCCTGATGTCCGGCGTCTACGGGAAGTGCTTCGACCCCGACGGCGCCCTGTGGGGCATACCCACCTTCCCCTGGAAGCTCGCCCCCGACGGGTACGCCACCCGCCGCCAGTTACGGGCCCAGGGACTACGCCCCGGGGGCCAGCCGGTAGCAGCCCAGGTCATGCGCATGAACCGCCGCGCCGGAACCCCCAGGGTCGCCTACCTCTACCACGTCGACCGCGCGCTGCCGGTCCGGCCGATGACCTCCCGCAAGTGGGGCGCGCTCGCCCTGGCGATGCTCGCCCGCCGCACCTGCCCGAAGTGCCAGCTCACCTACAGCTACTGCATGCCGCGCTCCCTCGGGATGTGCGTGCTGTGCGCCTACCCCGAAGGGACCTGCGATGGAATCGCTGCCTGACGTGCCCCGAGTCGTCCAGCTCCCCGACGGCACCTACACCTACACCGACCGCCTCCCCGCCCCTCCCCAGCAGCAGCCCTACAGCGGTCCGCAGGTCATCCACCAGCACGTTCACCAGGCGCCGCCGGACCGCACCGTTCAGCGGATCGCGCTCGGCTCCGGGATCGGTGCCGGGACGGTGGCGGCCGGCGTCTACTTCGGCCCGCTGCTGGTCGGCGTCCTGACCGCCATCGCCGCCAATCTCGCGCTGCTCGCGCTCATCGCGGCGGTGTGCGCGTGGGGTGTCGTCACCGTCGTCCGCTCGGTCGGCGGCGAGGACGGCAAGCGCGCCGCCGACACCGCCCGCCGCTCCCGCCGGCGCTGACAGCTCCCCGCGGTCCCGGGCCACCGCGTCCCGGGGCCGTGGGGAGCCGGACAGCCCGGCCCGGAACGGGAGACACCGTGAGCAGCAACGAGCAGCTCCGCTTCACCGTCGGCGAAAAGGCCCGCCTGACCCTGCTGGTCGCCCGCATGGCCAAGCGCGGACTCGCCGATGACCGCCAGTTCGGCGGCCGGATCGATCAGAGCGACCTGCAGCGCAAGGTCGAACGGATCGAGAACCAGGCCCGCAAGCGCGCCGCACAGGCCCGCACCAGCAAGAACGGCAAGTAGCTACACCCCGGGGGCGGTCGTCCCGGCCAAGGAAACAGGCCGCCCCCGGGCCACCCACCACCCACTTTGTGTGCAGCAGGGAGTACCCAGAATGACGGACAGCACCATGGGCCCGCACCTGCGCCCCGTCCCCGCCACCACCCCCGACGACGACATGCCGGCCGCACCCCTGCCGGTCGACAACCCGGCACTGCCGGACCCGAAGGTCAGGATCGAGAAGCGTAAGCCGGTCCTTGCCGGATGGCTCACCAACCGGCGCGACTTCCTCGCCACCGCCCGCCACACGAGCGCGAACGTCGGTTACGCCGCGCTCTACCACGGCGTTCGCATCCCGGTGTATGCCGGACGCCTCGCCCTCATGTCCCCGCGCGGGGCGTGCCGGTTCATCGCGTCCACCAACCGGTGGATGTGGGACCGCGAAGCCGCCCCCCTGCGCGAGTTCGCCGTGCGCACGGAGGACGTCGAGGAGTACATGCGCCTGGCCCGGCTACGGGCCGGCCGGATCCGGCTGCGCGGCCTGGTCACCCTGGTCGCCGCCGTCTTCGGACTCGGATTCGCCCTCTACCTGTACGTCCTCGCGCCCGCCTACCTGTACGCGTTCGCGGCCGGCGGGGTGCTGCTGCTCGGCATCGGCGGACAGCAGCCCGACGCCCCCGTGGTCGGGCCTGCGGTCCTGAAGACCGAGGTGCAGAAGCTCACCGGCTCCATCGTCCTGCGCGGCCTGGACTCCATCGGCAACGCGAAGATTACGACCGCCATCAAGAAGGGCGGGGACATGAACGGGCTGCGGTTCGTCTCGGAGATCGTCCGGGACGGGCCCGGCTACCGCGCCGACCTGGACCTTCCCTACGGCGTCACGCCCGAGGACATCATGGAAGCCCGCAAGCCGCTCGCCTCCGGTCTGCGTCGCAAGACCGGCTGCGTGTGGCCCGCCCCCGACCCCGAGCAGCATGAGGGCCGGTTGGTGCTGTGGGTGGGCGACAAGCCGATGAACGAGACGACCAAGCCGGCGTGGCCGCTGGCGAAGTCGGGCACGGTCGACCTGTTCCGGCCGGTCGTGTTCGGCAACGACCAGCGCATGCGCGACGTGTCCGTCACCCTCATGTTCGCCTCCGTCGTCGTCGGCTCCATCCCGCGCATGGGCAAGACGTTCCTGATGCGGCTGCTCCTGCTCATCGCCGCCCTGGACCCGCGCGCGGAACTGCACGCGTTCGACTTCAAGGGCACCGGTGACTTCGGCGCCCTCGAACCGGTCTGCCACCGCTACCGCGCCGGCGAGGAAGACGACGACATCCTCTACGTCGTCCAAGCCCTGCGGGAGCTGAAGGAGGAACTGCGACGGCGGGCGAAGGTCATCAAGTCCCTGCCCCGTACGCGCTGCCCCGAGTCCAAGGTCACCCCCGAACTCGCCAGTGACAAGAGCCTGGGGCTGCACCCGATCGTCGTCGGGTTCGACGAGTGCCAGGTGCCGTTCGAGCACGAGGAGTACGGCAAGGAGATCGAGTCGATCTGCACCGACCTGACCAAGCGCGGCCCCGCCCTCGGGATCGTGGCCATGTTCGGCACCCAGCGCCCCGACGCCAAGTCCCTGCCCACCGGTATCAGCGCGAACGCCGTGCTCCGGTTCTGCCTCAAGGTCATGGGCCAGCCCGCCAACGACATGGTGCTGGGCACGTCGATGTACAAGTCGGGGTACCGGGCCACGATGTTCTCCCGCTCCGACCGGGGCATCTGCTGGATGGCCGGCGAGGGCGACGACCCCCGCATCGTCGCCTCAGCGTTCGTGGACGCGGTCGCCGCCGAACGCATCGTCGCCCGCGCCCGGACCGTGCGCGAGCAGTACGGCAACGTCACCGGCCACGCCATCGGCAACGGCCCGGAGAACACCGGCGCCGGCTCCGACATCCTCGCCGACACCCTGAACGTCATCGCGGATGACGAGAAGGCCGTGTGGTGCGAGCGGATCGCGCTCCGTCTCGCCGCCGCCGACCCCGACACCTACGGCGGGTGGCAGGGCGAGAACGTCACCGCCGCGCTCAAGCCCTGGGGCATCAAGCCGGGGCAGGTCTGGGGCACCACCGACGACGGCGAGGGCGCCAACCGGCGCGGCATCAAGCGAGCCGACATCACCGCCGCGATTACGCGCCGTAACGCCGATCGGGCCGCCGCCTGACCGAGCGCCACTGCTAGACCTAGCAGCCGCGATTGCTAGGTCTAGCAGCCGTACTAGCGCCCCATGAGGCCGTTGAGCAGGTGACTAGCGTCTAGCGGCCCACCTGCGAAAACACCCCGCAACCGCCCCTGGAAGGGATGTGAGCCCTGGTGGCTCTCGCTAGCTGTGCCCTCCTGCTCACCCTCGCTGGTTACGCAGTGTTATGTGCGGTCAAGCCGTTCGCGCCGTGCCGGAAGTGCTCCGCAACCGGCGTCCGGCAGGCCCGCCGCAAGGTCAAGCTCTGCCGGCGCTGCCACGGCCGCCGCTACCGGCTGCGCGCCGGCCGCCGGCTGCTCAACACCGGCCGCGCCGTCCACCGCGACGGCACCCGCCGCCCTCACCCTCGCCGCCTCACCGATCGGGAGTTCTCCGAATGGCCGTGACCGTCTCCCTCGTTCTCCTCTTCGGCCTGGTCCTGTTCTTCCTGCTGCGGAGCAACAGCCTCAGCGCCGGCGCCGCGTTCGTCGCCGTCATGTTCGGGTTCTTCCTCGCCTCCACCGGCGCCGCCGGACCCATCACCAACATGACCACCGCCGTCGTCCAGTCCATCCCCAACCCCTGAGCAGGAGCGGCATGTTCGAGATCCGCGTCATCTGCGACCCCGACGACACCGACCGCGTCACCGCCGCACTCACCGGCACGTTCACCGCCGGCGCCGTGCGCGCCTACCCGACCCGGGACGGCAAGCGCACCCGCCTGTACGTCACCGCCGACCACCGGCCCGACCCGGAACCCTTCCCGACCCCGGACACCGCGTACGTCCACGCCCCGAGCATCGTCAGCGAGATCGGGTGGACCGCCCGCACCCTCGCCACCGCCGCATGTTTCACCGAACTGGACCGGGTCTTCTACCTCCGCAAAGCCGCCCTCCTGGACCGCATCGCCCTGCTGGACGAACCGGACGGGTCCGGCGACACCTCGGAGACCGCGCTCACGTCGGCCCGGATGCTCCTGATGCTCGAAACCGACCGAGTGCCCATGGCCCCGTACCTCCTGGACCAGGCCGACCACGACCCGCGCGGCTACGTCCGCCAGCAGTACGCCCGGCAAGCCGCATGCGTCTGCGACGACTTCGGCGAGGGCGACTGCCTCCGGCACCCCGACCCCGACCACTAGCTATGCCAAGGGCGACCCCCACTCCGCCAAGAACCGGGGTCGCCCTCGCTCGCCAGTCACCCATCAAGGAACTGGAGACATCCAGGATGACCCAACTCACCCACATCAGGCGAGCGGTCGACTCGCCTCTCTGCCTGCTGGCGCTGTGCGCCGGCTACGGCGGACTGGAAACCGCGATCCGCGCCGGCATCGGCGGCCGACTCGCCGCGTTCGCCGAGAACGACCCCCACGCCGCCGCCGTGTTCGCCGCACGTCATCCCGGCGTGCCGAACCTCGGGGACATCACCGCCGTGAACTGGGACCAGGTCCGCGACGTGTACCGGCCGGAGGTCATCATCGCCGGCTTCCCCTGCCGCAACATCTCCAACGCCGGACGGAAGGACGGGATCAATGGCCAATGGTCGAGGGTCTGGAAAAACGTCGCTCAGGCTGTGGGCCACGTTCGACCGCGCTACGTCTTCCTGGAAAACGTGGCGGCGCTCCGCTCGCGGGGACTGGACGTCGTCGCCGCGGACCTGGCCGCGATCCGGTATGACGCGCGGTGGACATGTGTACGCGCTGGTGACCCCGAAACCGGGGCCCCGCACGAACGCGACCGCTGGTTCGCAGTTGCCCATCCCTCTGATGCCGACCCCGACCAGCTCGGACGGCACTGGCGGCCCCGGCACCAGCCCGAACCGCAAGGGCGGACTGAACCTGCGCACCGCCGTCACTCGACTGCCGGCGCCCCCGCCGGAAACGTGATCCTGCTGCCCACACCGGCCGCCAGGGACTGGAAGTCCGGCGCCTCCAACCTGCTGGAGCGCAACTCCCGCCCGCTGAACGAGTTCGTCGTCAACCGCCTGCCCTACCGGCTCGACTGGGTCTCCACGGACGGCATCGACTACGGGCCCGCCATCCGCAGGTGGGAGCACGTCACCGGACGGCCGGCGCCCTGCCCGACCGAACCGGGCACCCGCGGCAATCGCCGACTGTCGCCAGCGTTCGCCGAATGGATGATGGGCCTGCCCGACGGATGGGTCACCGCCGTCCCCGGGATCCCCCGCAAGGAACAGCTGAAGATCCTGGGCAACGGCGTGGTTCCCCAACAGGCCCACCACGCCTACGGCCTACTCCTGCGCGCCGGCCTCACCGCGAGCCGGGACGGGAGGGCCGCCGCATGAGGGAGCATCTGTTGCGAGCCGCCTTGGACGCGGCCGGACGCGGATGGCACGTCTTCCCCCTACGCCCCGGCAACAAGCCGCCCGCCCTGCACGGCGAGCAGGCATGCCCCGGCACCGGGGAGTGCGCGGCCGGACACCGGAAGTGGGAACAGCGCGCCACGACCGACCCGGACCGCATCCGCGCCGCGTGGTCGCGGGCCCCGTTCAACGTCGGCATCGCAACCGGCCCCTCCGGTCTGCTGGTCGTCGACCTGGACGTGCCCAAGGACAACAGCAAGGGCAGTGCGGACGCGCCTGGCGGCGCGGCGACCTTTGCGGCGCTCTGCGAGCGCGCCGGGCACGCCGTCCCCGGCACCTACCGGGTGCGGACCGCGAGCGGCGGTGAGCACCTGTACTTCACCGCCCCCGCCGGGATCCGGCTCGCCAACACCGCCGGGACCGTGGCCCCTTCAGTCGACACCCGCGCATGGGGCGGGTACGTCGTCGCCGCCGGTAGCACCACCCCCGCCGGGGACTACGAAGCCCTGTGCGCTCCTGTGGCGGCCCCTCTGCCGTCCTGGCTCCAAGCCATCCTGCAACCCGCCCCCAAGCCCACACAGACCCCCTCAGGGGCTGTAGCGGGGCAATCGCGACGATACGCGGATGTAGCACTCGCCAACGAAACCCGGAACGTGGCCACGGCCCAACAGGGCGCCCGGGAAAGCTCGTTGTTCCGGGCGGCGCGCGCTCTGGGGCGCTTCGTCGCGTGGGGCGACCTCCCCCGGCACGTGGTTGAGCAGGCTCTTCAGGAGGCGGGGCAGGGAGCCGGCCTGTCCGCCGCCGAGTGCCGCTCGACTCTCCGCAGCGCCCTGGACTGGTCCATCACCCACAACTCCGCACCCGGGCAGGCGGCATGAGCACCCCCTCCCACCCCCTCCTGAAGAGCATCACCACCACCCCGACCGGCCAGCCGGACGCCTACTCACCGCAGGGCCCGACGACCGTGGGCGAGCCGAAAGGCGCCGCCCGCAAGGGCGTCGTCACTGCCCTTCGCCTCGACCCGCAGCCGACCGACCCGGCCGACCCGACGCCGGAGCGGCCCGGGATCCGGATCTACGCCCCGCCGCTCTACCGCGACCACGGCGACGGGGCCCGCTGGTCCAAGCGCTACGGCGACACCCCGACCGCCGCCTACGCCTGCCCCTGCGGACAGACCGGCACCGCCACCGGCCCGCGCATCGTCGCCGCGCTGGTCACGGAGTACGAGGCGCACCGGGCCGCCTGCACCGGCACGCCCGCATCCCCCATGGAAGGAAGGGCCGCCGCATGACCCCCACCACCGACGGGGCCGCACTGCTCGATGACGTCGAAGCCTTCCACCGCAGGTTCAACGTGTTTCCCACCGAAGCGGCCTACGTCGCCGTCGCGCTGTGGGACGCGCACGCGCACCTGCTCGACTGCTTCGACTCCACCCCCCGCCTGGCCTTCCTCTCCCCGGAACCGGGGTCGGGGAAGTCCCGCGCACTGGAGATCGTGGAAACCCTCGTGCCCGCCCCCATGACGGCGGTCAACGCGTCCGCCGCCGCCCTGTTCCGCTCCGTCTCCAACCCGTCCGGCCGGCCGACGATCCTCTTTGATGAGATCGACACGGTGTTCGGGCCGAAGGCGGGGGAGAACGAGGAACTGCGGGGGTTCCTGAACGCCGGGCACCGCCGGACCGGGGTCACCTACCGGTGCATCGGCGACGGCGGCAACCAGACCGTTCAGGCCTTCCCCTCGTACTGCGCCGTCGCGGTCGCCGGTCTCGGCTCGCTGCCCGACACGATCATGACCCGGTCGGTCATCATCCGGATGCGTCGGCGGGCCCGCAACGAGCGTGTTGAGTCGTTCCGGGCCCGCGTCCACGAGGGGGAAGGGCACAAGCTCCGGGACCGGCTCGCCCAATGGGCCGAGCACGCGCGGGGGTTCGTGATGGGTGCCTGGCCCAACATGCCCGACGGGGTCACCGACCGCCCGGCGGACGTGTGGGAGCCGCTGCTCGCCATCGCGGACGCGGTCGGCGGTGGCTGGCCGGAGCGGGCCCGCGCCGCGTGTGTGGCGCTGGTGACCGCGTCCAAGGCCAACGACAAGGGCAGTCTCGGGATCCGGCTGCTCGCCGACCTGCGTGACCACGTCATGGTCGGTATCGACCGGCTGCCCACCGTGGCCATCCTGGACCGCCTGAACGCCCTCGACGACGCGCCGTGGGCCGATCTGCACGGCAAGCCGCTCGACAACCGCAGGTTGTCGCGGATGCTCGCCGAGTACATGACGGCGGACAACGAGCCGATCGCCTCCCGCAACATCAAGACCGCCGGGAGTGTCCTCAAGGGCTATTACGCCGCCGATCTGTGGGACGCGTGGGCCCGCTACTGCCCCCCACCCCCGGAAAGTCCGCTACCTCCGCTACCTGGCACCGAAAACCTGGCCTGACCAGCAACTACGCGGTAGCGGCAACGGTCCCCGGTTGCCGCTACCGCGTCGCTACCCATCCGCTACCGCTACCCCTTCCCGCTACCCCGAACGGGCCCCTGACCTGCGCGGTAGCGGCGGTAGCGGAAGTAGCGCCCCCTCAGAGAGTCCCCCGAGGACTGCCCCCAAAGGAGCAACCGCATGAGCACCGCCACCCGTCGGCGCCGCGCGCCGAAGGATGAACTGCTGCCCTTGAGTGAAGCCCTGGACGAGATCGGTATCAGCCGCGCCACCTGGTACCGGTGGCGAGACCGTGGCTACGGCCCCGAAGCGCGCCGCACACCGTCGGGCCGTATCTGCGTGCGCCGAAGTGTCCTGGACGCCTTCAAAGACGAATTGGATGCCGCGTGACCGAGTGGAGCTACACCGTCAAGATCTGGGCCATTCGGAAGCGCGATTACCGGAAGCCCTACCAACTCCGGTGGAAGGTGGGCATCCGGCCGCACTCGGAGTCGTTCCTCACCCAGGGCCTGGCGGACAGTCGCCGGGCCCAACTCATTACGGCGGCCCGGGAGGGCGAGCCGTTCGACGTCGACAGTGGATTGCCGAAGTCCATGGTCGACAAGAAGCGGGACATCACGTGGTACGAACACGCCCGCAACTACATCGAGATGAAGTGGAACGACTCCCCCGGCAACACCCGGCGGACGCTCGCCGAAGCAATGGCGACCGTGACTCCGGCGTTCGTGAAGGACACGAAGGGGATGCCGGACCCGGGAACCGTCCGCCGTGCCCTCTATAGCTGGGCGTTCAACAAGAACCAGTGGGACCAGGACACGCCCGCCGACGTGATCAAGGTGCTGAACTGGTTCGAGAAGAAGTCTCTCCCCATGTCTGCGCTCTCAGACAGATTGACCGTACGGGCCGCGCTGAGCGCCCTTTCAAAGAAGCTGGACGGCAAGACCGCAGCACCTGGAACTATCCGGCGAAAGCGCGCAATCTTCTACAACTCACTCGAATATGCGGTTGACGCCGAACTACTCAGCGACAACCCGCTAGACCGCATCAAGTGGAAGGCCCCGGAGCAGGTCGCCGAAGAAGTAGATCCAGCCTGCGCACCCAACCCCGGGCAAGCGGCGAAGCTACTGAACGCGGTTCGCGACCAAAGCAAGCGCGGTCGCCGACTCGCAGCATTCTTCGGCTGCATGTACTACGCAGCGGCCCGGCCGGCCGAAGTCATCGGATTGCAAGTCGGAGACTGCGACTTGCCACGCCGGGGTTGGGGCCTGCTGAGGCTCCACGAGACGCGCCCACGCTCCGGCAAGGACTGGACGGACAACGGCGAGACGCACGAGAAGAAGGGGCTGAAGCACCGACCGAGGAAAGCCGTCCGCCGCGTGCCGATTCCGCCTGAACTGGTCGCCCTGCTGCGCTGGCACCTCACCGCGTACGGCGCCGCCCCCGACGGCCGTGTCTTCCAGACGATGCGCGGCGGACTGGTCCAGGACACCGGGTACGGCGAAGTCTGGGCTGAGGCTCGCTCGCGGGCGCTCACCCGGGCGGAATTTGAGTCCGTGCTGGCGAAGCGCCCTTATGATCTTCGTCACGCGGCAGTGTCCACATGGCTCAGCTCGGGCGTGGAGCCTCAGCTTGTGGCAGAGCGCGCCGGCCACAGCGTGGCCGTGCTGTTTCGGGTGTACGCCAAGTTCCTCAAGGACGGGGACAGCGCAGCGAACGCCAAGATTTCCGCTCGCCTGGAGCAGGCGGGGTGACCGGCTCACAATCCCGTCCACGCCCCGTCCACGCAGTCCGAGATAGGGCGTTCGAACGCGAGACAGAGTGAGACAGTCGGCTGTCCGTCGGGGTGCACGACGAAGGGCCTGTGACCTGCGTAGTACGCAGGTCACAGGCCCTTCATTCCCGTGTGGCGGCGCCAGGATTCGAACCTGGGAAGGCGAAGCCGGCAGATTTACAGTCTGCTCCCTTTGGCCGCTCGGGCACACCGCCGGGGTTTGCCACCAAGTCGAACCGTTTTTCGGCGGTGCTCCCTGGCAACGACGTAAACAATACCCGATCCCGTGGGGTGCTCCGCCACCCGATTGATCGGCGCTCGCGAGACGTGGGGTGGCTAGGCTGGTGCGGATGCGGCCCGGTCCCCACACCAGGCGCGGCCGCCGTCGCGCGCCGGAACGCATCCCGTTACGCCCCCAGACACAAGGAGCCACAGGACATGGCCGACTCCAGTTTCGACATCGTCTCGAAGGTCGAGCGGCAGGAGGTCGACAACGCCCTCAATCAGGCCGCCAAGGAGGTCTCGCAGCGCTATGACTTCAAGGGCGTGGGCGCCTCGATCGCCTGGTCCGGCGAGAAGATCCTGATGGAGGCGAACTCCGAGGAGCGGGTCAAGGCGATCCTCGACGTCTTCCAGTCGAAGCTGATCAAGCGCGGCATCTCGCTGAAGGCGCTGGACGCGGGTGAGCCGCAGCTCTCCGGCAAGGAGTACAAGATCTTCGCGTCGATCGAGGAGGGCATCTCCCAGGAGAACGCGAAGAAGGTCGCGAAGATCATCCGGGATGAGGGCCCCAAGGGTGTGAAGGCCCAGGTCCAGGGCGACGAACTACGCGTCAGCTCCAAGAGCCGCGACGACCTCCAGGTCGTGATCGCGCTCCTGAAGGGCCAGGACTTCGACTTCGCTCTCCAGTTCGTGAACTACCGGTAGTCACCGCCGGCCCAGGTACGAGCAAGGGTGGGCACCCCAGGTACCCACCCTTCTCGCCTGCCGGCCCGCGGCAAGGACGCTCAGTCGCGCGAATTGCCGAAGAGAAGGCGATAGACGATCAGCAGGACCAGCGAGCCGCCGATCGCCGCGACCCAGGTCGCGCCGTCGTAGAAGTTCTTGGTGATGGGGTGGTCCAGCCAGCGTGCCGATATCCAGCCGCCGAGGAACGCGCCCACGATGCCGATGAAGGTCGTGCCGATGAAGCCGCCCGGGTCGCGTCCCGGCAGCAGGATCTTGGCGACGGCGCCGGCCAACAGCCCCAGGATGATCCAACTGATGATGCCCATGCCCTGAACCTGCCCTTCCGCGCTGTGTTCGCACTGTTGCGGCCCTGTGATTTCGTTCTCGGCCGGCTGTGCCGGACAGTCCGTCCGAGTCGTCCGCACATGGCCGCCGCGCGTGTGTTCGTGCCCTGTCGATGACGAGGACGCCCTGGCGACACCCCGCGGTTGCGGCGATCAGTAGGGTGCGGCGCATGGCTTCCTCCCCTCCCGGCCTGCGGCGCACGCTGGGCGTGCACGACGCCGTGGTCGTCGGCCTCGGCGCGATGATCGGGGCAGGCGTGTTCTCGGCCCTGGGTCCGGCGGCCCGCGCGGCCGGGTCGGGGCTCCTGCCGGGGCTGGCCGTCGCAGCCCTGGTCGCCTACTGCAACGCCATGTCCTCGGCCCGCCTCGCCGCCCGCTACCCGCAGTCGGGCGGCACCTACGTGTACGGGCGGGAGCGGCTCGGCGCCTTCTGGGGGTATCTCGCGGGCTGGGCGTTCGTCGTCGGCAAGACGGCGTCCTGCGCCGCGATGGCACTCACCGTGGGCGCCTACGCCTGGCCGGGGCAGGCGCACGCGGTGGCGGTCGCGGTCGTGGTGGCACTGACCGCCGTGAACTACGGCGGCATCCAGAAGTCGGCCTGGCTGACGCGGGGGATCGTGGCCGTGGTGCTGGCGGTCCTCGCTTGCGTGGTGGTCGTGTGCCTGACGTCCGGGCGAGCGGACGCCGGGCGGCTGGACATCGGCCTGTCATCGGGTGTGGGCGGTGTGCTTCAGGCGGCCGGGCTGCTGTTCTTCGCGTTCGCCGGGTACGCGCGGATCGCGACCCTCGGCGAAGAGGTGCGGGACCCAGCGCGCACCATCCCGCGCGCTATTCCACTGGCCCTGGGTATCGCGCTGGTGGTGTACGCGTGCGTGGCGGTGGCCGTGCTCTCCGTGCTCGGCGCCGACGCGCTGGGACGGGCGGGGGCACCGCTGGCCGACGCGGTGCGGGCGGCCGGGGTGCCGGGGCTGGTGCCCATGGTGCGGGTGGGGGCGGCGGTGGCCGCGCTCGGCTCGCTGCTCGCCCTGATCCTGGGCGTGTCACGGACCACGCTCGCGATGGCCCGTGACGGCCACCTGCCCTCGGCGCTGGCCGCCGTGCATCCACGTTTCCAGGTCCCGCACCGCGCGGAGCTGGCCGTCGGCGCGGTGGTCGCCGTGGCGGCGGCGACGGTGGACGTCCGGGGTGCCATCGGTTTCTCCTCCTTCGGCGTGCTGGCGTACTACGCGGTGGCCAACGCCTCGGCCTGGACACTCGATCCGGCCCCGCGTGCCCGTGTGGTTCCGGTGGCCGGCCTGCTGGGCTGTGCGGCGCTGGCCTTCGCGCTGCCGCTGGTGTCGGTGGCCGCCGGGGCGGCCGTGCTGGCCGCGGGCGCGGTGGCGTACGCCGTACGGCGGCGGGTGACGGCTCGGTAGCCGGCGACCGAGCTCGGGAGGCCCGGTCTCTCAGGAAGCCTGCTCCGGAGCCGGAGCCGGAGCCGTGCGCTCCGGAGCCGGAACCGTGCGCATCCGGACGTCGTCCCACGGCGCCAGATCCGTGCCCTCGTCGGTCTCCTCGTACCAGCCCGTGCCGTCCAGCCAGGCGCACAGCCAGTCGGTGAGGGTGGGCGCGTCCACGAACCAGGCGCCGTCGGCGCCGTCGGCATTCGGCTCGTAGAGCAGGACCGTGGCCTGCGGGGTGCGGCAGTCCACGCAGGCGTACATACCGCAGCCCCAGTGGGATATCGGCAGGACGCCTTCCGGCCAGGGCCACTCCGGGTTCTTGCGGCCGTACTCGCGGTTGACGAGGTACTGGGCGACGGCGGCCGGTTCGCCGGAGGGGGCGGCGTCGAGCAGGGGTAGCAGGCCGTAGGACGGGCCGAAGCCTCCGTCGCCGACCTGTTCGTAGAGCGCGGCGAGGAGGGGTGGCAGGGGGAAGCCCAGGGCCTCGCGGGCGCGGGCGAGCGTGGCTGCGTCGACGGGCGCGGGGAGCGAAGGCCAGCCCCACGGACGGGAGTCGCGGGCCTGTACGGCCACCCGTGTCAGCAACTGCTCGATCTCGGTCATGGCTTCATGATGCAGGCCGCCACTGACATTCGCGGCGGCCTGTGGACAACCCTGCGCCCGGATGCGGGCCTGTGGACAACTCGTATGCGGAAAGCGCTGGATGAGGTGTGGTCAGCGGGTCGCGAACGGCTGGTCCGTGGGCACGATCTCGCGTCCCAGCGGAAGCAGGGAGACCGGGATCAGCTTGAAGTTGGCGATGCCGAACGGGATCCCGATGATCGTCAGACACATCACGACACCGGTGACGATGTGGGCGAGGGCCAGCCACCAGCCCGCGAGGACCAGCCACAGGACGTTGCCGACACAGGAGGGAGCGCCGGCGTCCCGCCGCTCGACGGTCGTGTACCCGAAGGGCCACAGGGCGTAGACGCCGATACGGAAGGCCGCTAGGCCGAACGGGATGCCGATGATCGTGATGCAGAGGATCACGCCCGCCAGCAGGTAGCCGAGGAACAACCAGAAGCCGCTCAGGACGAGCCAAATGACGTTCAGGATGGTCTTCACTGCGGGCGACCTGCCATCTTCTCTAGCCGGGCGATCCGCTCCGCCATGGGCGGATGCGTCGAGAACATCTTGGACAGTCCCTGGCCCGGACGGAAGGGGTTCGCGATCATCATGTGGCTCGCGGTCTCGATCCGGGGCTCGGGGGGCAGCGGGAGCTGCTTGGTGCCGGCCTCCAGCTTGCGCAGGGCGCTGGCGAGGGCGAGCGGGTCGCCGGTGAGCTGGGCACCGGAGGAGTCCGCCTCGTACTCCCGGGAGCGGCTGATGGCGAGCTGGATGAGGGTCGCGGCGAGCGGGCCCAGGATCATGATCAGCAGCATGCCGAGGATGCCGGGGCCGTCGTCGTCGTCCGAACGGCCGACCGGGATCAGCCAGGCGAAGTTGACGAGGAACATGATCACCGAGGCGAGGGCGCCGGCGACCGACGAGATGAGGATGTCGCGGTTGTAGACGTGGCTGAGCTCGTGGCCGATCACACCTCGCAGTTCGCGCTCGTCCAGGATGCGCAGGATGCCCTCGGTGCAGCACACGGCGGCGTTGCGTGGGTTGCGGCCCGTCGCGAAGGCGTTCGGGGCCTCTGTCGGGGAGATGTACAGGCGGGGCATGGGCTGGCGGGCCTGGGTGGAGAGGTCGCGGACCATCCGGTACAGGGCCGGTGCCTCGAATTCGCTCACGGGGCGCGCGCGCATCGCGCGTAGCGCGAGTTTGTCGCTGTTCCAGTACGCGTACGCGTTCGTACCGAGGGCGACGAGGACCGCGACGATCAGACCCGTCCGGCCGAAGAAGCCGCCGATGACGATGATGAGTGCCGACAGCCCTCCGAGGAGAACTGCCGTTCTGAGTCCGTTGTGCCGGCGGTGCACGGTACGCCCTCCAAGTCGTGCGGCAGGGGAACCCTTTGCCTGCGGTGCTGCCTTCCGATCTGCGATGCCACCGGTGTCGTGGTGTCACGTCCAGTGGACCCTTCCGCACTGGTCAACGCCAGGCGACGGCCGCTAGTTCCCTTGTGTCCGCTGTGCGCCGGGTGAGCCGTCCGGGTGAAAGCCGTGCCCCGCCCGCGCCGGTGGTCCGCACGCGCGTGTCAAGGGCGTCAGAACAGGCCGGTGCCGGCGAAGCGGAGCACCAGTTGGGGTGCGCCGGAAAGCGCGACGCCGAGGGCGCCGGTGAGGGCGAGCGCGGCCGTGAGGGGGGCCGGAAGGCGGTGCCTGGCGGCGTCGCCTTCGGGGGCGCGGAACAGCAGGGCCGCCCACTGGAGGTAGTAGTAGAGGGCGATCACGACGTTGACGGCCATGACGACGGCCAGCCAGCCGAGGCCGGCATCGACGGCCGCCGAGAAGACGGTGACCTTGGCGAACAGTCCGATGATGCCGGGCGGGAGTCCGGCCAGGCACAGCAGGAAGAACGCCAGGAGCAGTGCGGTCAGCGGGTTCTTGCCGTACAGGCCGCGGTAGTCGGAGAGCCGGTTGAGTTCCTTCGTACGGCCGACCAGGGCGGCCACCGTGAAGGCGCCGAGGTTCACGGCCGCGTACATGAGGGCGTAGGCGACGGTGGAGCCGACGGCCTTGTGGGGGTCCTTGGCGTATCCGGCGGCGGCGATCGGCACGAGCAGGTAGCCGGCCTGGCCCACCGACGACCAGGCGAGCAGTCGTACCGCGCTGTACGCGCGCGTGGCCTGCTGGCGCAGGGCCGCGACGTTGCCGACGGTCATGGTGAGGGCGGCCAGGGCGGCGAGTGCGGGGCCCCAGATGTCGGCGTACGACGGGAAGGCGACGACGGTGACCAGGATCAGGCCGGAGAAGCCGACGGCCTTGCCGACGACGGACAGGTAGGCGGCGATGGGGAGCGGGGCGCCGACGTAGGTGTCGGGGACCCAGAAGTGGAAGGGGACGGCGGCTGTCTTGAACGCGAAGCCCACAAGGGTGAGGACGACACCCGTTTGGGCGAGGGTGTGCAGTTGGCCGTCGACGTGCTGGATGCGGTCGGCGACCTGGGTGAGGTAGAGGCTGCCGGTGGTGGCGTACACGAAGCTGATGCCCAGGAGGCTGACCGCGGTCGCGGTCACCGAGGACAGGAAGAACTTCAGGGCGGCTTCGGAGGATTTCGCGTCGCCGTGCCGGATGCCGACGAGAGCGAAGGCGGGCAGGGAGGCGACCTCCAGGGCGACGATGAGGGTGGCGAGGTCGCGGGAGGCGGGCAGTAGGGCGGCGCCGGCGGCCGAGGAGAGCAGCAGGAACCAGAACTCGCCCTGGGGGTAGCGGCGGTTGCCGTCCTTCAGGGTGGTGACGGACAGCAGGGCCGTGAGCAGGGCGCCGCCGAGCACCAGGAACTGCACGACCAGGGTGAACCGGTCGGCGGTGTAGCTGCACGCGCGCGTGGCGCCGGTCAGGCAGAAGGTGCTGCGGTCGTGGTCCAGGAGCGGCAGCAGCAGGACGGCGGCCGCGGCGAGTCCGGCGACGGACACCCAGCCGAGGAGGGGTTTTCTGGCCTCCGGCACGAACAGGTCGGCGACGAGGACGGCGAGGGCGAGGACCGCGGTGAGGGTGGGCGGGGCGATGGCGAGCCAGTCGACGGACTGGACGAGGTTCGCGGCCAGTGGCTGGGCCAGGGCGCTCATCGGATGCCTCCTGCGAGGAGCTGCTGTACGGCCGGGTCGGTGAGACCGAGCAGGACCTTCGGCCACAGTCCGGCGACGACGGTGAGGGCGACGAGCGGGGTCCAGGCCGCGAACTCGTAGGTGCGGACGTCGGCGAGTTCCGGCATGTCGTGCGGTGCGGCGCCCATGCAGACGCGGCGGACCACGGCCAGCATGTACGCGGCCGTCAGCAGGGTGCCGAAGGCGGCGATCGCCATGAAGGTCAGGAAGGCCGGGCGGCTGAGGCCGGCGGCGGGCTTGAACGCGCCGAAGAGGGCCAGCATCTCGCCCCAGAACCCGGCGAGTCCGGGCAGTCCGAGCGAGGCGACGGCGGCGAATGCGATCAGTCCGCCGAGGCGTGGTGCCTTGCCGTAGAGCGCGGCACCGGTCTCTTCGGCCAGTGCGTCCAGGTCGGTCGTGCCGGTGCGGTCCTTGAGGCCGCCGATGAGGAAGAACAGCAGGCCGGTGATGAGGCCGTGGGCGATGTTGGCGAACAGGGCGCCGTTGACGCCGGTCGGGGTCATGGTGGCGATACCAAGCAGGACGAAGCCCATGTGGCCGACGGAGGAGTAGGCGATCAGGCGCTTGAGGTCGCCCTTCGCGCCCTGTTTGGCCAGGTTCAGGCAGGCCAGGGAGCCGTAGATGATCCCGACCACGGCGAAGGCGGCGAGGTACGGCGCGAAGGTGCGGAATCCGTCCGGCGCGACCGGCAACAGGATCCGGACGAACCCGTACGTACCCATTTTCAGCAGGACGCCGGCCAGCAGGACCGAGCCGACGGTCGGCGCGGCGGTGTGGGCGTCCGGCAGCCAGCTGTGCAGGGGCCACATCGGGGTCTTGACCGCAAGCCCGATCCCGATCGCCAGAACGGCGATGACCTGCACGGATGTGGTCAGCGACCGGCCGTTGTCAGTGGCGAGTGCCACCATGTCGAAGGTGCCCGCCTTGATTCCGATCAGGAGCAGGCCGAGCAGCATGACGACGGATCCGAGCAGGGTGAAGAGGATGAACTTCCAGGCGGCCTGGGTCCGCCCCGCGCCGCCCCAGCGGGCGATGAGGAAGTACATCGGGATGAGGACCGTCTCGAACGCGAGGAAGAACAGCAGCAGGTCGAGGACGGCGAAGCTCGCGAGGGTGCCGGACTCCAGGACGAGCAGCAGTGCGACGAAGGCCTTCGGGGAGGGGCCCGCAGGCATGTTGAAGTAGGAGTAGAGCGCGCAGAGGAAGGTCAGCAGCGCGGTCAGGACCACGAGGGGGAGGGAGATGCCGTCGATGCCGAGGTGGATGCGCACGTCGAGTGCGGGGATCCAGCTGATGTCGGTCGTGGCCTGCATCCTCGACGGATGGTCGTGGTCGAAGCCGAGCGCGAGGACGATCGCGGCGATGAGGATCGCGCCGGTCACGGTCACGCCGTGGCGGAGCACGGCCTGTTCGGGTGACTTCCCCTTCAGCCCGGGTGGGGCGGGGAGCAGGGCGGCGACGGCGCCGAGGAGCGGGCCGACGACGATCAGTGCCAGAAAGAACTGCATCACGGACTCGTTGATATCGATCACGCCTGCTCACGCTCCCGTGGCGACGAGGAGGACGGCGACCGCCAGGACGACGGTGCCGGCGAGCAGCGCGCTCACATAGGTCTGGACGTTGCCGGTCTGGGCGCGGCGTACGGCGGCGCCGAGCAGGCGGGGTGCGGAGGCCGCGCCCCGGACGTAGGTGTCGACGACCTCGCGGTCGAGGAACTGGACGAGGCTCGCGGCGGCCAGGACCGGGCGGACGAACAGCACGTCGTACACGGCGTCCAGGTGGAAGCCTTCGGCGGCGTGCCGGCGCAGTGGGCCGAGCAGCAGCCGGGTGGGGTCCGCCGGGTCGGGTGCGTAGGCGATGTCGCCGAACGCGGGTTCGTGGGCGGCGATGGCCTCGGCTTCGACCAGTCCTGCGTCGCCCTCGGGGTGCGCGGCGACGGCGCCGATCGGGGCGCGGGCGGCCAGCGCCCTGGTGCGCTGCCAAGCACCGCAGGTGACGAGTCCGCCGACGAGCGCGAGGCCGGTGCCGAGGACCGAGGTGGTGAGGGTCGGGGTGAGGTCGCGGCCGTCGAACCAGCCGGGCAGCGACCGGTAGGCGAGCCCGCCGAAGGCCAGGGACGGTACGGCCAGGACCCACAGCACGACGGTCATGGACAGCGGCTGCCGACCGTGGTCCGGGGCCTCGGTGCCCCGGCCTCGGAAGGCGAGCAGCCACAGCCGGGTCGCGTACGCGGCGGTGAGGACGGCGGTGACCAGGCCGGCGACGAGGACGATCCAGCCGGCGCTGCCGGGAGCGTGTGCGGTGTGGCCGGTGGCCGCGTGCTCGGCGGCGCCCAGGACGGACTCCTTGGAGAAGAAGCCGCTGAAGGGCGGGATCGCGGCCAGCGCGAGGAGCGCCACGGTCATCGTCCAGTAGGCGTCCGGGACGCGTTCGCGCAGTCCGGAGGTGCGGGACATGACGGCCAGCGAGTTGGTGCCGGCGGCGTGGATGATCACGCCGGCCGCGAGGAACAGCAGTGCCTTGAAGGCGCCGTGGGACAGGAGGTGGAAGACGGCGGCACCGCGGTCGCCGACGGCGAGGGCGCCGGTCATGTAGCCGAGCTGGCCGATCGTCGAATAGGCGAGGACGCGCTTGATGTCGTCCTGGGCTAGTGCGGCGAGGGCCGATCCGACCATCGTGACGGCACTCATGACGGCGAGGACGACCATCGCGGCCGCACTGGCCTCGAAGACCGGAAGGAGACGGGCGACGAAGTAGACACCGGCGGCGACCATCGTGGCGGCGTGGATCAGCGCGGAGACGGGAGTCGGGCCTGCCATGGCGTCGGGGAGCCAGGTGTGCAGCGGGAACTGCGCCGACTTGCCGGCCACACCGCACAGGAGCAGCAGGCCGACCAGGGCCGGGTGGTGCAGTCCGCCGTTCGCGACGGTGCCGAGGATCGTGGTGATGCGGAAGGAACCGGCGTCGGTGGCGAGCGCGAACAGGCCGATCAGGAACGGCACGTCGCCGAGCTTGGTGACCAGGAAGGCCTTTACGGAGGCGGCGCGGGCCTCGGGGGTCTCCCAGTAGTGACCGACCAGGAAGTAGGAGCAGATACCCATGACTTCCCAGCCGACCAGCAGCACGATGAGGTCGCCGGAGTAGACGACCAGCAGCATCGCGGAGGTGAAGAGGGAGACGAGGGCGGCGTACGAGGGGTAGCGCGGGTCGTCGCGCAGGTAGCCGGTCGAGTAGATCTGCACACAGGTGGCGACGAAGGCGACCAGGACGGCGACGAGGGCGGCGAAGCCGTCGATGTGCAGGGCGAGTTCGATCGGGACCGAGCCGGTCGGGGTGAGCTCGGTGTGGGCGTCGACGGCCTGGCCGCCGCCCTGGTCCACGGCGACCGTGATAGCCAGCGCGAGCGCGGCGAGGGTCGGCAGGACCGCGAGCGGGCGGACGAAACCGGGGGCCGTGCGCCCCACGAGCAGGCCGGCCGCGGCGGCCAGGAAGGGCAGGAGGGGGACGAGGACGGCGAGGTTGGTCGTGGTCACGCGGGGGCCTCAGCCTTCTCGTCGGCCGTCCCGTCCGTGGGCGTGCCGTGCTCGTGGCCCTCGGCGGTGTCGCGGAGCCGGTCGATGGCGGAGGTGCCGCGGTTGCGGTAGACGGCGAGGACGATCGCCAGGCCGATGCCGATCTCTGCGGCGGCGATGGCGATGGTGAACAGGGTCAGCGCCTGACCGGAGTGCAGGGTGTCCCGGGCGGCCTTGCTCAGCCACACGTCGAAGGCGACGAGGTTGAGGTTGACCGCGTTGAGCATCAGCTCGACCGACATCAGGACCAGGATCGCGTTGCGGCGGGCGAGGACGCCGTACAGGCCGGTGCAGAAGAGGAGTGCGGAGAGGACGGCGGGATAGGCGAGGTGCATCAGCGGGCGCCTTCCTGCTCGGGTTTCTGCTTGGGTTCCTGCTCGGTCCTTTGCTCGATCGGGTGTATCCCGGAATCCGTGACCGAGGGGGAACTCTGCGTGACGGCTCGGCCGTTCACAGGGGGCGGGGCCGAGTCCGCCTTTGCCTTCCGGGACAGGACGATGGCGCCGACCAGGGCCGCGAGGAGCAGTACGGAGAGGGCCTCGAAGGGCAGGACCCAGTTCCGGAAGAGGCTCTCTCCGGTGACGTTCGTCGAACCGGCGGCAGGGCCGTCCAGGTCGATCCAGGTGGCACGGAAGGCGTCCACGACCACCCAGACCAGGGCGGCCGCGGCGGCCACGGCGACGGCCGACGCGGCCCAGCGGTTCCCGGAGTCGGCGTCCGGGGAGCGGCCGATCGGGGCCTTGGTGAGCATCAGCCCGAAGAGAAGGAGGACGACTACGGAGCCCACATAGATGAGGACCTGCACCCAGGCGATGAACTCAGCGGTGAGCAGCAGGTATTCGACGGCGAGACCGCCGAGGGTGACCACCAGCCACAGGGCGGCGTGTACCAGTTGGCGGGTGGTGACCGTGACGAGGGCGGCGCCGAAGGTGACCAGGCCGACGAGGAGAAAGGCGATCTCCACGCCGGTCGGGGACAGGAAGCCGTGCGGCGCCTGGGCGAGGGGGATCACGACTCCCCTTCCTGCGGCTCGGTCTGGGCGGCCGCGAGCTTCTCGGCGGTCTTCCGGGCGGCGGCGATCTCCTTCGGTTCCTCCGCGCCGGGGTCGAGGGCGGGCGGGGCCGGGACCGTCCACATCCACTCACGGAGCTTGTCGCGCTCGTGGGTGAGTTCGTGGATGTCGGTCTCGGCGTACTCGAACTCCGGGGACCAGAACAGGGCGTCGAAAGGACAGACCTCGATGCAGATACCGCAGTACATGCACAGGGAGAAGTCGATGGCGAAGCGGTCCAGGACGTTGCGGCTGCGTTCGCGGCCGCCCGAGGTCGCCGCCGGGACGGTCTCCTTGTGGGAGTCGATGTAGATGCACCAGTCGGGGCACTCACGGGCGCAGAGCATGCAGACCGTGCAGTTCTCCTCGAACAGGCCGATCACACCGCGGGTGCGGGGCGGGAGTTCGGGCAGGGCGTCCGGATACTGCTCGGTGACCGACTTCCGGGTCATCGTGCGCAGGGTGACGGCCAGGCCCTTGGCGAGGCCACTGCCGGGAATGGGGGCCACGGTTAGGAGATCACCACCTTGACGATGCCGGTGAGGGCGATCTGGGCGAGAGAAAGGGGGACGAGGAGCGTCCAGGAGAACTTCTGCAGCTGGTCCTCGCGCAGCCGGGGGTAGGTCACGCGGAGCCAGATCACGACGAAGGCGAGGAGCGCCGTCTTCAGAAGGGTCCACAGCCAGCCGAGGCCGTCGGCTCCCCATGGCCCGTGCCAGCCGCCCAGGAAGAGGACAGTGGTCAGACCGCACAGGACGACGATCCCGGCGTACTCGGCGAGCAGGAACAGGGCGAAGCGCAGGCCGGTGTACTCGGTGTACGCGCCGAAGATGATCTCCGTGTCGGCGACGGGCATGTCAAAGGGGGGGCGCTGGAGTTCCGCGAGACCGGCGATGAAGAAGACCAGGCCGCCGGTGAGCTGCCAGGGCAGCCACCACCAGTGGAAGGCGCCGACGATGCCCGGCAGGGAGACCGTGCCGGCCGCCATGGCCACGGAGGCAGCGGCGAGCAGCATCGGGAGTTCATAGGCGAGGAGCTGGGCGGCGGTACGCAGGCCGCCGAGGAGGGAGAACTTGTTGGCACTGGCCCAGCCGGCCATGAGCGAGCCGAGGACACCGACGCCCATCACGGCCAGCACGAAGAACACACCCGCGTCCAGGACCTGGCCGACGGCACCCTCACCGGGGCCGATCGGGATGGCGAGCAGCACGAGCAGATACGGGAGAAGGGCCACCGCGGGCGCCAGCTGGAAGATACGGCGGTCCGCGCCCGCCGGGACCACGTCCTCCTTCTGCGCGAACTTCACGCCGTCGGCGACCAGCTGGGCCCAGCCGTGGAAACCACCGGCGTACATCGGGCCGAGGCGGCCCTGCATATGGGCCATCACCTTGTGCTCGGTCTGACCGACGATCAAGGGGAAGGTGAGGAAGACGACGAACACGACGAGGAGTCGCAGGACGACGTCCAGAGCGTCGTTCACTGCGGGCCTCCTGGACGGTCCTCGCGGGGGGCGGGTTGTTCGGGGGTGGCGCTGCCCGGCGGCGGGGCCGGAGGTTCGGGGCTGGGAGGAGCGTCGGGGGCCGGGGCCTCAGGGGCGGGAGCGTCGGGGGCTGAGGCTTCGGCGGAGTCAGGGGGTGAGGTCTCAGGTCCGGCGTCCTGGGAGGCCTCGGCGTCCTCGGGGGCGGCAGGCTCCGGCTCGGCCGACTCCGGTCCAGCCGCCTTAGGTCCAGCCGATTCAGGCCCGGCTGACTCCGGCGCCGCCGACTCACGTGCAACCGGCTCCGACCCCGTCGGCTCCCCTGCCTCCGGCTTCTCGGTCTCAGGCCCAGCCCCGCGTGCCTCGGTCGGCCCGGTCGGCCCGGTCGGCCCGGTCGGCCCGGTCGGCCCGGTCGGCCCGGTCGGCCCGGTCGGCCCGGTCGGCCCGGTCGGCTCGGTCGGCGTAACCCGCCGCTCCTCGCCTCCCGGTTGGTCGAAGGCCGGGCGGGCGTGGTGCCAGGGGGCGTCGGCGCTGCGTGGGGTCGCGGGGCGGCCCGGGGTGGCCGGTTCTGTCGACGGCGCCGTCTGCTGCGCGCGCTGCGACGCGGAGCCACCCGATGCGGTACGGGCCCGGCGCGGCCCCCGGGGAGCGGCAGCCGTCGGCTTCTCCGCCGGGGCGGTCTCGTCTGCTGCGGATGCCGCCCGCTGGGAAGCGGAACCCTCACTCACGCTCCGCCCGCGGCGCGGACCCGACGGCGACTGCACCGCAGACGCGTCCCGCTGGGAAGCAGACCCCTCACCCGCGCTCCGGGCCCGGCGCGGGGTGGACGTCGGCTGCGCCTCGGCGGACGCCGCCTCCACAGCTTGCGTCGCCTGCGCCGGCGTCGGCCCGGCTGGGTCCCCCGCCCCGGCCGTCTGGCTCGCCGAGCCCTCCGCTGCCGTGCGGGAGCGCCGTACCGGGCGTTCGCCGGGTGGGCCGGCCGGGCGTTCGCCGGTGGGGCGTCCCGCTGCCGCTCGGGCCGGGCGGGCGGGGGCTGCGGGGAGCCGGCCCTTCAGGGGGCCCCATTCGTTGGGGTCGGGGACGCCCGGGGGGAGCATCTGGCGGCGCCTGGGGCCGCCGTGGTCGGACTCGCCGGGTTCCTTGGCTCCGGGCCAGGCCTTGGCGACGCGGGCGGCCAGGACGAAGTCCTTGCGGAGGGGGTGGCCCTCGAAGGTTTCCGGAAGGAGGAGATGGTCCAGGCCGGGGTGGCCGGAGAACCGGACACCGAACATCTCGTGGGTCTCGCGTTCGTGCCAGCGGGCGCCCGCGTAGACGCCGACGGCGGACGGGAGTTCGGGAGCGGTGTGCGGCACGGTCGTCCGCAGGAGCAGGCGGCGGACCGGGGCGAGGGCGACGACGTGGGCGGAGACCCGGAAGCCGGTGCCGGGTTCGTCGACCGCGCTCAGCCAGTCGAAGAAGGTGCAGTTCAGGGTCGTACGGGCGGTCTCCAGGGCGGCGAGCCAGGAGGCGGGAGGGACGTCGACCGTGAGGACCTCGTAGGACTCCTCGGCCGTGGCGTCGGGACCGAAGAGTTCGTCCACGGGGGCGGGGAGCCAGCCGGTGCGAGCCGTCATCGCGCGTCCCCTTCGGCGGCGGGGGCCGGGGGCCGCACCAGGCCGCTCTGGAGGGCGGCGACGGACGGGCGGGGGGTGGCGTAGCGCTCGTCCAGGGACTCCGCCGCGATCTTCTCCTGGAGCTTGAGGATGCCCTGGAGGAGGGCCTCGGGGCGCGGCGGGCAGCCGGGGACGTAGACGTCGACCGGGATGATCTGGTCGACGCCCTTGGTGACGGAGTAGGAGTCCCAGTACGGGCCGCCGCAGTTGCTGCACGCGCCGAAGGAGATGACGTACTTGGGCTCGGGCATCTGCTCGTACAGGCGCTTGACGGCCGGGGCCATCTTGTCGGTCACCGTGCCCGAGACCACCATCAGGTCGGCCTGGCGGGGACCCGGCGCGAAGGGGATCACCCCGAGGCGGATGAAGTCGTGGCGGGCCATCGACGCGGCGATGAACTCGATCGCGCAGCAAGCGAGGCCGAAGTTGAAGACCCAGAGCGAGTATCGGCGGCCCCAGTTGAGGACGACCTTCATCGGCTCGGGGGCGAGACGGGCGAGCGCGCCCAACCGTTTCGGTTCCGGTAGCAGCACGGGCTCCGACGGTGTCACGTCCATGTCAGGACGCCCTTCTTGTATGCGTACAGCAGGCCGATGGCGAGGAAGCCCAGGAAGACGAACATCTCCACGAGCGTGGTGGCGCCGTAGCCGGGGGCGGCGAAGACCGTCGCCCAGGGGAACAGGAAGATCGAGTCGACCGCGAAGATGACGTAGAGGAAGGCGTAGACGTAGTAGCGGACCTGGGTGTGTGCCCAGCCCTCGCCGACGGGGTCGACACCGCACTCGTAGGTCAGGAGTTTCTCGGGCGTGGGGACCACGGGGCGCAGCAGCCGGCCGGCTCCGAAGGCGGCGGCGACGAAGAGCACGCCGACGAGGGCCAGCAGTCCTACGACCGAGTAGGACGCGAAGTAGTCCGCGGCGACGACCACGGTCGGCTCACCGCTCACCGTCTCCCACATCGTCCGTCCCCTCACTCCCTCGACAGACAACGGGCCTGTCCCGGCCCCGCGTCGTAACCTCAGTCAACTCTTGATTCGACGATCTGTACGCACGGGAGTCTAGGCCCTGATAAAGACACGGTAAGCAGCCCGTCACGCGGTGGGCCGTGACACCGGGGGCGACTGGTGGGGTTTTCCCCAGGGTGGCCCGGGCGGTGAACTCCATGGCATTGCGTCACGGCACACGGCACGCTGGCGCATATGACCGCTCCCGCACCCCGTTCCCGCAGCCTGGCCGACGGCGGAGAAGCCCGCGACCGGCTGCCGCCCGTCCGCTTCGCCTACGACGGTCACACCTGGAAGGAGATCGCGCACCTCCTGCTGAACCTGCCGGTATCGGTGCTCGGCTTCATCTATGTGTTCACCTCGGTGTGGGTGAGCGGGGTGCTGACGATCACGGTGATCGGCATCCCGCTGCTCGCCGGCACGCTGCTGGGCGCCCGGCAGCTGGGCAAGCTGGAGCGGGCACGCGCGCGTGCGCTGCTCGGGGTGCGGGTGGAGGAGCCGACTCCGCTGCCGTTGGCCAAGCGGGGTGGGGGCACTCAGCGGCTGTGGATGGCGCTGAAGGATCCGGTGGGCTGGCGGACGTTGCTGTACGACTTCATCCGGCTGCCCTGGGGCATCCTCACCTTCTGCACCGTGTTGACGTCGTTGTTCGTGCTGTGGCCGGTGCTGCCGTTCATCGCGCGCGGGCTGGCGAACGCGGACCGGGCGATGGTCCGCGGTCTGCTGTCGCCCTCCGACGAGCTGGAGCGCCGGATCGCCGAACTGGAGTCGGACCGGGGGGTCGTGGTGGACACGGCCGCCGCCGACCTGCGGCGTATCGAACGGGATCTGCACGACGGCGCCCAGGCGCGCCTCGTCAACCTCGCCATGGGGCTCGGTCTGGCGAAGGAGAAGCTGCTGGAGGACCCCGACGGGGCCGCCACGATGGTCGAGGAGGCGCACGGCGAGGTGAAGCTGGCCCTGCAGGAGCTCAGGGACCTCGCCCGGGGCATCCACCCGGCGGTGCTGACCGACCGCGGGCTGGACGCGGCGCTGTCCTCGGTCGCCTCGCGCTGCACGGTACCGGTCCAGGTGACCGCCGACCTGCCGTCCAGACCGGCGCCGGCGATCGAGGGCATCGCCTATTTCACCGTCTCCGAGCTGCTGCAGAACATCAGCAAGCACAGCGGGGCGCGCGGCGCGTCGGTCGACGTGTGGCGCACCGACGACCGGCTGCTGATCCAGGTGACGGACGACGGGCACGGCGGCGCGAGCCTGGACGGCGGCACCGGGATGCGCGGGCTCGCCGACCGGCTGGGCGCGGTGGACGGCCTGTTCGTCGTCGACTCACCGGTCGGCGGTCCCACCACGGTCACCGCCGAGCTGCCCTGGCGCGACCGGGGGTAGGGAAAACCCCCCGTTCAAGATGCCGACGGCCTCCATGGTTCGTGGACCTGCGGCACAGCAGGGTGGAGGTACGACAGGGACAGGCCTGACGGGACGAGCTGGAACAGCTGGAACAGACAGCACAGGACGGACGGGACGGCACCGATGGCCACGGAGTACGGGCACGGGCACGGATACGGGCAGGACGACGGGTACGGGTACGGGCAGGGCCACGGGTACGGCTACGACCCGTACGGTGAGCGTCGGCATCGGGTGCCGGCCGTGCTGCGGGCGCCGTTCGAGGCGCGCAGCTGGCGTGAGTTCGGCTATGTGCTGCTGGGCCTTCCGATCGGCGTGGCGCTGTTCGTGTGGACCGTGACGATGGTGTCCCTCGGCGTCGGTCTGCTGGTGACCTTCATCGGGATCCCCCTGCTGGCCGCGGCCCTCGCCGGCTGCCGGGGCTTCGGGGCGCTGGAGCGGGCGCGGGCGCGCGGGCTGCTGCGTCTGGAGGTGGCCGACCCGGAACCGTTGCGGATGCGCAAGCCCGGGGTGATGGCGTGGATCGGCGCGGTGCTGAAGAGCGGCACGTCCTGGCGCCATCTGCTGTACGCGGTCCTCCAGTTCCCCTGGTCGATGTTCTCCTTCGTCGTCGCGCTCAACTTCTGGGCGTACGGCTGGGCCCTGCTGACGTATCCGCTGTGGTTCTGGGTCTTCCCGATGTACGCCGGGCAGGGCGGTCTTCAGCTCTACGGCGACGCGCATCACAGCGTCTACCTCGACAACCCGTTCGAGATCACCGTGACCGCGCTGGTGGGGCTGTTGTTCACGCTGGCCACGCCGTGGATCGTACGGGCGCTGACATTGGTGGACCGGCTGATGGTGCACGGGCTGCTCGGGCCGTCGAAGCTCGCGTCGCGGGTGGTGGAGCTGGAGTCCGACCGGGGGGTGGTCGTCGACACGGCCGCGGCGGACCTGCGGCGCATCGAGCGGGATCTGCATGACGGGGCGCAGGCCCGGCTGGTGGCGCTGGCCATGGATCTGGGGCTGGCGAAGGAGAAACTGCGGGAGGATCCGCAGGTCGCGGCGCGGATGGTGGACGAGGCGCACGGTGAGGTGAAGACCGCGCTGCAGGAGCTGCGGGACCTGGCCCGGGGGATCCATCCCGCGGTGCTCACCGACCGGGGGCTGGACGCGGCGCTGTCGGCGGTGGCCTCACGGTGCACGGTGCCGGTGCGGGTGGAGGTCGACCTGGCGGAGCGGCCGGCGGCGGCGATCGAGGGGATCGCGTATTTCACGGTGTCCGAGCTGCTGCAGAACATCAGCAAGCATGCGCGGGCGAGTGCGGCGGCGGTGGATGTGTGGCGGAGCGAGGACCGGTTGATGTTGCAGGTCGTGGACGACGGGGTGGGGGGCGCGGACACGGCGAAGGGGTCGGGGCTGGCGGGGCTGGCCGAGCGGCTGGACGCGGTCGACGGGATCGTGGTGGTGGACTCGCCGGTGGGTGGCCCTACGCGGGTGACGGCGGAGCTGCCCTGGCGGGGCTGAGGCCACGGATCTCGCCCCCGCCGCCCTCCCCCCGTCCCCTCACTAGGGGGCTCGGCCCCCTTCGACCCCCGGCACCAGGGGGCTGCCGCCCCAGACCCGCATCGACCCGAACGGCCCCGTCCTCAAACGCGGACAGGCTGGATGGTGAGGGTGGCAGCCCCCTGATGCCCGGAGGGCGAGGGCGCACACCGGACCTCGTCCTCAGGCGCCGGGCAGGCGGGACAGCGGGGACGGGGGACCGGCCCTCGTCCTCGAACGCCGGGGCGGCCTGGCAGGGGGGTTGCCCGCATGTCGGGCGAGCTGAATTGGCTGGTCTCCTCTCATGACCGCGCCGCGCTCCGATGCGAATGCTGGAATGCTGGTCTTTCGGACAGGGCAGGCATGTACGCCGGACGGGGTGTGGGGGGCCGGGAGATCGTGGAGGACAGGGTGCGGGTGGTCATCGCCGAGGATTCCGTGCTGCTCAGAGAGGGGCTGACCCGGCTGTTGACCGACCGCGGACATGATGTCGTCGCGGGTGTCGGCGACGCGGAAGCGCTGGTCAAGACCATCGCCGATCTCGACGCGCAGGGTGCGCTGCCGGACGTGGTGGTGGCGGACGTACGGATGCCGCCGACGCACACCGACGAGGGTGTGCGCGCCGCCGTGCGGCTACGGAAGGCTCATCCGCAGCTCGGGGTGCTGGTGCTGTCGCAGTACGTGGAGGAGCGCTACGCCACCGAACTGCTGGCCGGTTCCAGCCGGGGCGTGGGCTATCTGCTCAAGGACCGGGTCGCCGAGGTCCGGGAGTTCGTGGACGCGGTCGTGCGGGTCGCCGAGGGCGGTACCGCGCTCGACCCCGAGGTGGTCGCGCAGCTGCTCGGGCGCAGCCGTAAGCAGCACGTGCTGGCCGGGCTGACCCCGCGCGAGCGGGAGGTGCTGGGGCTGATGGCCGAGGGGCGGACGAACTCGGCGATCGCCCGGCAGCTGGTCGTGAGCGACGGAGCCGTCGAGAAGCACGTCAGCAACATCTTCCTCAAGCTGGGGCTCTCCCAGAGCGACGGGGACCACCGACGGGTTCTGGCCGTTCTGACCTATCTGAACTCCTGACGGGCCGACACCGTGTCGGAGCCGGAAGGCAGCCAGGGGGAGCGAAAATCATGACAAGTCAGGGCGACAGGTCGTCTCAAAACGCCGTCCATCATGTGAGCGGGCACGGGAAGGCGACCCTAACCGACGTAGGGTTGATTGCGGGATGGTCCGTGGGACGACCCCGCCCGGGCAGCCGCCTCGAAGGAGGTCCAGTTCAGTGACCAGCCAGGTCAGCAGGACAACGGAACAGGCCGACGGAACCGTCGTGGGAGAACAGCGCAGGCCGGGCGGTGTGAAGGCCGTCCGGCGCCTCGATCGGGTGATCATCCGGTTCGCGGGGGACTCGGGTGACGGGATGCAGCTCACCGGTGACCGGTTCACGTCGGAGACCGCGTCCTTCGGCAACGATCTGTCGACCCTCCCCAATTTCCCCGCCGAGATCCGTGCCCCGGCAGGCACCCTGCCCGGGGTCTCCTCATTCCAGTTGCACTTCGCCGACCACGACATCCTCACCCCAGGGGACGCGCCGAACGTGCTGGTCGCGATGAACCCGGCCGCGCTGAAAGCCAACATCGGGGACCTGCCACGCGGCGCGGAGATCATCGTCAACACGGACGAGTTCTCCAAACGGGCGATGCAGAAGGTCGGCTACGACGCCTCCCCACTGGAGGACGGCTCACTGGACGGCTACAGCCTCCATCCGGTGCCGCTGACCACCCTGACGGTGGAAGCCCTCAAAGAATTCGACCTCACCCGTAAAGAGGCCGAGCGCAGCAAGAACATGTTCGCGCTCGGCCTCTTGTCATGGATGTACCACCGGCCCACCGAGGGCACGGAACGGTTCCTCAAGCAGAAGTTCGCCCGCAGACCCGAGGTCATGAACGCCAACCTGGCGGCCTTCCGCGCGGGCTGGAACTTCGGGGAGACGACCGAGGACTTCGCGGTCTCCTACGAGATCGCCCCGGCGACCACCGCGTTCCCGGTGGGCACCTACCGCAACATCTCCGGGAACCTGGCCCTGGCCTACGGCCTGGTCACCGCGTCCCACCAGGCCGACCTGCCGCTCTTCCTCGGCTCGTACCCGATCACCCCGGCCTCCGACATCCTCCACGAACTGTCCAAGCACAAGAACTTCGGTGTACGGACCTTCCAGGCCGAGGACGAGATCGCCGGGATCGGCGCGGCACTAGGCGCGGCCTTCGGCGGCTCGCTCGCCGTCACGACCACCTCCGGCCCGGGTGTGGCACTGAAGGCGGAGACGGTGGGGCTCGCGGTGTCGCTGGAGCTGCCGCTGCTCGTCGTCGACATCCAGCGCGGCGGGCCGTCCACCGGGTTGCCGACCAAGACCGAGCAGGCCGACCTGCTCCAGGCGATGTACGGCCGCAACGGCGAGGCCCCGGTCCCCGTGATCGCCCCCCGCACCCCGGCCGACTGCTTCGACGCGGCCCTGGAGGCGGCCCGGATCGCGCTGACGTACAGAACGCCGGTGATGCTTCTGTCCGACGGCTACCTGGCCAACGGCAGCGAGCCCTGGCGCATCCCGGAGCTGGAGGAACTACCCGACCTGCGCGTCCAGTTCGCCCAGGGCCCCAACCACACCCTCGACGACGGCACCGAGGTCTTCTGGCCGTACAAACGCGACCCTGGGACCCTCGCCCGCCCCTGGGCGATCCCCGGCACGCCCGGCCTCGAACACCGTATCGGCGGCATCGAGAAGCAGGACGGCACGGGCAACATCTCCTACGACCCCGCCAACCACGACTTCATGGTCCGTACCCGGCAGGCCAAGATCGACGGTATCGACGTGCCGGACATCGAGGTCGACGACCCGGACGGCGCGCGCACCCTGGTCCTGGGCTGGGGTTCGACCTACGGGCCGATCACGGCCGCGGTACGGCGGCTGCGCCGGGCCGACGAGGCGATCGCGCAGGCGCACCTGCGCCACCTCAACCCCTTCCCCCGCAACCTGGGTGCGGTCCTGGGGCGTTACGACAAGGTGGTGATCCCCGAGATGAACCTCGGTCAGCTCGCCACCCTCATCCGGGCGAAGTACCTCGTGGACGCGCATTCGTACAACCAGGTCAACGGCATGCCGTTCAAGGCCGAGCAGCTCGCCGAGGCGCTCAAGGAGGCCATCCATGACTGACATCGCCGACGGACTGCTCCAGCTCGTCCCCAAGGCCGAGGCCAAGCAGTCCATGAAGGACTTCAAGTCCGACCAGGAGGTGCGCTGGTGCCCGGGCTGCGGTGACTACGCGATCCTGGCCGCGGTGCAGGGGTTCATGCCGGAACTCGGGCTGGCGAAGGAGAACATCGTCTTCGTCTCCGGCATCGGCTGCTCCTCCCGCTTCCCGTACTACATGAACACCTACGGGATGCACTCCATCCACGGCCGCGCCCCCGCCATCGCCACCGGGCTCGCCACCTCCCGCCGGGACCTGAGCGTCTGGGTCGTCACCGGCGACGGCGACGCCCTCTCCATCGGCGGCAACCACCTCATCCACGCCCTGCGCCGCAACGTCAACCTGAAGATCCTCCTCTTCAACAACCGGATCTACGGGTTGACGAAGGGCCAGTACTCACCGACTTCCGAAGTCGGGAAAATCACCAAGTCGACACCGATGGGGTCCCTGGACGCCCCCTTCAACCCGGTGTCCCTCGCGATCGGCGCCGAGGCCTCCTTCGTGGCCCGCACCATCGACTCCGACCGCAAGCACCTCACCGACGTGCTGCGCCAGGCCGCCGCCCACCCCGGCACGGCCCTGATCGAGATCTACCAGAACTGCAACATCTTCAACGACGGCGCCTTCGACACCCTCAAGGACAAGCAGTCCGCCGAGGAAGCGGTGATCCGCCTGGAGCACGGACAGCCCATCCGCTTCGGCACCGACGGCGCGCGCGGAGTCGTACGCGACCGGCACACCGGTGACCTGACGGTGGTCGACGTGACCCCGGACAACGAGTCCGAGATCCTCGTCCACGACGCCCACTCCCCCTCCCCCACCACGGCCTTCGCGCTCTCCCGGCTGGCCGACCAGGACACCCTGCACCACACGCCCATCGGTGTGCTGCGATCGGTGGAACGGCCCGTCTACGACGTCCAGATGTCCGAGCAGCTGGACACGGCGGTGGAGCAGCACGGCAAGGGCGACCTGGGGGCACTGCTGGCCGGCGGGGACACCTGGACGGTCGTGGGCTGACGCCCGGCAGGCACGAACGGTAGGTGCGAGTGGGGCCGGACACCGTGTGACACCGTGTCCGGCCCCGCTTCGCGTTCAGGCGCGCTTCGCCTCGTCGTACGCCTCCCGGGCCCGGGTCACGTCCGCCATCCGCCGTTCGGTCCACAGCGCCAGGTCCCGTACCTGCCGGGCCGCCTCGCGGCCGAGGTCGGTGAGGGAGTAGTCGACCCGGGGCGGGATGACGGGCTTGGCGTCCCGGTGGACCATGCCGTCCCGTTCCAGGGTCTGGAGGGTCTGGGTGAGCATCTTCTCGCTGACCCGGCCGATGGCGCGGCGCAGTTCGCTGAAGCGGTGGGGGCGGTCAAGGAGCTCGATCAGGACCAGGACACCCCAGCGGCTGGTGACGTGCTCCAGAACCAGGCGGTACGGGCACATCGCCTCGCCGACGACGTACTTGTCGGTCCTCCCGGCGGGTGCGTCGGCGCGGTTCTCGACTTCCGGGGTACTTACGGCCACGCCAGTACCTTACTTCAAAGTGGGTACTTTCTTCTGGTTAGCGCACACCCTAGGGTTAGTGACAACGGAACCCCACAAGGAGATCGCAGACCATGAGCATCGTTGTCACCGGAGCCACCGGACACCTCGGCCGTCACGTCGTGACGCAGCTGCTCGAGAAGGTCCCGGCCGAGCAGATCACCGCCGTCGTCCGCGACAAGGCCAAGGCCGCCGACTACGCCGCCCGGGGCGTCAACATCGCCGTCGCCGACTACAACTCCCCCGAGACCTTCGACGGTCTCTTCGCCGCCGGCGACAAGGTGCTGCTGATCTCGGGCAACGAGTTCGACAAGGGCCGCCCGCAGCAGCACAGGGTCGTCATCGACGCGGCCAAGGCGGCCGGCGTGGCCCTGCTCGCGTACACCAGCGCCCCGGGCAGCCTGACGGCCTCGCTGGTGGACGACCACCGCGCCACCGAGGAGCTGCTGCTCGCCTCCGGCCTGCCCTACGCCCTGCTGCGCAACGGCTGGTACCACGAGAACTACACCGAGAACCTCGCCCCGGTGCTGGAGCACGACGCCGTCGTCGCGGCCGCGGGTGAGGGTCGGGTCTCCTCGGCCTCCCGCGCGGACTACGCGGCCGCCGCCGTCGCCGTACTGACCGGCGAGGGCCACGAGAACCAGACGTACGAGCTGGGCGGCGACGTCGCCTGGAGCCTCGCCGAGTACGCGGCCGAGATCGCGCGGCAGACCGGCAAGGAGATCGCCTACAACTCCGTGCCCGGCGAGGTGCTCCAGTCCATCCTCACCGGCGCCGGCGTGCCGGAGGCGTTCGCCACCATCCTGGTCGGCGTCGACGCGTCGATCGCCAAGGGCGAACTGGTCGTCGACTCCGGGGACCTCTCCCGCCTGGCCGGCCGCCCGACCTCCCCGATCTCCGAGGCCGTCGCGGACGCGCTGAAGTAGGCCCTGCCCCAGGCAGCCGCTGGGAGGCCCGGGAGATCCGGGGAGGCCCGGGAGGCTCGGGAAGGCTCGGGAAGGCCCACCCCCGGTCTGTCATGACCGTATGCCGATACGGCCATGACAGGCGGGGGTGCTCGGCGCTACCTTCGTCCCGGTGTGCTGGAGCTGGGCGTGAGGAGGGCCGGTGGCCGAGATATCGAGGGGTGAGCGGCGGACGGGGCTGGTGAACGGCTTCGCGGCCTACGGGATGTGGGGCCTAGTCCCCCTCTTCTGGCCGTTGCTGAAGCCCGCCGGGGCCCTGGAGATCCTGGCCCACCGGATGGTGTGGTCCCTGGTCTTCGTCGCCGTCGCGCTGGCCTTCGTACGACGCTGGGCCTGGGCCGGCGAGCTGCTGCGGCAGCCGCGCCGACTGGCACTGGTGACGGTCGCAGCCGCCGTGATCACCGTCAACTGGGGCGTCTACATCTGGGCCGTGAACTCCGGTCACGTCGTCGAGGCCTCACTCGGCTACTTCATCAACCCCCTGGTGACCATCGCCATGGGCGTGCTGCTGCTGAAGGAACGGCTGCGGCCCGCGCAGTGGACGGCGGTGGGCGTCGGCTTCGCCGCCGTGGTCGTGCTGACCGTGGGTTACGGGCAGCCGCCGTGGATCTCGCTCGTCCTAGCCTTCTCCTTCGCGACCTACGGACTCGTCAAGAAGAAGGTCAACCTCGGCGGCGTGGAGTCACTCGCGGCGGAGACGGCGATCCAGTTCCTGCCCGCGCTCGGCTATCTGCTGTGGCTGGCCGGCCACGGCGAGTCCAGCTTCGTCAACGACGGTGCCGGGCACGCCGCCCTGCTGGCCTCCACCGGCATCGTCACCGCGCTTCCGCTGGTCTGCTTCGGCGCCGCCGCGATCCGCGTCCCGCTCTCCACGCTCGGTCTGCTGCAGTACCTGGCGCCGGTCTTCCAGTTCCTGCTCGGCATCCTCTACTTCCACGAGGCGATGCCCGCCGAGCGCTGGGCCGGCTTCGCCCTGGTCTGGGTCGCCCTCGCCCTGCTCACCTGGGACGCGCTGCGCACCGCCCGCCGGTCCGCGCGGGCGCTCGCGGCGGCGGCCGTACCCCGGCCGGTGACGGCGGCCGTGGAGACTCCCCGAAGTCAGGTGTGACGCCGACGGCCGTCGGCTATAAGTGGGCGGCATGACGCAGACGCCCGCACCCCTGCACTGGAAACTCGTCGTCGACGCCCGCGACCCGCACGCACAGGCCGACTTCTGGGCCGCCGCACTGCACTACGTGGCCGAGGACAACAGCGCGTTGGTCGAACGCCTGCTGGAGCTGGGCGCGCTGCCCGGCGCGGCGACCGTGGAGTACCACGGCCGTGCCGCCTTCCGTGACCTGATCGCCGTACGGCATCCGGACGACCCGGTCGACCAGGAGCGCGGGACCGGGCTGGGCCGGCGGCTGCTGTTCCAGCGGGTGCCGGAAGGAAAGTCCGGCAAGAACCGGCTCCACATGGACCTGCACGCCGAGACGGGCAAGCGGGCGGACGAGGTGGCGCGGCTCGAAGGGCTGGGCGCGACGGTGGTGCGGCATGTGTCCGAGCCGGCCGGGGAGTGGACGGTGATGGCCGACCCGGAGGGAAACGAGTTCTGCGTGCAGTGACCGGCCGAGTGACCGGCCGGCCCACTGTGGCCGGCCGACGCTCAGGCGTTCCCGGCCGCGCGGCGGGCGCGCTCGGTGAGGCGGCCCATCCGGGCGCGGGCGGACTCCAGTTCCTCGGGGTCGTCGGCGGCCGGGCCGTCCTCGGTGGTGAGCTGCGCCCAGAGGTCGATCAGGTCGCGGCCGAGGCGCAGCCCATGCTCCGGGTCGCGCACCGCGCGCCAGGCGGTGGCCGCGCTCCGCACGTTCCCGTACGCCCCCTCGGCGTCCCGGGCCTGCCGGTGCTGCCGGGCCAGGTCGAGGGAGAGGTGGAAGGCACGCAGCGGGTCGCCCGCCAGGTAGGCGATGTAGGCGGTCAGCTCGCGCAGGTGCAGCACCTCGGTGTGACCGTCACCGAGGGTCGCGGAGGCCTCGGCGACGGTGCGCTCCGCGAGCTCGGCCGCCACTTCGATACGGCCCGCCCGGACGGCCTCGTTGATCCGCGACACCGGCTCGGTGAGCAGTGCGGCCCCCTCCGCGGTCACGGTCACGGGCTCGTCCCCGAGCACCTCCTCAGCGACGGCGTCGAAACCGCGGGCCGGGGTGTGCCTGGGGTCGGGGTCGAAGACACCGGCGGACTCCCGTTCCACGAGGGGCTCTGTGCGGGGCTCTGTACGTTCGGCACCAGGGTCGGTCCGGGGCGCCGCCGGCTGAGGCCTGGTGACGGGCTGAGGGGGTACGACGGCGGGGGCGGCGGCGACGACGGCGGGGACGGGTACGACGGCAGGGGTGGGGGTTCCGTCCATGACGGGCGGCGGGCCGAACACCCCGGTCGGCGGCTGGACCGTGCCGGGCGCCGACGGTGCCGCGACTGGCGGTTCGGGGACCGACCGTAGCGGGAACGTAGGAGCCGCTTCCGTAACCGCCGCCTCCGCGCCCGGCGTGCCCGCGCCCGGCGTGCCCGCGGTCGGCGGTTCGTCGACGGCGTGCAGGAGATGCGCCGGCCGGTCCCGGCCGGTCTGCGGTGCCGAATCCTGGGGAACGGGCGCGTTCGGCGTACCGGGCACGGCCATCCGTACCGGGTCGCCGGTGAAGCTGCTGGAGCCGTCCAGGTTCACCTGGAGGCGGACGACATAGCCGATGCGACTGTCGTGAACAGTGGCGAGGACGGGAAGGCCGGTGGCGTGGGCGAGGCGCTGCAGGTGGTTGAGGACCGCCTGCTGGGGTTCCTCACCGGGCGCGGGGAACAGCGGTACGCCGTCCACGGTCGCGGCGCCGCCCGTCACGCGGACCTCGACCGGTTGCGCCGGCCGGTCGGTCTGCTGAGCTTCCCGCTTCGTCTCGCGGCTGAGTCGGGACATCGGCCCTCATTCCCCCGGCGTCACCGTCCGGTCGTACCCGTGCGTACGGTCAAGTCTGGCCGCTCCCCTCGGCCCACGCGTCACCGCGACGTCACAGCCTCGCATCAGGAAGGGGGCCATCCGGCGTCCGGCCCGGCGCCGGCACCCTGGCCAACTTGAATGCGTACGCATAAGATGCAGACACGGTTATTCTTCGCACGCCGCTCACCTGGGGGATCTCGTGACTCGCCGTTTCCTGTTCGTGCTGGGCAGTTCCCGTCTCGACGGCAACACCGAACTGCTGGCACGCCGAGCCGCCGAGCAGCTACCCGCGGACGTCGAACAGCGGTGGATCAGTCTGGCCGACCATCCGCTGCCGGACTTCGTGGATCTGCGACGCGACGCCGACTTCGTCCGGGCACCCGCCGGCACCCACACCGGGCTGCTGCTCGACGCGACGCTCGCCGCGACCGACATCGTGATCGTCTCGCCGGTGTACTGGTACTCGGTGTCCGGCCTCACCAAGCGCTACCTGGACTACTGGTCGGGCTGGCTGCGTACCCCCGGTCTCGACTTCAGGGCGACCCTGGCCGGGCGCACCTTGTGGGGGGTGGCCGTGCTGGCGGACCACGAGCCGTCGGTCGCTGATCCGTACGCCGGCTTGCTCCACAACTCGGCCGCCTACATGGGCATGCGCTTCGGCGGGGTGCTGCTCGGCAACGGCAGCGCGCGAGGGGATGTCCTCAAGGACGCCGAGGCGCTGGCGCGGGCCAAGGAGTTCTTCGCCGGGGAGGCACCACTGGCCCGCTTCGCGGTGGGCGATGCCGCCCCCGCCGTTACGCCGTGATGTCCTTCGTCGTGAACCGCGCCCAGGCCGCGGACCCGAACACCGCCACGTACAGGGCCTGCAGCTCCAGGTTTTTGACCAGGTCGGCCCAGTAGACGGGGTCGCGCACCAGGTCGGCGAAGGACAGCCAGTAGTGGGAGAAGAAGTACGGCTGGAGCGCGTGCAGCTGGGGGATCTGGTCGAGGATCTGGACGGTGATCAGCAGGCCGACGGTGGTCGCCATCGCCGCGATGCCGCTGCTGGTCAGCGTGGACACGAACAGGCCCAGCGCCGCTACGCCGGTCAGGGAGGCCGCCACCACCAGGGCGATCAGCAGGGCCCGGCCGAGGCCCTCGGTGAACGGGATCCGGGTGCCGGAGATGGTGGTCAGGTCGCCGAGCGGGAAGAGGATCGCGCCGACGGCGAGGGCGGAGGCGGCCACCACCAGGGTGGCCAGCAGACAGAAAGCCATCGTCGTCGCGTACTTGGTGAGCAGCAGCCGGGTGCGGCCCGCGGGGGCGACCAGCAGATAACGCAGGGTGCCCGCGCTGGCCTCGCCGGCGATCGCGTCCCCGGCCACCACCCCGACCGCCATCGGAAGGAAGAACGGGAGGGTCGCGGCCAGTGCCGTGAACACCAGGAACAGTCCGTTGTTGGTGATCTGCGCGATGAACGCGGGGCCGCCGCCTCCGCCACCGCCTCTGCCGGCCTGGCCGTCGCCCCCCGTCTCGATCTTGACGGCTACCCCGACCAGAACCGGCACCGCCGCCAGCACGCCGAGCAGCGCGAGGGTGCGCCAGCGCCGCAGGGTGATGGCCAGCTCGCTGCGGAGCAGGCCGAGGGTCCACAGCGGGTTCGGCCGTACGGCCGTTCGTTCCACGACCGCCACGTCAGCCTGCGACATCGAAGCCCTCCCCGGTCAGCGCCACGAACGCGTCCTCCAGGGAGGCCCGTTCGAGTGTGAAGCCGCGTACGCGCACGCCCGCCGCCACGAGCGCCGCGTTGACCTCGGCGAGGTCGCGCTCGGGCGGCTCGCCGGTGACCCGGTCCTCGGCGGTGACGACATCCGGGACGCCCTGCTCCTTGAGCACCCGGGCCGCCTCGCCGGTGTCCGGGGTGGTCACCACGAGCCGGCCACGGGCCCCGGCCGCCAGGTCGGCCACCGCGCCCTGGGTGATCAGCCGGCCCTGCGCCATCACGGCGGCGTGGGTGCAGACCTGCTCGATCTCGTCGAGGAGGTGGGAGGAGAGGAAGACGGTCGTGCCGTCCCCGGCCAGCTCCCGCACCAGGGAACGGATCTCCCGCATGCCCTGGGGGTCGAGGCCGTTGGTGGGCTCGTCCAGGACCAGCAGTTTGCGGGGCTGGAGCAGTGCGGCGGCGAGCCCCAGGCGCTGCTTCATGCCCAGGGAGTAGGCCTTCGCCTTCTTCGCGGCTGCGGCCGTCAGGCCCACCCGGTCCAGCGCGGCCTCGACGCGGGTGCGCCGGGTGCGCGGGTCGGCGGTCGGGTCGGCGGCGTCGTACCGCAGCAGATTGTCGCGGCCGGAGAGGAAGCCATACAGCGCCGGGCCCTCGATGAGGGCGCCGACCTGGGGCAGTACGGTGCGGGAGGCGCGCGGCATCGGGCGGCCCAGGACGCGGGCCGTGCCCGAGGTGGGGGTGATCAGGCCCATCAGCATGCGGATGGTGGTCGTCTTGCCGGAGCCGTTCGGACCGAGGAAGCCGAAGACGCTGCCCGCCGGGACGGTCAGGTCGAGACCGTCCACGGCGAGCTGTCCGCCGCGGTAGCGCTTGGTGAGGCCGCGGGTGTCGATGACGCTCGCGTGTGCCGGGCCGTCCTGGCCCGGGCCCTCCCGGCCCGGGTCGTCCTGCCCCTGGTCCTCCGACTCCGGCTCCGTGGCGGACGGTTGGTCCATCGGCTCCCTCGATTCGTCGTGCGGCACAGGGTACCGGGGTACCCGTCCGCCCTGGCTACCTCGCGTTCGCCGCCTTCACCAGCGCCGCCTTGTCCACCGCGCCGACGTACACCTTGCCGTCGTCCGTGATCAGGGCGTTGATCAGCCGGGTGGAGAAGACCGTGCCCTTGCCGAACTTGCCGGAGACCGGGTCGCCGAGCGAGCCGAGGAAGCCGCCGAGGTCACCACCGCCGGAGGCGGAGCCGGTGGGCAGCCCGCCCTTGCTGCCGGTGTCGAGGACGGCTATGGAGTTCCAGCCCTTGCCGAGGACGTCGAAGCCGTTCTTGCCGAGCTCCTCGGGAGTGCCCTGGCCCGGCGACTTCGTTATCTTGTCGCCCTTGTCGCCCTTGTCGGCCCGGTTCGCCTTGTCGAGGCTGTCGCCCTCGGTGACCTTGGCGCCCTTGGGCGGGGTGAAGTCGAAGGTCGAGGCGGCCGGCTTGCCGAAGCTGACCTGGGTGTAGCCGGCGTCGATCACGGCCGCGCCGCCGCTCGACGGGGTGAGCGTGAACTTCAGCGGGGTACCGGTCTTGGCGTCCACCGCGATGCTGATCGCGCCGACCGTCGTACCGGACTGCTTGGGCTTGATGACGAGCCGGTAGGCGTCACGGCCGGCGACCTGGGCGGTGCCGTCGACCTTCACCGACGTGGTGTCGTCGACCGACTTGAGGACGTCGTCGGCGAAGTCCTTCGGTGTGGCCGGGGTTTCGTGCTGCTCGGCCTTGCCGGAGTCGGCGGCGGTGGAGTGGTAGACCTCGTTGGACTTGCTGTCGTAGCCCCACACGTCCGTGCCGTTGTGGATGAGGCTGTACTCGGCGCCGCTCTCCAGCAGCGACACCTTCTGCTTCTCGGGGCCGGCGGCGGCCACGCGCAGCGTGTGCGTGCCGGAGGCCAGCTCGGTGAGCTTGGTCGTCGGGTCGGCGGACGAGCCGTCGCCGCCCTGGGCCGCGCCGGACATCAGGCCGCTCTCCAGACCACCGAGGTCGGGCAGGCCGAGGTCGGTGCTGATCTTCACCGTGCCGGACAGCTGCTGCACGTCCGACTTGGCGATCTTGTCGATGAGTTCCTGAGCGGTGATCTTCGGCAGGTCGGGGTCGCCGGAGTCGGCGAGCGCCGGAACCAGTCCGATCGTGGCCGCGGCCACCCCCATGACCGCGACCGGGACGACGTATCGTGCGGCCTTGCGCCGCCGCTCGGCGCGCAGCTCGTCGTCGGCCTGCGCGGCCCCCGTGCTGCCCTCGGTTTCGTACGGTGCCATGTGTGCCTTACCTCCGTCGTCGGCGGCGGCTGTGCTCGCACGTGTTCCCACCCTGAGCCGCCATTCTCACCCGAATCGGTGAGTGGTGGTGATTTCCGTGGTTTCCATCTCACCAAATCGGGGCCTCTGATGCGTCAGCCCCGGGAGCCAACTCCGCGTACGCCTGCGGTATGACACAAGGGTGGAGGCGCCTCCTCCGACCCGTAGGGGTCGCGCGCGAAGGCGCCTCCTGTCACTTGCTGTCACGTGCCGTGTTCACTCAGTGTTGCTGCACGAACACGTAGTCGGCCCGGTAGGGGACGCCGACGACGGCACCCGGGGTGCAGGAGCCGGCCGGGGCGACGCCGCCGACGGTGTTCAGGCGCAGGATCTCGCCGGTGTGCGCGAGCAGGCCGTGCTTCTTGCCCGACCGGGTGGTCCTGAGGTCCAGCTCGGGGATGTTGCCGTCGCCGTTCGGCGTCTTGGTCAGGACCGTCCCGGTGACCGCGCTGCCGTCGGGGGCGACCCACTGCGGGGTGCCGGAGCCGGGTGCGACGAAGGAGTGCCGGATGCCGCCGCCGAGTTTGGCGCTGACGTCACGCTGGGCGAAGGCGTAGCCGCCGCCGTCGGCCGCCTTGCACTCGTAGATCTGCCTGCCGGTGATGACGGAGGCCTGGAGGCCGCCGCCCCCGAGGTCGGTGACGGTGGTGACGGCGTGCAGTTGGCCGCGGACCGCCCCGCCCGGGAACTCGGCGGTGTGCAGGTTGGCGTAGAAGGATCCGGGGTCGGTGGTGAGCTGTTTGAGCAGGGCCTTGTCGGTGACCTTGACACTGCCGGTGACGCTGTGCCCCTTGGCCTTCTTCAGCAGCTTCCCGAAGTCGATCTTCACCCCGCCGTTGGTCCCCTCGGCGCCCTGATGGATGTGCAGGTCGGTCGGCCTGCCGGTACCGCGCCAGGTCACGGCGACGGTCACCTTGCCCCCCTTGACCTGGATGAACTCCAGTGCCACGCCGTCCTTGTCCCCGACGGCGGGCCCACCGGCGACGGGCACCTCGTTGGCGCCGCGCAGACTGGCGACGAGGACGACGGAGCGGGTGGAGCCGGTGGAGCTGTGGCTGATGGAGCTGAGCCGGGCTGCACTGTGGCTGGTGGCGGCGGATGCCGGGACGGCGGCACCGCCGAGAGCGGTCACGGTGACGGCTGCGGCGACGAGGCTCTTGCGGCGCGTTGCATTGATGACCATGATTCCGTTCTCTCCCCCTGTGTCAGCCGACGCCCCCTGCGTCGGCTTCTGGGGAGGGGTACGGAGCAGATCCTAGATTGGACTCAGTCCAGGAGTGTGACGTGCGTCACAGGAATTTACTCCTGGGCTCGGCCTCTCGGGAAACCAAGTCGGCAGCATGGGCAGGGGGCTAGCCCGCCCGGTGCACCACCGCGTCGCACAGCTCCAGGAGCGTCACCTTCGCGTCGCATTCGACCAGCGGGGCCAGCGCGGCCCGGGCCTCCTCCGCGTACCGGATCGTGTCCCGGCGCGCCTGCTCCAGGGCCGGATGCGCCCGCAGGGCCGTCAGGGCCTCCGCGTGCCGCGCGTCGTCCGTGAGGTCGGAGTCCAGCAGCTCGCACAGTGCGATGTCCTCGGCCAGGCCCAGCCGCGCCGCCCGCTCCCGCAGCCGAAGCACCGGAAGCGTGGGGATACCCTCGCGGAGGTCGGTCCCCGGGGTCTTGCCGGACTCGTGGGAGTCGGAGGCGATGTCCAGGACGTCGTCGGCGAGCTGGAAGGCGACACCGAGGCGTTCGCCGTACTGGGTGAGGACGTCCACGACCGTCTCGTCGGCGCCGGACATCATCGCGCCGAAGCGGCAGGAGACCGCCACCAGCGAGCCGGTCTTGCCGCCGAGCACGTCGAGGTAGTGGTCGACCGGGTCACGCCCGTCCGACGGACCCGCCGTCTCCAGGATCTGGCCCGTCACCAAGCGTTCGAACGCGAGGGCCTGGACCCGCACCGCCTCGGGTCCGAGGTCGGCGAGGATCTGCGAGGCGCGCGCGAAGAGGAAGTCACCGGTGAGGACGGCGACCGAGTTGCCCCATCGGGTGTTGGCGCTGTCGACCCCGCGCCGCACGGCCGCCTCGTCCATGACGTCGTCGTGGTACAGCGTGGCCAGGTGGGTCAGCTCGACGACCACGGCCGACGGCACCACGCCCGGCGCGTACGGGTCACCGAACTGCGCGGCCAGCATCACCAGCAGCGGCCTGAACCGCTTCCCGCCGGCCCGCACGAGGTGCTGCGCGGCTTCCGTGATGAACGGGACCTCACTTTTGGTGGCTTCTAGCAAGCCCTCCTCGACAGCCGTCAATCCGGCCTGGACATCGGCTTCCAGAGCCTGGTCCCGCACGCTCAGCCCGAACGGCCCGACGGTCACGAGGGGTCTCCTGTCTGCTGGTGTCCACTGGCGATTACACGGTTTGTCGATAGGTCGCTGCCATCACTCAAGTCAGCGTATCCGGTCAGGTTTCGATCACCGAGGGCGCCCACCGTTACACCTCGGGCGCTTTCGGATCACGACCGGTATGTTTTTGATCAGCCGATACAACCTGACATCCAATGACTTAACAGGAAGTACCGACAGTTGTCCCGAACCGGGGCGTAAGCCGTGTCCCCGGCCGAGGCGTGGACCGCGTCCCGGACCAGCGCCGTCACCGGGTCCGACGCCGGACCGTCCGGCAGACCACCGACCACGGACGATCACACCCTCTCCGCCCGACGTCACCTGCCCGGAGGTACCCCCTTCGCCGCCCGCCAAAGCCGACGGGGGCAAACCGCACCGATCCGCACCCGCACCCCTTACGAGATCACGCACGAGGACCTCCGCACGACGTTCGCCGTCCGAACGTCGCTCCCCACGCGCACGCGCGCGTGGCGCCCAGTGGCGGACGAGCCCGGACTTGCCTCGACCGACGGACGGGGCTGGCCTCGACCGTCGAGCGGCCGACAGCGCGGCCCCGGTGCAACGCGAGCGTCGGCACGGTCGGTACCTCCTGAGACGGCTGCATGTCCCTCCGGACGGCGGCCCTCGCACCCGAGCCGCTCAAGGCGGTCGCCGTGGCCCTCCACGGACGGCCACTATGACAACGACGCGCGGTGCGGCGGAGGTTCCGCCCTCACGGTGGACACACGCGCGTGGACGGCCGCGCCGCCCGCCGCCGGGTCGGTGAGCCCGCCACCCCCTGCTCCGACGTGAGCGGAATCACGTACGCCCGTCACAGGTGAACTCCCGGCGGATTCCAAGCCCTTGGGTCGCCCGACGGCCTTCGAGACGCCCGGGCGGACGAAGCCTCCGGGCGTCAACCTCCCCACCGCGCACGATCAGCGGCACGCGCGCGTACCCGGGCCGCACGGAGTTCACGAGGGCGCGCCGGAGAGGCCACACGACCGGATGAACCGGCTGCACAGAACCCGCTGCCGAGCCACACCCGACCGGACCCCACCGGTTCGGCCCATCGAGCCGGAATTCCACCGAACAAGGCAATTCGGACAATCTCCCGAATTGCCTGTGACGCGGGCCACTTCTTCCACCCCAATCACTGCAATCCGCACGAATGACTGCGAGGCACTTTTCCGCTGATGCCGGGAAAAACGGATTCCGCGAATCCCTCTTGTCCGATTCGCCTTAATTGCCGTTTCGTGAAGTAGGTCACGTGGCCCGGAGTGCCACAAAGGCGGTAAGGCGACCCTTCCTCACCTTTCCCTGTGGGCGAGTTGAGGATTGGCAGCCGCAAAGGATCAAGCGGCCTATACGACTCAGATCAAGGTCAATCGGCGTGTTGTGTGAATCAGGTACTTGTTCCGGACATGTGCTCTCGCATACGTTCCCGCTCGCCGGGCGGACGCCGAATCCTGCCGCCGCCCGTCGTGACCCATCGACGAGTCCATTCGCACGGCAGGAGCGGGGAAACCAGGTAAGTCGCCGGACCGGGCGACCGATGTCACCGACGGACGTCGTACCGGAACGGCTAGGGGTGAAGTCGCCTCGCCTCAGGGCGGAGCGGCCGGGCACTCCCCGGGCCCGAACCCGACAGCTCACCCCGCAGGCGACGGAGAGGAACCACGACATGTCTGCTGCCGCCCAGCACCGCCGTCCCCGCCGTAACCGCATCGTCCGCAAGCTCGCCGTCGTCGGTAGCGGCGCCGCCGTTCTCGCCCTGCCGCTCATCGGGGCGACCGCCGCCTCCGCCGCCACTTCCACCACCTCGACGGCTTCCACGACGCTTGCCGGGTACCCGAACAACCTCGACGGCTGGATCCGCGAGTCGCTCGCGATCATGGCCGAGAAGAACATCCCGGGTTCCTACAACGGCATCTACCGCAACGTGATGCGTGAGTCCTCCGGCAACCCGCAGGCCATCAACCTCTGGGACTCCAACGCGGCCGCCGGCATCCCCTCCAAGGGTCTGCTCCAGGTGATCGACCCGACGTTCAAGACCTACCACGTGGACGGCACGTCGTTCGACATCTACGACCCGGTCGCGAACATCACCGCCGCCTGCAACTACGCCGCCGCGCGGTACGGCTCGATGGACAACGTGCACGGCGCGTACTGACCGGCGCCGTCAGCCGAAGAGTCTTTCGAGGACGACGGCGATGCCGTCGTCCTCGTTCGACAAAGTGATCTCGTCGGCCACCGCCTTGAGTTCGAGATGGGCGTTGGCCATGGCCACCCCGTAGGACGCCCAGTCGAACATGGGGATGTCGTTGGGCATGTCCCCGAAGGCGACGGCCTGTTCGGGGCTCAGCCCCAGATGGTCGGCGGCCAGCGCCAGCCCGGTCGCCTTGGTCACCCCGCACGGCTGGAGCTCGACGGTTCCCGGCCCCGACATGGTGACCGTCGCCAGCGATCCCACCACCGCGCGCGCGGTCGCCGCCAGTTCGTCGTCGGACAGGGTGTGGTGGCGCAGCAGCACCTTGCTGATGGGCGCGCACCACAGGTCGTCGCGCCGGTCGACGCGCAGCGCGGGCAGCGTGGGGTGGGGCATCAGATAGCCCGGCTCGATGAGCGTGAGCCCGTCCACGCCGTCCTGGTCGACCGCCGCGTACACCTGCCCGACCTCGGCCTCGATCTTGCCGAGGGCGGTCTCCGCCAGTTCCCGGTCCAGGGTGACCGACCACAGCAGCCGGTCAGCGCCGGCGTCGTACACCTGCGCGCCCTGGCCGCAGACCGCGAGACCCGTGCAGCCGAGGTCGTCCAGGAGGGGGCGCACTCTCGGCGCGGGACGGCCGGTCACCACGAGATGCCGGGCACCCGCCCGGCCGGCCCGCGCGAGCGCGGCGAGCGACCGTTCCGACAGGGTGTCGTCGGCGCGCAGCAGCGTGCCGTCCATGTCGGTGGCGATCAGTGCGTACGGGGAGGGTGCGACCATGATCAGAGAATACGGACAGCACGCCCCTGAGACTCACTGTGCGTTTCGGCCTCAATTGGCGCCAGCCGTCGCCTTGATGGGGCGATGTCAGTGGGGCGCGTTACGTTGGCGGTGTGTTGACGGCACCGATCGGACGGGGGCGGGCGTGGTGACGGACGTACCGGGGGACTTCCGGGCGCATCTGCTGGAGGCGGCGACCGGGGTGCTGGACCGGTTCCCGCGGGAGCCGCGGCCGGAGATCTACGCGCTGTCGTTCCGCATCTGGCGGGTCGAGGACGACGACCGCAGACCGTACGTGGCGATCGGCTACAACACCGAGAGCCAGTACGAGGCCGAACGGAACCCGACGGACCCCGGCGAGGCGCGCTGGAACTACGCGTGCTGGCTCTTCGACGGCTTCGAGATGCTCGGCAACTGTCCCGAGGACCCGGTCGGCGGCGCGCTGTACACCGAGGAGGTCCGGCGGCTCGGACTCTGGTTCGACGGGGACGGCGACGACGCCGAACTGGACGCGAAGCACGACCTGTTGGGGCTGCACTTCGCCGACGCGTGCATACGGCTGGCGCGGGATCTGCATTCCGGCGGCCGTATCGAGAAGGCCCTCGGCCGAGCGCTGCCGGTGGTGGTCTTCGACATGTACTGCCCGGGCTGGGAGGTCGAGGCCACGGAGGCGGCCAACCCGCCGGAGCTGATCGAGGAGTTCCTGGCCTGGCAGCGGGCGGCCGAGGAGGCGTAGCCCCGGAGCCGGGTGGCGGCCCGGCCCCAGAGGTGGGCGGCGGCCTTGCCCCGGATGGGCGGCGGCCTTGCCCAGGGGCGGGTGTCAGGCGTGGGCAGCGGCCAGGTGCTTGGCCAGACGCGGCGAGGCGAACTCCGTACCGCACACGAACCGCATCACCGGTCCGTACGACGCCGCCGCGGGCAGGCCGGTGAAGTACAGGCCGGGCACGGAGGAGACGTATCCGACGCCGAGTTTCGGGGCGCCGCGGCTCACCGCGACGCGGGTGCGCAGCTCGGGGCCGAGGAAGTCCATCGCCGCGGTGTCCACGCGGTAGCCGGTGGCGGCGACGACGTGGTCGGCGGTGAGCCGGTCGGTGCGTCCGTCATGGGTGCGGACGGTGAGGACGGGGGCACCGTCGGAGGTGTCGGCGCCGGTCACGCCGACGACGGCGTGGACCTGGACCTTGCCCTCGAAGCGGTCGCGCAGCCACCAGGCGCCGAGCGGCCCGAGCACCCGGCGGACCAGGTAGTGGCGGGTCCGCGCGGGGAGGAAGCGGTAGGGGTGCGGGTAGTAGCTGAGCGCCCACAGCGACCAGGCCCGGCCGAACGGGGACTCCGGGCGCAGCCGGGGCTGGTCCCAGGGCGGGGCGCCGAAGGCGACCTTGCCGCGTCCGCGGGAGACCACCCGCACCTGGGCGCCCGCTTCGGCCGCGAGAGCGGCCGTCTCCAGCGCGGACTGCCCGGCCCCGACGACGATCAGTTCCTTGCCGGAGAACCGGGTCAGGTCGTGGTGCTGGGAGCTGTGCGAGACCGGTCCCGCGGGCCCGTCCGCCGTCGCTCCCACGAGCTCCGCGGGAACGTGGGCGAGCCCCGACAGACCGGTGGCGACGACGACCGCGCGGGCCGTGAACACCTCCCCCGAGTCCAGCTTGAGTTCGAACCCAGCCGCCTTGTCGCGGTCCACGGAGACCACCCGTACCCGCTCCAGCTCGGGTACCAGCTTCTCCTGGAACCACTCGCCGTAGCCGATGAAGGTCTCCACCGGAATGATGTCCTCGTCGGTCACCAGCCTGCGCAGGCCCGCCGCGTCGCAGTAGTCGGCGAGGGTGTGCCCGCGCTGCGGGCAGTCGAGGTTGGAGGCGGCGGGCGTCGACTTCAGGAGCATGCCCTCGGGCATGTGGTCGCGCCAGCTGACCATGGGGTCGCCGAAGACCCGGACGGGGATGCCGCGCGCCCGCAGATGGGCGGCGGTGGACAGGCCGAAGGGCCCGGCACCTATGACTGCTACCGGTTGGATCACGAAGTCCCTCCGCAGGAACGTGGTGCCTACTTCGTGGCGGTGCTGGAGCCGCGGCGGTTGGTGCGCCACAGCTGGTAGAGGTGCTTCGCGCCCGGACGCACGAAGCGGGCGAGCATCGTGACGAACGGCAGCGGGTCGTCACCCGCGAGCCAGGCCAGCTCGGTCCCGCTCGGCCGCTCGGGCGCGTGCGGCGTCGTATAACCGCTGCGGCGGTAGGCGAGGAGGGCGGGCAGGTCGATGTTCTCCACGACGTACCGGTGGCCGGCGCGCTGTTCCCCCTCCGGAACGCGGCGCCCGGTCAGATCCAGGTGCATGGCACGGATGACGTCCACCCCCGACTCGCTCTCGAAGAGCCGGAACTGGGCGCCCATGCGCGGGTTGAAGTCGAGGAGCTTGTACTGCCCGTCGCGGCGGTCGAAGCGCAGGTCGAGGTCGATGATGCCGCTGAAGCCGATCTCTTTGATGAAGCGTGCGGCGAGGTCGGCGAGTTCCGGGTTGTCGACGACGTACGCGTTCGCGGTCATGCCCGCGTGCGGCGGCCACGAGCGCACCTTGACGCCGGTGAACAGGGCGCGCGGGTTCGAGTCGGCGTCGAAGTAGGCGTGCACGATCCAGTCTTCGGCGTCCTCCCTCGGGAGGTACTCCTGGAGGATGACACCCGGACGGGTGCCCCAGTCACGCGCGAGAGCGAGCAGTCCCTCGCGGGTGGCGACCTTCGTCGTGCCGTTGACGGCGGGCTGACTGCGCCGGACGAACGCCTCTCGGTTCTTGGCGACGATCGGGAAGCGGGCCTTCTCGGCGAAGTCGACGATCTCGTCGTACGACTGCGGGAAGGCGGCCGCCGGACTGGGGATGCCGTGTTCGACACAGAGTTCGTGCAGCCCCTGCTTGCTGGCGAGCCGGCGGGGCAGTGCGGACTCCACACGCGGGACGAGGAAACGGTCGCCGAGCGCGTCCTGATGCTCGGCGATCAGGACGGCCGCCTCCTCGTCGGTGGGGATCAGCACGGTCGGACGGCCGATGCGGCGGCCGATGCGCAGCAGTCCCTCGACCAGGTGATCCGGTTCCTCGGCGCCTGTTGTCGGCCACACGAACGCCCGTTTGAGATAACGGGAGGAGGCCGCCGGTGTGTAGGCGTCCTCCGTGATCGCGTACATGGGAATGCCCAGGCGGCCCAGACTGCGAATCGCGCCGACCCCGCCGTGGTGCAGCGGATAGTCGCCGAACTTGACGATCAGGCCGGGCACGTCGCGATCCGCGTCGAACGGCATGCTGACGGCATTCCTGGCCACGGGTCCCCCCACGTGTCCTCCCCCTGCGGACCGGACCTACCCCGTCCGTGTCCCCCCAAAGGACGCTAAGCCGGAATTGCCACCTCCGACAAGGCTTATTCGGACATTGCGAACTCTTTAGACACTGCCACGACAGCCAACTCACCCGTAACGTGTGGCGCGACCACATGGAATGCCGCGCAACGCCAGAGCGACGTCACCACATAGACCGCCCGGCGCGGCACGGATGAGAGCGAGGCAGCCACCCCATGCCCCCCTTGCCCCCCTTCGAGGTCCCCGAGGGTGACCCCTTCGGCCCGCACAATCTTCCCTATGGCGTGTTCTCGACTCCCGAGAGCACGGAACGGAGGGTTGGCGTCCGCCTCGGCGACCACGTCCTCGACGCCGGTGCCACGGCGCTCGCGCTCGGCTCCCCGTACGCCTCGCTGCTGGCCCGCCCGACCCTCAACCCGCTGCTGGCCGCGGGACGCACCACCTGGTCGGACGTACGGCGCGCCCTGACCGCCTGGGTGACCGTGCCCGCACACCGCGAGGCGATCGAACCCCTCTTCCACCCCCTGGACGCGGTGAACCTGCACCTGCCCTTCGAGGTCGCCGACTACGTCGACTTCTACGCCTCCGAGAACCACGCCCGGAACGCCGGCCACATCTTCCGCCCCGACGCCGCCGAACCGCTCACCCCCAACTGGAAGCACCTGCCTATCGGCTACCACGGCCGTGCGGGCACGGTCGTGGTGTCGGGGACGGACGTCGTACGGCCGTCGGGCCAGCGGAAGACGTCTTCGGACCCCTCGGAGGCGCCGGTGTTCGGCCCGTCGGTCCGGCTGGACATCGAAGCCGAGGTCGGTTTCGTCGTCGGCACGCCGTCGGAGCAGGGCCGGCCGGTGGCGCTGGGCGACTTCCGGGAGCACGTGTTCGGGCTCACGCTCCTGAACGACTGGTCGGCGCGCGACATCCAGGCCTGGGAGTACGTCCCGCTCGGCCCGTTCCTCGGCAAGTCGTTCGCCACCTCTGTCTCGGCGTGGATCACCCCGCTGGACGCGCTGGAGGACGCACGGGTCGCCCCGCCCCGGCGGACACATCCGCTGCTGCCGTACCTGGACGACTCCGCCGAGGAACCCGCGGGTTATGACCTGCGGATGTCGATCGCGATCAACGGTCAGGTGGTGTCCGAGCCGCCGTTCTCCACCATGTACTGGACCGCCGCGCAGCAACTCGCCCACCTGACCGTCAACGGCGCCTCACTGCGCACCGGCGACCTGTACGGCTCCGGCACGGTGAGCGGTACGGAACCCGCGGAGCGCGGATCGCTGCTGGAGCTCACCTGGAACGGGCGGGACCCACTCGAACTCCCGGACGGCAAGCGGACGTACCTGGAGGACGGCGACGTGGTGACGCTGTCCGCGTGGGCGCCGGGGCCGGGCGGGAGCCGGGTGGGACTCGGCGAGGTCAGCGGGCGGGTCGTGGCGGGGTGAGGGGCGGTCGGGCCGGGGAGTGCGCGCAGGAGCAGCGGCGCGCCGTCCGCAGGGGTTCGGCGAGGAGGACACCCGGATCCTCGTCGGCACCTGACTCGGAGCGCTCCGTCCCGTCATACTGACGGGACACGCACCATGCGATGCGCCCGCACGCGCACCATGCGAGGCGACGGCGCACGCGTCACGTGATGCGCCGGCGCACGCACTCTGTCGCGCAACGGCGCATCACTCCCGCACAACCCGCCGCCCGCACACCTCTCCGATCGGGAAACGGAGCCTCGGCATGACCTTCTGCCTGCTCCTGCTGAGCGTCGTCGCCCTGACGGCCGCAGTGCCCGCGCCACGTGCGCTGGTGCAGTCCCTGTGGCCCGAGCGGGAGCCGGTGGTCGCGCTGTGGGTGTGGCAGTGCTTGGTCGCCACCGTGCTGATGTGCTGCCTGGCCGCGCTCGTCCTGGGCGCGGCGGCCGTCTTCCACACCGTGCGCGACCGGGTGTTCGCGCCGGCGCCACCGGCGGTCACCGCGGCGTACGACCTGTCCGTCGCGCCCCTGTGGGCGGTCGCCCTCACGGTGCTGCTCGCGTGCGGGGCCGCGTGGACGACGGCGATGCTCGCCCGCGAGCTGGTCGAGGCCCGTCGGCACCGCGACCAGACCCGCGCACACCTGCGCGAACGGGCACCGGAACTGCCTGCGGGGCTGCCGGCGGCGCGCGGGCCGATGCTGGTGCTGGAGGACGAATACCCGGACGCCTGGTGGATGCCCGGGCATCCACCGCAGTTGGTCGTGACGACCGGGGCACTGCACCGCCTCACCAACCACCAGCTCGACGCCGTACTCACCCACGAGCGGGGCCACGCCCGCGCCCACCACGACTGGCTGCTCCACCTGTCCAGCGCGCTGGCCACGGGCTTCCCGCGCGTGCCGCTGTTCTCCCACTTCTGCGACCAGACCCACCGGCTCGTCGAACTCGCCGCCGACGACGCGGCATCCCGCCGCTGCGGCCACCTCACGACCGCCCTGGCCCTGATCGAACTGAACCAGCACCGCGGGGTCCTGTCCTGCGCCTCCAGCCGCCGGCTGCTCGGCGAGCGGGTCGACCGGCTCCTGGAACCACCACCACGGCTGCTGCGCCGCCAGCGGGCCCTGACGACGACGGTGGCCGCACTGGTACCCCTGCTACCGCTGCTGATCACGTTCGCACCAGGGCTGACAGCACTCGGGTAGGGCACCTGTCGTTCCCCGGAAGTCCCGCGAAGGCGGCGCAGCGGAAGGGACGTCCTGCGCGCGGACCAAGGGTGGGCTCTCGGGCTTCAGCCGCCCGCGAAATCCCTCGGCTGCCGCCAGAGGCGCGGACATAGTCTCGGCACGACCATCGTCCGACGGGGAGGAACAGGACATGCAAGGGCAGGACTGGGTCGCGCATACGGGAGAGCTTTTCGAAGCGGCGATGTTCGGCGGCGACACATCCGCGCTGGGCCGTTCCGACGATGTGCTGGACGCTGTCGAGGCGCCGCTCTCCATGGCACGGGGCAAGGTACTGCATGTGCGCTTCCTGAACGACCGCGAGGAGAACGGCCAGGAATTGGTGCTGTTCGAGCGTGCGGCCGAGCTGTACCAGCGGCTGGGGGACGCGTCGGGCGAGGCGGGCGCGTTGTTCTGGATCGGCTGCTGGCACCAGGTGGTGAAGGGCGACGGCACCACCGGCAGGCCGTACTTCGAGCAGTCGTACGCGCTGGCGAAATCCGTCGACGACCGGATGACGATGTCCTATGCGATACGCCATCTCGGCTTCACCGACCGGGACGCGGGCGACTTCGACCAGGCCCGTGAACGGTTGACCGAGTCGGTGTCGCTACGCCGGAAGATCGGCTTCAGGCCCGGGGAAGCGGCCGGCCTGGTGGCACTGGCCTATCTCGCGGCCGAGACCGGGAACAGATCGGTCGCGCTCCATCACCTCGACGAGGCGGAAGTGGTCGCCGAGAGCTGCGGCGCCAAGAACGTGGCGGGGTGGATCGAGCAGGCCCGCACCACGATCCGGGCCCAGCCTTCTGACGGCACGGTAGTCGTCGTCGAGGACTGAAGTCCGGTACCAGCCGAGCCCACTGGCTTTCCGTGAGACCGCCGCGCCCTCACGGGCCTGATCATCCAAGATCTACTTTCGCCACGGCCCCGGGGTGCGCGAGTGAACGAACCCGCACCCTGGTGGCAGATCTCCGCCACACCGCCTCGAAGCACCAGCTCAGCGGCGTGTCCGATGAGGTCTCAGGTGGCGCAACAATCCGGCAACACCCCATTCCCTACCTCCTGGGTATGGTTCGAGCCATGCCAGCCACCGACCGCATCCGAGACCACGCCGGTCAGGGCGCCGCCACCACGGTCGCCGCCCACCGGACGCGTCGCCGGCTGCGTGCGGACCAGGCCCGGCAGCTCGCCGACCTTCTGCGCCACCAGATCCTCGCCGGTGCCTTCCCGGACGGCAGCCTCCCCCACGAGACCACTCTCGCCACCGACTACAGCGCCACCCGCAACACCGTCCGCCAGGCCCTGGACCTGCTGCGGGCGGAAGGCCTGGTGGACCGCCTCCCCGGCGTGGGCACCGTGGTCGTCGCCCGGAAATACCCACACGGGCTCGACCGTCTGATGGGCCTCGCGGAAACCCTCCGCGAACATGGCCAGGTCACCAACGAGGTCCGCACCATGGGCCCCGCCCCGGCACCCGCCCCCGTCGCCGAACGCCTCCGCGTCCCGCCCGGCGCCGACGTCCTCTACATCGAACGCCTGCGCCGACTCAACGGCCTCCCGCTCTCCCTCGACCTCACCTACATCCCCCTCGACATCGGCACCGCGCTCCTCGGCGCCGACCTGGAGAACAACGACGTCTTCCGGCTCCTGGAGTCGATCACCGGCCAGCCCCTGGGCCACGCCGAGATCACCCTGGAAGCGGTGAACGCGGACGCACACTCCGCCGCCGTACTCCAGGCCCCGCGCGGAGCGGCCGTCCTGATGCTGGAACGGCTCACCCACCTCGCCGACGGCCGGCCCGTCGACCTGGAGTTCATCCGCTTCCGCGGCGACCGCATCACCATGAGCGGCCTCCTTCGCCGCTCCCTCTGACCCCTTCCGCTTGACCCGTTTCCTGGAGACAGCCATGCCTTTGGCGCCCCAGCGGGCCGACGTGCCCGTGACCATCGACGAGTCGAAGTGCATCGACGGCTGCACGCTCTGCGTGGACATGTGCCCGCTGGACTCCCTCGCCATCGACGAGAGCAACGGCAAGGCCTACATGCACGTGGACGAGTGCTGGTACTGCGGCCCGTGCGCGGCCCGCTGCCCCACCGGAGCCGTGACGGTCAACATGCCCTATCTGCTCCGGTGAGAGGCCCACAACTCCCATGAAACGCAAAGCGATCGCCGCATCCGCAGCCCTCCTTCTGCTGCCGTTGACCGCCTGCGGCGGCAGCGCCGTGGCGGGCGACAGCAAGACGGTCACCATCACCGTCGGCTACCAGTCCAAGACCATCAACACCGTCACGGCGGGCACCCTGCTGCGTTCCCTCGGCTACTTCGAGCAGCAGCTCAACGCCCTCCATGACGGCCATACCTACAAGGTCGACTGGCAGGACTACGCCACGGGCGCACCGATCACCGCGCAGATGACCGCCGGGAAGATCGACATCGGCTCGATGGGTGACTTCCCACTACTGCTCAACGCGGCCCGCGGCAAACAGCTCGGGCAGCCCACGCGTCTGGTCTCCGTCACCGGCTACAACCTGCGCGGCGGCCTCAACACCGTGGTCACCGCAACCGACTCCAAGCTCACCTCGCTGACGGACCTGAAGGGCAAGAAGGTCTCGACGAGCATCGGCTCCGCCGCCGACGGCACCCTGGTCCGTGCCCTGCAGCGTGTCGGCATCGACCCGGACAAAGGCATCTCCAAACTCAACCAGCAGCCTGCGGTGGGCGCTTCGGCACTGACGGCGGGCAGCGTGGACGCGCTGTCGCAGTTCGTGGCCTGGCCGGGGTTGCTCGCCTACCAGGGCAAGGCGAAGGCGCTGTACGACGGCGCCCAACTGAACCTCCCCACCTTCCACGGCGTCACCGCCCGCGAGGACTTCGCGAAGCAGCGGCCCGCCGTCCTGGAGGCGTTCCTCAAGGCCCAGGCGGAGGCCACCGACTACCTCAACGCCCACCCGGTGACCGCCGCCGAGAAGGTCGCCGATGCGACCGATCTGCCCGCCGAGGTCGTCTACCTCTACAACGGCGCGCACGGCATCGCCACGTTCGACCCCGCCGTCAAGCCCGCGCTCGTCTCCGCGCTGAAGCAGGACGTGTCGGTTCTCAAGGCCGCCGAGCTGACCGGTGACGTGGACGTGGACTCGTTCGTCGACGACCAGTACGTGAAGAAGGCCCTGGGCAGCTCCGACTACACCAAGCGGCTCGCCGCCACGCCGGCGGCGTCCGCGAGCGAGGTGTGGCCCAAGGGAAGCGAGAAAACGACGAGCTTCAACTCCCCCAAGGAGTTGCTCACGTATGTCACCAAGCACAGTGACGGCATTCGCGCCGCTTACGTACCCGACGCCACCACCGGCACGCTCTGGTTCGCCGACAAGGCGGTGTGGGTGGCCGACGGCGAGCAGGTGCTGCCGTTCGTGACCCGGGCGACCGCGCAAGCGTACGTCGCCGCACACGGCGGCGCTGAGGTCGTCAGCTACGCCGACGCGCTGCGGCGGGCGTCGTGAGCCGGTACGTCCTGCGGGTGGCGTCGCTGGCCGCCGCCCTCGGGTTGTGGCAGTTGCTGACCAGCTTCAAGGTCGACCTATGGCTGCGTTTCTCGCAGTTCCCGACGGTCACCGACATAGCTCATGCTTTCGCCGACCGGGTCTCCCGCGGCGACTACTGGACGGACCTCACCGACAGTCTCACCCGGATCCTCACCGGCTTCCTGCTGGCCGCCGTCCTGGGTGTGGCTGTGGGCGTGCTCGTGGCACGCTCGCGCCTCGCCGAGGATCTGCTCGGCCCGGTCCTGGAGGTGATCCGCCCGATCCCGGCGATCGCTCTCGTACCCGTCGCGATCCTGCTGTTCCCCTCCAATGAGCAGGGCATCGTCTTCATCACCTGCACCGCCGCCTTCTTCCCGGTCCTGGTCTCCACCCGGCACGCGGTGCGCGCCCTCACCCCCGTGTGGGAGGAGGCGGTGCGCACCATGGGCGGTGGCCGGTGGCGGATCCTGGGTTCGGTCGTGCTGCCGGGTGCGCTGCCCGGCATTTTCGGTGGTCTGTCGGTCGGTATCGGTGTCTCGTGGATCTGTGTGATCTCCGCCGAGATGATCTCCGGCCAGTACGGCGTCGGTTACCGCACCTGGCAGGACTACACGATCGTCAACTACCCGGGTGTGTTCGTCGGGATGGTCACCATCGGTGTGCTCGGCTGGGTCACCTCCACGGCCGTCGAGCTCCTCGGCCGGCGTCTGACCCGCTGGCTGCCCCGGGCGTCGTACGTCCCCGGCGGCCGGCCCCGCACTCCGGTGACCGCCGTCGCCGCACCGGTCGTAGTGGTGGCCGACGGCGAGTCCCAGAAGCAGGCCGATGCCCAGCAGCAGGGCCGCAGTGACACCGATCAGGAGGCGCGCGATGAGCACTTCGTCTGAGGTCGCCGGCCCGGCGCTAGCGCGAGGGGCCGGGCTCACCCTGGGCGCGGCCGTGCTCGGCCGTCCGGACGCGGCGGTGCTGCGCGATGTCGAGCTGGCTGTCCGTCCCGGTGAGATCCTCACTGTCGTGGGCCCGTCGGGATGCGGCAAGTCGACGTTGCTGCGGACGTTCGCCGGGCTGCTGTCGCCGCTGGCCGGGACGGTCGAGCAGGACGGCGAACCGTTGACGGGGCCGTCTGCCGATCGGGCGCTGGTCTTCCAGGAGGACGCGCTGCTGCCCTGGCGTACGTTGCGGGGCAATGTCGAACTGCCGCTCGCCATCGCGGGAGTTGGGCGCTCCGAGCGCCGCTCGCAGGCCGATTCCTGGCTGGGCCGGGTCGGACTGGCCGCGCAGGCCGGGCAGTTGCCGCACCGGGTGTCCGGTGGGCAGCGCCAGCGGGCGCAGCTGGCGCGGGCGCTGGCGGGTTCGCCCCGGGCCGTACTCATGGACGAGCCGTTCGGCGCGCTCGATGCCCAGACCCGTTCCGGCATGCAGGACCTGCTGGTGGAGGTGTTGGGCGGCACGGGTGCGACCGTCGTTTTCGTCACCCATGACGTGGACGAGGCGCTCTTCCTCGGCGACCGGGTCGCTCTGCTCGCCGCCGGCCGTGTGGCCTCCGTATGTGACGTTCCGCGTCCCCGTGACCGGGGCGCCCTGGACGACCCGGCCCGCGTGGCCCTGCGCCGCGCCGTCCTCTCCTCGCTCGGCATCTGAAAGGCATCCCGGTGACGACCCCCGCGAACGCCCCCGCGCCCGCCCCCTTGGAGATTCCCGCCGTCACCGACGTCGTGGAACTGACCTGTGACGTTCTTGTCGTCGGCGGTGGTACCGCCGGCACCATGGCGGCCCTGACCGCCGCCGAGCGCGGTGCGAACGTGCTGCTCCTGGAGAAGGCCCATGTCCGGCACTCCGGGGCGCTCGCCATGGGGATGGACGGCGTCAACAACGCGGTCGTCCCGGGGCGTGCCGAGCCCGACGACTACGTCGCCGAGATCACCCGTGCCAACGACGGGATCGTCGACCAGTCCACGGTCCGGCAGACGGCGACGCGTGGTTTTGCCATGGTCCAGCGCCTGGAGTCGTACGGGGTCAAGTTCGAGAAGGACGAGCATGGCGCGTACGCGGTCCGCCAGGTGCATCGCTCCGGTTCGTACGTACTGCCGATGCCGGAAGGCAAGGATGTCAAGAAGGTCCTGTACCGGCAGTTGCGGCGTCGTGAGATGCGGGAGCGGATCCGTATCGAGAACCGGGTGATGCCGGTGCGGGTGCTGACGGCGCAGGGGCGCGCGGTGGGCGCGGTGGGATTCAACACCCGCACCGGCGCGTTCGTGACCGTCCGCGCGGGTGCGGTGGTTCTTGCGACCGGGGCGGCCGGGCGGCTGGGGCTGCCCGCCTCCGGCTACCTGTACGGGACGTACGAGAATCCGACCAACGCCGGTGACGGTTACGCCATGGCCTACCACGCCGGTGCCGAGTTGACCGGGATCGAGTGTTTCCAGATCAATCCCCTGATCAAGGACTACAACGGGCCTGCCTGCGCGTACGTCGCCAACCCGTTCGGCGGTTACCAGGTCAACCGGCACGGTGAGCGGTTCGTCGACTCCGACTACTGGTCGGGGCAGATGATGGCGGAGTTCGCCGCCGAGGTCGCCTCCGACCGCGGCCCGGTCTACCTGAAGCTGAGTCATCTCCCCGAGGAGTCGGTCTCCGCCCTGGAGTCCATCCTGCACTCCACGGAGCGGCCCACCCGTGGCACGTTCCACTCCGGGCGGGGTCACGACTACCGGACCCATGACGTCGAGATGCACATCTCCGAGATCGGCCTGTGCGGCGGGCACTCCGCCTCCGGGGTCCGGGTCGACGACCATGCCCGTACGACCGTTCCCCGGCTGTACGCCGCCGGTGACCTGGCGTGCGTTCCGCACAACTACATGATCGGCGCGTTCGTCTTCGGGGACCTCGCCGGCGCGGACGCCTCCCAGTACGCGGCGTACGAGGGGGAGCTGCCTGCCGATCAGGTGCGTGAGGCGCACGAGTTGATCTACCGTCCGCTGCACAACCCGGACGGTCCGCCGCAGACCCAGGTCGAGTACAAGCTGCGCCGCTTCGTCAACGACTACGTGGCTCCGCCGAAGTCCGGGGCCCGGCTTTCCCTCGCCCTGGAGTCCTTCGAGCGGATGCGGGACGACATCGCCGCCATGGGTGCCCGCACCCCGCATGAGCTGATGCGCTGCGCCGAGGTGAGTTTCATCCGCGACTGCGCGGAGATGGCCGCTCGTGCCTCGCTTGCTCGTACGGAGTCCCGTTGGGGTCTCTACCACGACCGGCTCGATCACCCCGAGCGCGACGATGCCTCCTGGTTCCACCATCTCGATCTGCACAAGTCCTCCTCTGGTGGGATGGAGTTCACGGCTCGTCCCGTGGCTCCGTATCTGGTGCCGGTCGAGGAGTTCGCCCCGGTCGGCGGTCCGTCCCGGCACATCGGCGAGGTGCGTCCGCTGGACGTGGCCACGGCCGGTGCCCGTGATGTGCCGCCGGTGGCCACGGGGCCGGTGGCGGCCGGCGCCGTCCGGGCCGTGGAGCCCGACCGGGCCGAGCCGGCCTCGCCCCGTCTTCTGGAGCTCCTCGCCCTTGCCGAGGAGGAGCCCGAACTCGCTGCCCTTGAGCCCTATTTGACTGATCTCGATGCCTCGGTCCGCCGTACCGCCGTGTCGGTGCTGACGGAGACGGCTCCGGTGGGCACCGGGCGGGCGCTGGCCGGTGCGCTGGCTGATCCCGATGGCGGGGTGCGTTCGGTCGCCGCGGCCTCGTTGCGCGAGCTGGTCGAGACGCTTCCGCCCGAGCCGGCGTTGCGGGAAGCCCTGGCCGGCGCGCTCGCGGTGGCCGACCCGGTCGTCCGGGCCGCGGCGCTGGACGTGCTGCGGGCGCTGCGCCTGGGCGATGTCGGTCTGTTCGCCGCCGCTCTGTCCGACGCCGATCCGGCGGTGCGGATCGAGGCGGTGCGGGCGCTGGTCTCGGTGGACGCCGCCGAGGCCTTGGCCGACGCCGTCGCCGATCCGTCCCGGGAGGTACGGGTGACGGTGGCGAAGGCCCTCGGGACAGTGGGAGCCGCCGGGGCCGTCGCTCAGGTGGACGGTGTCCTGGACGCCCTCACCGCCCTCGCCGGTGACCCCGACGTACTGGTTCGCGGCGCCGCCTACGAGGCGCTGGCCGGCGTCGGCTGCCCGCCGCCGCTGGCCGGGAGTGCCGTGGCCGCGCTGGCCGACCCCGCCTGGCAGGTGCGTGTCGGTGCCGCCCGGGCGCTGGGTGCGGCCGGTGCCGCCGTGGCGGTGCCCGCCCTCGCCAAGTCGCTCGCTGATCCGAACGCCGACGTCCGCAAGGCGGCCGTTCTCGCCCTGACCCGGCATTCCGGTGCCGAGGAGGCCCGCGCGGCGCTGGCCACGGCGACGGCGGATTCGGACGCGGATGTCAGGGCGTATGCGGCGCGGGGGCTCTGAGCAGGGCCCCCGTGCCGGGGCCGGATCGGGCTATATCCAGTCCTCCGGCTCCGGCTCCGCGTCCATCTCGGGCCAGTGGTCCTCGTCCCCGGTCCCGGCTGTCGCGGGGGCGGGGCCGGAGGCAGGTGAGGACGGTGTCTTCAGGGACGCCAGCACTCCGAGCACGCCCTCCCCGTAGGTGATGAGCTTCTTCTCGCCGACGCCGCCGACGGTGGCCAGTTCGGCGATCGACTCGGGCCACCGGCCGACGATCTCCCGGAGCGTGGCGTCGTGGAAGATCACGTATGCCGGTACGCCCTGTTCGCGGGCCTGTTCGGCACGCCAGGCGCGGAGTGCCTCGAATGCGGGGAGCAGGTCCTCGGGCAGCTCTGCCGCAGCGGCTTTCGCCTTGCCCTTGCCGGAGGTCCCGGACGTCCCGGAGGACCGGGAGAGCACGGGCTTCTTCGGCTCCTTGCGGAGCGGAACCTCCCGTTCCCGCCTCAGTACCGTGCCGCTGGCCTCGGTGAGCACCAGCGTGCCGTACTCGCCCTCGACGGCCAGCAGCCCCTGGGCGAGCAACTGCCGGACGACGCCCCGCCATTCGCCTTCGTCGAGGTCGGTGCCGATACCGAAGACGGACAGCTGATCGTGGTCGAACTGTATGACCTTGGCGGTGCGCTTGCCGAGCAGGATGTCGACGATCTGGACGGCGCCGAACTTCTGTCCACGTTCGCGCTGCAGTCGTACCACCGTGGAGAGGACCTTCTGGGCGGCGACGGTGCCGTCCCAGGTCTCCGGTGGGGTGAGGCAGCTGTCGCAGTTGCCGCAGCCCTCCGGGGCGGGGTCCTGTCCGAAGTACTTGAGCAGTTGCCCGCGCCGGCACTGGACGGTCTCGCACAGGGCGAGCATCGAGTCGAGGTGCGCCTGGGCGCGGCGGCGGAACGCCTCGTCACCCTCGCCGGACTGGATGAGTTTGCGCTGCTGTATGACGTCGTTGAGGCCGTAGGCCATCCAGGCGGTGGAGGGCAGGCTGTCGCGGCCGGCGCGGCCGGTCTCCTGGTAGTAGCCCTCGACGGACTTGGGCAGGTCGAGGTGGGCGACGAAACGGACGTCGGGTTTGTCGATGCCCATGCCGAAGGCGATGGTGGCGACCACGACCAGGCCGTCCTCGCGCAGGAAGCGGGACTGGTGGGCCGCACGGGTGCCGGCGTCCAGGCCGGCGTGGTAGGGGACGGCCTCCACGCCGTTGCGGGTCAGGAATTCGGCCGTGGATTCGACCGACTTGCGGGAAAGGCAGTAGACGATGCCCGCGTCGCCTTCGTGTTCCTGGCGGAGGAAGGTGAGCAGCTGTTTCTTGGGGTCGGCCTTGGGGACGATCCGGTACTGGATGTTGGGCCGGTCGAAGCTGGCCACGAAGTGCCGGGCGGTCGGCATGTGCAGCCGCTGGGTGATCTCCTCGTGGGTCGCGTGGGTCGCGGTGGCCGTGAGCGCGATGCGCGGGACGTCCGGCCAGCGTTCGCCGAGGAGGGAGAGCGCCAGATAGTCGGGGCGGAAGTCGTGGCCCCACTGGGAGACGCAGTGCGCCTCGTCGATCGCGAAGACGGCGATCTTGCCGCGGGCGAGCAGGTCCAGCGTGGAGTCCAGGCGCAGCCGCTCCGGCGCCAGGTAGAGCAGGTCGAGCTCTCCGGCGAGGAACTGGGCCTCGACCACGCGTCGCTCGTCGAAGTCCTGGGTGGAGTTGACGAACCCGGCGTTCACGCCGAGGGCGCGCAGGGCGTCCACCTGGTCCTGCATGAGCGCGATGAGCGGTGAGACCACGATGCCCGTACCGGGTCTGACCAGGGCGGGGATCTGGTAGCACAGCGACTTTCCGCCGCCGGTGGGCATGAGGACGACGGCGTCTCCGCCGGCCACCACATGCTCGATGATCGATTCCTGCTCGCCCCGGAAGGCGTCGTACCCGAAAACCCTGTGCAGCGTGGCCAGTGCCTCGCTGTCCGCCGGTCCGGGCGTCTGCCGCGTCCCCGGCGGCTCGGTCGTCCCTGGCATCTCGTCGGTTCCGCCCGTCCCACCCATCGTCGTGTCCCCCGTACGTCGTCCCTCGACCACTGCCTCCACGATAGGGGCACGGACCGACAGCGCCGGAGTTATCCACAGGCCCGCCGCCCGGGAAAGGAACGCGGGGACGGGCATGGGGACGGACGCGGGCAGGGGATCGGGGAGGGGTCGGGGGCGAGGTCCCCCGTCGGGCGGTGTCCTCAGTCCTTTGGCCGTCCTCGCGTGGCGGCCCGGAAGCGGCGCGGGCCATGCTGCACGGGCGGGACCGGGGAGGCCCGCGTTGTACGGAGGCGCCGCACTCGCGTGCCTCTTCCGCCCCAAGGAGCATCAGGATGTCTCTCAGGTCCCGCACCGCCGGCGCCGTTCTGGCGCTGGCCGTGCCGTTCGCTCTGGCCTCGGTTCCCGCCGACGCGACTCCTGTCCCCGAGGCCGACCCGTTCGTGTGGACGGATGTGACCCCGACGTACACGGCGACCGCGGACTACCAGTACGAGCCGTTCGCGGTCACGGACGGGTACACGCGCGCCGGCGACTGCACCAAGGACGCCGCGACCGGCAAGGGAGGCGCGGGCTACCACTACGTGAACGCCGCCCATGTCGGCAGCCTCGACCCGGCCGAGCCCGCTGGTCTCCTGTACGAGACCGACAGCGACGGCGGCCGTGCCCTGGTGGGGGTGGAGTGGATCGTGCGCGCCGGCAGCGCTACGACCGCGCCGACGCTGTTCGGACAGACGTTCCAGGGCCCGGCGACGCTGCCCGGTGTCGGCTCCGTGTACACGCTGCGCGCCTGGATCTGGAAGGACAACCCGAGCGGTCTGTTCGCGCCGTGGAACCCGACGGTGACCTGCCCGTAGCCGCGGCCGGCGTGGTGACTCGCCGGTAGCCCGTATCCCTGCGGCCCCGTATCCCCCGTAACCCTGTGGCCCCTGTGCCGCGCACGCGCGCGTGGGCCCCGGCTCCTGGCGGGGAACCGGGGCCCACGGCCGCACGGGAGGGGTCAGCGCACGAAGACTCCCGCCTGGCTCGCCAGGTCCAGGAAGTACTGCGGTGCCACACCGAGTACCAGCGTGACCGCGACGCCGACGCCGATCGCCGCCATGGTCAGCGGTGACGGGACGGCGACCGTGGGCCCGTCGGGCCTGGGCTCGCTGAAGAACATCAGCACGATCACGCGGATGTAGAAGAACGCGGCGATCGCCGAGGAGATCACACCGACGACGACCAGTGGGGCCGCCCCGCCTTCCGCCGCCGCCTTGAACACGGCGAACTTCCCGGCGAAGCCGGAGGTCAGTGGGATACCCGCGAAGGCCAGCAGGAACACCGCGAAGACGGCCGCGACCAGCGGTGAGCGACGGCCGAGGCCGGCCCACTTGGACAGGTGGGTGGCCTCGCCACCGGCGTCGCGCACCAGGGTGACCACGGCGAAGGCGCCGATGGTCACGAAGGAGTACCCGGCCAGGTAGAACAGGACGGACGACACGCCGTCCTTCGAGGTCGCGATGACACCCGCGAGGATGAATCCGGCGTGCGCGATCGACGAGTAGGCGAGCAGTCGCTTGATGTCGGTCTGGGTGATCGCGACGATCGCACCGCCCAGCATGGTGATGATGGCGACGCCCCACATGACCGGCCGCCAGTCCCAGCGCAGGCCGGGCAGGACGACGTACAGCAGGCGCAGCAGCGCGCCGAACGCGGCCACCTTGGTCGCCGCGGCCATGAAGCCGGTCACCGGGGTGGGCGCGCCCTGGTAGACGTCGGGCGTCCACATGTGGAAGGGGACCGCGCCGACCTTGAAGAGCAGGCCCATGACGACCATCGCGGTGCCGATCAGGAGCAGTGCGTCGTTGCCCATGGTGCCGGCGAGGGCGGGGTCGATGCTGGTGACGGTGCCGTCGACGACCTGGGAGATGGTGGCGTACGACACCGAGCCGGCGTAGCCGTACAGCAGGGCGATGCCGAACAGGGTGAACGCGGAGGCGAAGGCGCCGAGCAGGAAGTACTTGACCGCGGCTTCCTGGGACATGAGGCGCTTGCGGCGGGCCAGGGCGCACATCAGGTAGAGCGGGAGGGAGAAGACCTCCAGGGCGACGAAGAGCGTCAGCAGGTCGTTGGCCGAGGGGAACACCAGCATGCCGGCGACCGCGAAGAGGAGCAGCGGGAAGACCTCGGTCGTGGTGAAACCGGCCTTCACCGCGGCCTTCTCGCTGTCGCTGCCGGGTACGGAGGCGGCCTGTGCGACGAAGGAGTCGACGCGGTTGCCGTGGGCGGCCGGGTCGAGGCGGCGTTCGGCGAAGGTGAACAGGCCGAGGAGGCCGGCCAGCAGGATCGTGCCCTGCAGGAACAGGGACGGTCCGTCGACGGCGATGGCGCCCATCGCGGCGATGTGGGCCTTGGTGGTGCCGTATCCGTCCGCGGCGAGTGCGACGACCGCCGCGAAGGCCGCGCACAGGGCGACGGCGGAGACGAAGACCTGCGCGTAGTAGCGGGCTTTGCGTGGGACGAACGCCTCGACGAGCACCCCGACGAGCGCCGCGCCGAGCACGATCAGGGTGGGGGACAACTGTCCGTATTCGATCTTCGGCGCGTCGATCTTCGAGATCGGCTCGGCCGCGGTTGTCCACAGGCTGTGGACGGCTGCTGCGCTCACTTGGCCGCCTCCACTGCGGGCTTGGGGTCGGTCTTGTGTACGTCCGACATGGTCTGTTTGACCGCCGGGTTGACGATGTCCGTGACGGGCTTCGGGTAGACGCCCAGGAAGATCAGCAGGACGATCAGCGGGGTGACGACCACGAGTTCACGCGCGCGTAGGTCGGACATCGCGGAGACCTCCGGTTTCACCGGGCCCGTCATCGTCCGCTGGTAGAGGACGAGGGTGTAGAGCGCGGCGAGGACGATGCCGAAGGTGGCGATGATGCCGATGGCCGGGTAGCGCGTGAACGTGCCGACCAGGACCAGGAATTCGCTCACGAAGGGGGCGAGTCCCGGTAGCGACAGGGTGGCCAGGCCGCCGATCAGGAAGGTGCCGGCGAGCACCGGGGCGACCTTCTGCACACCGCCGTAGTCGGCGATGAGCCGCGAGCCGCGCCGGGAGATCAGGAAGCCGGCGACCAGCATCAGCGCGGCCGTGGAGATGCCGTGGTTGACCATGTAGAGGGTGGCGCCGGACTGGCCCTGGCTGGTCATCGCGAAGATGCCCAGGATGATGAAGCCGAAGTGCGAGATGGACGCGTAGGCGACCAGGCGCTTGATGTCCCGCTGGCCGACGGCGAGCAGCGCGCCGTAGATGATGCTGATCACGGCGAGGACGAGGATGGCGGGTGTCGCCCACTTCGATGCTTCCGGGAACAGCTGGAGGCAGAAGCGGAGCATCGCGAACGTGCCCACCTTGTCGACGACCGCCGTGATGAGCACGGCGACCGGGGCGGTGGACTCCTGCATGGCGTTGGGCAGCCAGGTGTGCAGCGGCCACAGCGGCGCCTTCACCGCGAAGGCGAAGAAGAAGCCGAGGAACAGCCAGCGTTCGGTGCTGGTCGCCATGTGCAGCGAGCCGTTCGCGCGGGCCTGCGCGATCTCGGCGAGGGAGAAGTTCCCGGCGACCACGTAGAGGCCGATCACCGCGGCCAGCATGATCAGGCCGCCGACCAGGTTGTAGAGGAGGAACTTCACGGCGGCGTACGACCGCTGGGCCGCCGCGTTCTCGTCGGAGCCCGCGTGGGCACGGTCCCCGAAGCCGCCGATGAGGAAGTACATCGGGATCAGCATGGCTTCGAAGAAGATGTAGAAGAGGAAGACGTCGGTGGCCTCGAAGGAGATGATCACCATCGCCTCGACGGCCAGGATCAGGGCGAAGAAGCCCTGGGTGGGGCGCCACCGCTTGCTTCCGGTCTCCAGCGGGTCGGCGTCGTGCCAGCCGGCCAGGATGATGAACGGGATCAGCAGGGCGGTCAGTGCGAGCAGGGCGACCGCGATGCCGTCGACGCCGAGTTCGTACCGGACGCCGAAGTCACTGATCCAGGCGTGGGATTCGGTGAGCTGGTAGCGGGCGCCGCCCGGGTCGAAGCGGACCAGGACGACGATCGCCAGCACGAGCGTGCCGAGCGAGACCAGCAGCGCAAGCCATTTCGCGGCGGTGCGCTGTGCGGCCGGTACGGCGGCCGTGGCGAGGGCCCCGACGGCGGGGAGCACCGCCGTCGCTGTCAGCAGAGGAAAGGACATCGGTATCAGACCGCCCTCATCAGCAGGGTCGCGGCGACCAGGAGGGCAGCGCCGCCGAACATCGAGACCGCGTACGAGCGCGCGTAGCCGTTCTGGAGCTTGCGCAGCCGGCCGGACAGCCCACCGAAGCCCGCCGCCGTGCCGTTGACGACGCCGTCAACCAGGGTGTGGTCGACATATACAAGGGAGCGGGTGAGGTGTTCGCCGCCGCGGACCAGGACGACGTGGTTGAAGTCGTCCTGGAGGAGGTCGCGGCGGGCCGCTCGGGTGAGGAGCGAGGCGCGCGGGGCGACGGCGGGGACGGGACGGCGACCGTACTGCAGGTAGGCGATGCCGACGCCGATGATCAGGCAGACCATGGTGGCGCCGGTGACGACACCCGCGCTGATCGGGGAGTCGCCCTCGCTGTGGCCGGTGATCGGCTCCAGCCAGTGCAGGAAGCGGTCGCCGATGCTGAAGAAGCCGCCGGCGAAGACCGAGCCGATCGCCAGGACGATCATCGGGATGGTCATGACCTTCGGGGACTCGTGCGGGTGCGGCTCATGACCGTGCTCATCGGGCTGCCAGCGCTTCTCGCCGAAGAACGTCATCAGCATCACGCGCGTCATGTAGAAGGCGGTGATGGCCGCGCCGAGCAGGGCGCAGGCGCCGAGGATCCAGCCCTCGGTGCCGCCCTTGGCGAACGCCGCCTCGATGATCTTGTCCTTGGAGAAGAAGCCGGACAGGCCCGGGAAGCCGATGATGGCGAGGTAGCCGAGGCCGAAGGTGATGAAGGTGACCGGCATGTACTTGCGCAGGCCGCCGTACTTGCGCATGTCGACCTCGTCGTTCATGCCGTGCATGACGGAGCCCGCGCCGAGGAACAGCCCGGCCTTGAAGAAGCCGTGCGTCACCAGGTGCATGATCGCGAAGACGTAGCCGATCGGGCCGAGGCCGGCGGCGAGCACCATGTAGCCGATCTGCGACATGGTCGAGCCGGCGAGGGCCTTCTTGATGTCGTCCTTCGCGCAACCGACGATCGCACCGAACAGGAGCGTGACGGCGCCGACGACGGTGACGACCAGTTGCGCGTCGGGGGCCGCGTTGAAGACCGCTCCGGAGCGGACGATGAGGTAGACGCCGGCGGTCACCATGGTCGCCGCGTGGATGAGGGCCGAGACCGGGGTCGGGCCCTCCATGGCGTCCCCGAGCCAGGACTGCAGTGGTACCTGGGCGGACTTGCCGCAGGCGGCGAGCAGCAGCAGCAGGCCGATCGCGGTGAGCTTCCCCTCGGAGGCGTCGGTCGCGTGGCTGAGGACCGGGCCGAAGGCGAACGTGCCGAACGTCGTGAACATCAGCATGATCGCGATCGACAGGCCCATGTCGCCGACCCGGTTGACCAGGAACGCCTTCTTCGCGGCGGTGGCCGCGCTGGGCTTGTGCTGCCAGAAGCCGATCAGCAGGTAGGAGGCGAGACCGACGCCCTCCCAGCCGACGTACAGCAGCAGGTAGTTGTCGGCGAGGACGAGCAGCAGCATCGCCGCGAGGAACAGGTTGAGGTAGCCGAAGAAGCGGCGGCGGCGCTCGTCGTGCTCCATGTACCCGATCGAGTACAGGTGGATGAGCGAGCCGACGCCGGTGATCAGCAGGACGAACGTCATCGACAGCTGGTCGAGGCGGAAGGTGACGTCCGCCTGGAAGCCGGCGACCGGGACCCAGGTGAACAGGTGCTGCATCAGGGTGCGGTGTTCGGGGTCCTTGCCCAGCAGGTCGGCGAAGAGGATCACGCCGAACACGAAGGAGGTCGTCGACAGGAGCGTGCCGATCCAGTGGCCCACGCCGTCCAGGCGGCGGCCGCCGACCAGCAGGACGGCCGCTCCGAGCAGGGGCGCCGCGATCAGCAGCGCAATCAGGTTCTCCACGATTCAGCGACCCCTTACAACTTCATCAGGCTGGCGTCGTCGACCGAGGCCGAGTGGCGGGTACGGAACAGCGACACGATGATCGCGAGCCCGACCACGACCTCCGCGGCGGCGACGACCATCGTGAAGAAGGCGATGATCTGGCCGTCGAGATTGCCGTGCATCCGGGAGAAGACGACGAACGCGAGGTTGCAGGCGTTGAGCATCAGCTCGATGCACATGAAGACGACGATCGCGTTCCGTCTGATCAGCACACCGGTGGCGCCGATCGTGAACAACAGGGCGGCGAGATAGAGGTAGTAGACCGGGTTCACTTCGACGCCTCCTCGGGCCGCTTGAGGTTCTCCGGCTCGATCGGGGTCCGCTCCAGCCGTTCCTCGGCGCGCTGTTCCAGGGCCCGCAGGTCGTTGAGGGCCTCCGCGGACACGTCACGGATCTGACCGCGGTCGCGCAGCGTCTTGTTGACCGTGAGCTCGGACGGGGTGCCGTCGGGCAGCAGGCCGGCGATGTCGACGGCGTTGTGCCGGGCGTAGACGCCGGGGGCGGGCAGCGGCGGCAGGTGCTTGCCGTCGCGGACGCGCTGTTCGGACTGCTCGCGCTGGGTCTTGGCGCGCTCGGTGCGCTCACGGTGGGTGAGCACCATGGCGCCGACGGCCGCGGTGATGAGCAGGGCGCCGGTGATCTCGAAGGCGAAGACGTACTTGGTGAAGATGAGGGCGGCGAGGCCTTCCACATTGCCGTTGGCGTTGGCCTGGCCGATGCCGTTGAAGTTCTTGAGGGAGGCGTTGGCGATGCCCGCGAAGAGCAGGACGCCGAAGCCGACCCCGCACAGAAGGGCCAGCCAGCGCTGGCCCTTGATGGTCTCGGTCAGGGAGTCGGCGGCGGTCACGCCGACCAGCATCACCACGAAGAGGAACAACATCATGATCGCGCCGGTGTAGACGACGATCTGCACGATGCCCAGGAAGTAGGCGCCGTTGGCGAGGTAGAACACCGCCAGGACGATCATGGTGCCGGCGAGGCAGAGGGCACTGTGCACGGCCCTCTTCATGAGGACGGTGCCCAGGGCGCCGATCACGGCGACGGTGCCGAGGACCCAGAACTGGAAGGCCTCCCCGGTGGAGGTGGTGTAGGCGGCGAGCTGCGGGCCCATCATGCCTCCACCCCCTCTTCGTCCGGCTTCTCGCCCTTCGAGACGGCCACCTGCTGGACGGTCCCGGGCGCGGCCTCGGTCACCAGGCCCCGGTAGTAGTCCTGTTCGTCGGTGCCCGGGAAGATCGCGTGCGGGCTGTCGACCATGCCGTCCTCCAGGCCGGCGAGCAGCTGCTCCTTGGTGTAGATGAGGTTGGCGCGGCTGGTGTCGGCGAGCTCGAACTCGTTGGTCATCGTGAGCGCGCGCGTGGGGCACGCCTCGATGCACAGGCCGCACAGGATGCAGCGGGCGTAGTTGATCTGGTAGACGCGGCCGTAGCGCTCGCCCGGCGAGTAACGCTCCTCGTCGGTGTTGTCGGCGCCCTCCACGTAGATGGCGTCGGCGGGGCAGGCCCAGGCGCACAGTTCGCAGCCGATGCACTTCTCCAGGCCGTCCGGATGGCGGTTGAGCTGGTGCCGTCCGTGGAACCGCGGGGCCGTGGTCTTCTTCTGCTCCGGGTACTGCTCGGTCAGCCGCTTCTTGAACATGGCCTTGAAGGTCACGCCGAAGCCGGCGACGGGATTCAGGAAACCGGGCTCGGTCTCCTTGGGCTCCTCAGCCATCGGACGCCTCCTTTCCATCCGTAGATCCGTCACTGACAGTGTCCGGCCCGCCACTGACAATCAGCTCCCGCTCCCGGCGCGGGCTGCGCCGGGGCACCGGCGGCAGCTCCTGCCCGGGCAGCGGCGGCACGGGGAACCCGCCTGCCATCGGGTCGAACGCGACCGGTTCGGCGGCGGGCTGCGCGGCCTCCTTGCCGCCCTTGTCGCGGAACATGTCGACGACGAAGGACAGGAGCAGCAGGGCGAGGACTCCGCCGCCGACGTAGAGGGCGATGTCGGCGAAGTCGTAGTTCTCGTTGCGGAGGGTCCGTACGGTGGCGACGAGCATCAGCCAGACGACCGAGACCGGGATGAGGACCTTCCAGCCGAGCTTCATCAGCTGGTCGTAGCGCACCCGCGGAAGGCTGGCGCGCAGCCAGACGAAGACGAACAGCAGCAGCACGACCTTGGCGACGAACCAGAGCATCGGCCACCAGCCGTGGTTGGCGCCCGCCCAGACGGTGCTGAGCGGCCAGGGGGCCCGCCAGCCGCCGAGGAACAGCGTCGTCGACACGGCCGAGACGGTCACCATGTTGACGTACTCGGCGAGCATGAACATCGCGAACTTGATCGACGAGTACTCGGTGTTGAAGCCGCCCACCAGGTCGCCCTCGGACTCCGGCATGTCGAAGGGGGCGCGGTTGGTCTCGCCGACCATGGTGACGACGTAGAGGATGAACGAGACCGGCAGCAGCACGATGTACCAGCGGCCCTGCTGCTGGGCGACGATCGTGGACGTCGACATCGAGCCCGAGTACAGGAACACCGACGCGAACGCGGCGCCCATGGCGATCTCGTAGGAGATCATCTGCGCGCAGGAGCGCAGGCCGCCGAGGAGCGGGTAGGTGGATCCGGAGCTCCAGCCGGCGAGGACGATGCCGTAGATGCCGACGGAGGCGACCGCGAGGATGTAGAGCATCGCGATCGGCAGGTCGGTGAGCTGCATCGTGGTGCGGTGGCCGAAGATCGAGACCTGGTTGTCGGCCGGTCCGAACGGGATAACCGCGATGGCCATGAACGCGGGGATGGCCGCGACGATCGGCGCGAGGATGTAGACGGCCTTGTCCGCGCGTTTGACGATGAGGTCTTCCTTGAGCATCAGCTTCACGCCGTCGGCGAGCGACTGGAGCATGCCCCAGGGGCCGTGCCGGTTGGGGCCGATGCGCAGCTGCATCCAGGCGATGACCTTGCGCTCCATGACGATGGAGATCAGCACGGTCACCATCAGGAAGGCGAAGCAGAAGACCGCCTTGATGACGACCAGCCACCAGGGGTCGCGGCCGAACATGGAGAGGTCTTCAGCAGCGAGGTACGGGTTCATGCCTCCACCTCCTTGGGGGCCTCACCGGCGGTGGCCGCCGGGCCGATACGGACGAGGGAGCCGGGCAGCGCCCCGGTGTCGGAGGCGACGCCGCCGCCCACGGAGTTCAGCGGGAGCCAGACCACGCGGTCGGGCATCTCGGTGATCCTGAGCGGGAGTTCGACGGTGCCGGCGGCCGAGGTGACGGCGACGAGGTCGCCGTTGTCGATGCCGGCTTCGGCGGCGGTCGCGGCGGACAGGCGCGCGTGGGCGGTGTGCCGGGTGCCGGCGAGGGCCTCGTCGCCTTCCTGGAGGACGCCCTGGTCGAGGAGGAGCCGGTGTCCGGCGAGCACGGCCTCTCCGGCCGCCGGCCGCGGCAGCGGTCCGGCCGTCTCCAGCGGTTCGGAGGCCTTCGGCCCGTCCCAGGCGCCGAGCCGGTCGAGTTCCGCGCGCGTGGTGCGCAGGTCGGGCAGGCCGAGGTGGACGTCCATGGCGTCGGCGAGCATCTGCAGCACGCGCGCGTCGGTGGGCGCCAGCCGCCGGGTCATCTGCTCGGGCTTGAGCGCGGCCTCGAAGAACCGCACCCGGCCTTCCCAGTTGAGGAAGGTGCCGGCCTTCTCGGCGACGGCGGCGACCGGGAGGACGACGTCGGCGCGCTCGGTGACCTCGCTGGGCCGCAGCTCCAGCGACACCAGGAAACCGACGGCCTCGAGGGCCGCACGCGCGCGCGTGGGATCGGGCAGGTCGGCGACCTCGACGCCGGCCACCAGGAGGGCCGACAGTTCGCCGCGGGCGGCGGCCTCGACGATCTGGCCGGTGTCGCGGCCGTAGCGGAGCGGGAGTTCGGACACGCCCCAAGCGGCGGCGACCTCGTCACGCGCGCGTGGGTCGGTGGCCGGGCGGCCGCCCGGCAGCAGCGACGGCAGCGCGCCCGCCTCGATCGCGCCGCGCTCCCCGGCCCGGCGCGGGATCCACACCAGCTGTGCGCCGGTGGCGGTGGCGGCCCGTACGGCGGCGGTCAGGCCGCCGACGACCGACGCCAGCCGCTCACCCACGACGATGACCGCGCCCTCGGCGCGCAGCGCCTCGGCGGCCTGTGTGCCGGGCTCCTCCAGGCCGACGCCGCCCGCGAGGGCGTCCAGCCATTCGGTCTCGGTGCCGGGGGCGGCCGGCAGCAGCGTGCCGCCGGTCTTCTCCAGGCCGCGGGTGGCGTGCGTGGCGAGGGAGAACACCTTCTGCTTGCGCTTGCGCCAGGCCTTGCGCAGCCGCAGGAAGACGCCGGGCGCCTCCTCCTCGGACTCGAACCCGACCAGCAGCACGGCCGGCGCCTTCTCCAGGGCGGTGTACGTGACGCCCGTGCCGTCGAGATCGCGGCCGCGGCCGGCGATCCGCGCGGCCAGGAAGTCGGCCTCCTCGCCGCTGTGCACGCGCGCGCGGAAGTCGATGTCGTTGGTGTCGAGCGCCACGCGCGCGAACTTGCTGTACGCGTAGGCGTCCTCGATGGTGAGCCGGCCGCCGGTGAGGACGCCGGCCCGGGAGCGGGCGGCGGCCAGTCCCTGGGCGGCCGCGTCGAGCGCCTCCGGCCAGGAGGCGGGTTCGAGCACGCCCTGGGCGTTGCGGACCAGCGGGGTCTCCAGGCGGTCCTTCTGCTGCCCGTAGCGGAACGCGAAGCGTCCCTTGTCGCAGATCCACTCCTCGTTGACCTCGGGGTCGTTGGCGGCGAGCCGCCGCATGACCTTGCCGCGCCGGTGGTCGGTGCGGGTGGCGCAGCCGCCCGAGCAGTGCTCGCACACGGACGGCGAGGAGATCAGGTCGAAGGGGCGGGAGCGGAAGCGATACGCCGCCGAGGTCAGCGCGCCCACCGGGCAGATCTGGATGGTGTTCCCGGAGAAGTACGACTCGAACGGGTCGCCCTCGCCGGTGCCGACCTGCTGGAGCGCGCCGCGTTCCAGGAGCTCGATCATCGGGTCGCCGGCGACCTGGTTGGAGAACCGGGTGCAGCGCGCGCACAGCACGCACCGTTCGCGGTCGAGGAGCACCTGGGTGGAGATCGGGACGGGCTTCTCGAAGGTGCGCTTCTTGCCGTGGAAACGGGACTCGGTGTTGCCGTGGGACATCGCCTGGTTCTGCAGCGGGCACTCGCCGCCCTTGTCGCAGACCGGGCAGTCCAGGGGGTGGTTGATGAGCAGCAGCTCCATCACCCCGTGCTGGGCCTTCTCGGCGACCGGGGAGGTGAGATGGGTCTTCACGACCATGCCGTCGGTGCAGGTGATCGTGCAGGACGCCATGGGCTTGCGCTGGCCCTCGACCTCGACGATGCACTGGCGGCAGGCACCGGCCGGGTCCAGCAGGGGGTGGTCGCAAAAGCGCGGGATCTCGATGCCGAGTTGCTCGGCGGCGCGGATGACCAGGGTGCCCTTGGGCACGCTGATCTCCACGCCGTCGATCGTCAGCGTGACGAGGTCCTGCGGCGGGACCGCCGCCGTTCCCCCTGAGGAGGGGGAACTCGTGGTCACGGTCATGCGTTCACCTCCGGGCGGTCCGCCCAGGCCGTCGACTTGGCCGGGTCGAAGGGGCAGCCCCGGCCCGTGATGTGCTGTTCGTACTCCTCGCGGAAGTACTTCAGTGAGGAGAAGATGGGGGACGCGGCGCCGTCGCCGAGGGCGCAGAAGGACTTGCCGTTGATGTTGTCGGCGATGTCGTTCAGCTTGTCGAGGTCGGACATCACGCCCTTGCCTGCCTCGATGTCGCGCAGCAACTGCACCAGCCAGTAGGTGCCTTCGCGGCACGGGGTGCACTTGCCGCAGGACTCGTGGGCGTAGAACTCGGTCCAGCGGGTGACGGCGCGCACCACGCAGGTGGTCTCGTCGAAGCACTGGAGGGCCTTGGTGCCGAGCATGGAACCGGCGGCCCCCACTCCTTCGTAGTCGAGAGGGACGTCGAGGTGCTCGTCGGTGAACATGGGCGTCGAGGAGCCGCCCGGCGTCCAGAACTTCAGGCGGTGGCCGGTGCGGATTCCGCCGCTCATGTCGAGGAGCTGGCGCAGGGTGATGCCGAGCGGTGCCTCGTACTGGCCGGGGCTGGCGACATGGCCGCTGAGGGAGTAGAGCGTGAAGCCGGGTGACTTCTCGCTCCCCATCGACCTGAACCAGTCCTTGCCCTTTTGCAGGATGGCGGGAACCGAGGCGATGGACTCGACGTTGTTCACAACAGTCGGGCAGGCGTAGAGCCCTTCGACAGCCGGGAAGGGGGGACGCAGTCGCGGTTGACCACGGCGGCCTTCGAGCGAGTCGAGCAGTGCGGTCTCCTCACCGCAGATGTACGCGCCGGCGCCGGCGTGCACGGTGAGGTTCAGGTCGAGACCGCTGCCCAGGATGTTCTCGCCGAGGTAGCCGGCCGCGTAGGCCTCGCGCACGGCCTCGTGCAACCGCCGCAGGACGGGGACGACTTCACCACGCAGGTAGATGAAGGCATGCGACGACCGGATGGCGTAGCACGCGATCACGATGCCCTCGATGAGGCTGTGCGGGTTCGCGAAGAGGAGCGGGATGTCCTTGCAGGTCCCGGGCTCCGATTCGTCGGCGTTGACAACCAGATAGTGCGGTTTGCCGTCTCCCTGCGGAATGAACTGCCACTTCATCCCGGTCGGGAATCCCGCGCCACCACGGCCGCGCAGACCGGACTCCTTGACGTAGGCGATCAGGTCGTCCGGAGACATGGCGAGCGCCTTGCGGAGCCCCTCGTATCCTTCGTGCCTTCGGTAGACGTCCAGGGACCAGGACCGGTCCTCGTCCCAGAAGGCCGACAGCACGGGTGCGAGCAGCTTCTCGGGGCTGGTGTCCTTGAGGTCGGGTACCACCGTCATCACTCCCCCTCCTCGGCGGCAGGCCCTGCCGGGTGCGACGGGTCGGAGGCCGAGGTCTCCTGCGGCGCATCATGGGAACTGAGGTGCTCGGCCGGTGACGGCTCGTGCACCGTCCGGTCCTGCGGACCCGGGCGCGGATGGACCACGCGCGCGGGTGCGGACTCTCCCCTGGCCAGGCGGAGGCCCACCAGGGACGCGGGTCCGGCGCTTCCGCTCTCCTCGACGGCCCCGGGCCGCTCGTCGGGGAAGCCGGCCAGGATCCGCGCGGTCTCCTTGAAGGTGCACAGCCGGGCCCCGCGCGTGGGCTCGACGTCCCGGCCGGCGCGCAGGTCGTCGACCAGGCGCCGGGCGCTCGCCGGGGTCTGGTTGTCGAAGAACTCCCAGTTGACCATCACGACCGGCGCGAAGTCGCAGGCCGCGTTGCACTCGATGTGCTCCAGGGTGACGCTGCCGTCGTCGGTGGTCTCGCCGTTGCCGACGCCCAGGTGCTCCTGGAGGGTCTCGAAGATGGCGTCGCCGCCCATCACCGCGCACAGGGTGTTGGTGCAGACGCCCACCTGGTAGTCGCCGGAGGGCTTGCGCCGGTACATGGTGTAGAAGGTGGCGACCGCGGTGACCTCCGCCGTGGTCAGCTTCAGTACGTCGGCGCAGAACCGCATCCCGGTGCGCGTGACGTGTCCCTCCTCCGACTGCACGAGATGCAGCAACGGCAGCAGCGCGGACCGGGAGTCGGGGTAGCGCGCGATGATGTCGCGCGCGTCCGTCTCCAGTCGGGCCCGGACGTCGTCCGGATACGCGGGCGCGGGCAGCTCGGGCATGCCCAGGCTGACGCCCCGCTCCGAAGAAGAGGTGTTCACCGGTCGACGCCTCCCAGTACCGGGTCGATGGACGCGATGACGACGATGACGTCGGCCACCTGGCCGCCCTCACACATCGCCGCGATGGCCTGCAGATTGGCGAAGGACGGGTCGCGGAAGTGGACCCGGTAGGGGCGGGTGCCGCCGTCGGAGACGACGTGCGCCCCGAGTTCGCCCTTGGGTGACTCGATGGCCGTGTAGACCTGTCCGGGCGGGACCCGGAAGCCCTCGGTGACCAGCTTGAAGTGGTGGATCAGGGCTTCCATGGAGGTGCCCATGATCTTCTTGATGTGGTCGAGGGAGTTGCCGAGTCCGTCCGGTCCCAGGGCGAGCTGAGCGGGCCAGGCGATCTTCTTGTCGGCGACCATGACCGGTCCGGGCTGGAGCCGGTCCAGGCACTGCTCGACGATCCTGAGCGACTGGCGCATCTCCTCCAGGCGGATCAGGAAGCGGCCGTAGGCGTCGCAGGTCTCGGCGACGGCGACGTCGAAGTCGTAGTTCTCGTAGCCGCAGTAGGGCTGGGACTTGCGCAGGTCGTGCGGCAGGCCGGTGGCCCGCAGGATGGGCCCGGTGGCGCCGAGGGCCATGCAGCCGGCCAGGTCCAGATAGCCGATGCCCTGCATACGGCCCTTGAAGACGGGGTTCCCGGTGGCGAGCTTGTCGTACTCGGGGAGGTTCTTCCGCATCTTCTTGATGAACTCGCGGATCTGGTCGACCGCGCCGGGCGGCAGGTCCTGGGCGAGTCCGCCGGGGCGGACGTACGCGTGGTTCATCCGCAGGCCGGTGACCAGCTCGAAGAGGTCGAGAATCATTTCACGATCACGGAATCCGTAGATCATGAGTGTGGTGGCACCCAGCTCCATGCCGCCGGTGGCGATGGCGACCAGGTGCGAGGACATCCGGTTCAGCTCCATCAGGAGCACCCGGATGATCGTCGCGCGGTCGGGGACCTGGTCCTCGATGCCGAGGAGTTTCTCGACGCCGAGACAGTAGGCGGTCTCGTTGAAGAAGGACGTCAGGTAGTCCATGCGCGTGACGAAGGCGGAGCCCTGCGTCCACGTGCGGTACTCGAGGTTCTTCTCGATGCCGGTGTGCAGATAGCCGACGCCGCAGCGGGTCTCGGTGACGGTCTCGCCGTCGATCTCCAGGATCAGCCGGAGCACCCCATGGGTGGAGGGGTGCTGGGGACCCATGTTGACGACGATGCGTTCGTCGTCGGCGCGGGCCGCGGACTGGACGATCTCGTCCCAGTCGCCACCGGTGACCGTGTACACGGTGCCCTCGGTGGTCTCGCGCGCCGAGGCGGTCGACGCGGCGGATGCTGACTGTGTGCTCACGAGTACGACCTCCGCTGGTCCGGAGCCGGGATCTGGGCGCCCTTGTACTCGACGGGGATGCCGCCGAGGGGGTAGTCCTTGCGCTGCGGATGGCCCTGCCAGTCGTCGGGCATGAGGATCCGGGTCAGGGCCGGGTGACCGTCGAAGACGATCCCGAAGAAGTCGTAGGTCTCCCGTTCGTGCCAGTCGTTGGTCGGATAGACCGAGACCAGGGACGGGATGTGCGGGTCGGCGTCCGGGGCGCTGACCTCCAGCCGGATCAGCCGGTTGTGGGTGATCGAGCGCAGGTGGTAGACGGCGTGCAGCTCACGGCCCTTGTCGTGGAGGTAGTGGACGCCGCTGACGCCGGTGCACAGCTCGAACCGGAGCGCGGGGTCGTCGCGCAGGGTGCGGGCGACGCGCGGCAGGTGCTCGCGTTCGATGTGGAAGGTGATCTCGCCGCGGTCGACGACCGTCTTCTCGATGGCGTTGCCGGGCAGCAGGCCCTGTTCCTCCAGGGCGCCCTCCAGTTCGTCGGCGACCTCGTCGAACCAGCCGCCGTAAGGACGGGTCGCCGGTCCCGGGAGCCGGACCGAGCGGACCAGGCCGCCGTAGCCGGAGGTGTCGCCGCCGTTGTTCGCGCCGAACATGCCGCGCTGGACACGGATCTCCTCGCCGCCCTGGCCGCGCTGGCCGGGGAGGTTGTCGGTGGCGAGGTCCTTCTCGGGGTTGGCCCCGTTGTGGCCGTTCGCGTCGCTCACCGCAGCAGCCCCTTCATCTCGATCAGGGGCAGAGCCTTGAGCGCCGCCTCCTCCGCCTCGCGGGCCGCTTCCTCGGCGTTGACGCCGAGCTTGGAGGACTGGATCTTCTGGTGGAGCTTGAGGATCGCGTCCAACAGCATCTCGGGGCGGGGCGGGCAGCCGGGCAGGTAGATGTCGACCGGGACGATGTGGTCGACGCCCTGGACGATGGCGTAGTTGTTGAACATGCCGCCCGAGGAGGCGCAGACGCCCATGGAGATCACCCACTTCGGGTTGGGCATCTGGTCGTAGACCTGCCGCAGGACGGGCGCCATCTTCTGGCTGACCCGGCCGGCGACGATCATCAGGTCGGCCTGGCGCGGTGAACCGCGGAAGACCTCCATGCCGAACCGCGCCAGGTCGTACCGGCCCGCTCCCGCCGTCATCATTTCGAAGGCGCAGCAGGCGAGGCCGAAGGTGGCGGGGAAGACGGACGCCTTGCGTACCCAGCCCGCGGCCTGCTCGACGGTGGTCAGCAGGAAACCGCTCGGCAGCTTTTCTTCGAGTCCCATGACTTAAAAGCTCCTCAGTCCCATTCCAGGCCGCCGCGCCGCCATACGTACGCGTACGCGACGAAGACGGTGAGCACGAAGAGCAGCATCTCCACGAGCCCGAAAACACCCAGGGCGTCGAAGGTGACGGCCCAGGGGTAGAGGAAGACGATCTCGATGTCGAAGACGATGAAGAGCATCGCCGTCAGGTAGTACTTGATCGGGAAACGCCCGCCGCCGGCCGGCGTGGGGGTCGGCTCGATTCCGCACTCGTAGGCTTCGAGCCTGGCGCGGTTGTACCGCTTCGGACCGATCAGCGTGGCCATGACCACGGAGAAGATCGCAAAGCCTGCCCCGAGGGCTCCCAGTACGAGGATGGGCGCATACGCGTTCACCGCTCCTCGCTCCTCTCAGTCGGCACTGACTGGTGGCGGTTCGACCGGGCCCCACTTGCCTCATCCGTCACGCGAACCCCGCACGTCCCGGGCGAAGATCGCGAACATGTGAAGCAGGTCACAAGCCCAGCTGCCTCGCATCTTATGCCCGTCGCTCTGTGATCTGCGACACGGGGTATTACACAAGCTTTGTGATCTCCACCACCTGACGATCGATCATGAAGTCGGATGAGTGGTGATCTTCGCACCCGAAGCGTTCAGCTGATCACCAGAGGTGACATTTTCCACTGTCCGCGCAGGCGGGAGCCGGTTTCGAGCAGGCGTCTCTATATCAAGAGGGTTCCTCTGCATGCAAATTCGCGATGGACGGACCGTCTTGATAGGGGACCGCGTTCACACATCAGAGGGAGGTGCGGGAGGTGATGTGGACGCGTGCACACGTTCACGAACTCGGGCGGGCTCGACCCGCACACGAGACGCACCCCTCCCGGTAACCGTTCCGTGACCTCCGCCACATTGATGAGAGGACCCTGAGAACCGGGCTTGGCCAATCATCTCAACCGATGGTAGGCGGGGGGCAATTCGGACGTTATGACGAAAGAACGTGATCACAGGCGTGATCGCGGGCGCCCGCAATGTCCGTTACGGCGTCAATAAAGAACCACCCGCACAGCATTCACAGCCCCGATTGAACAACTGTGGCGCAGCACACGTTTCTTGAAGATATGAAGGAGCCCCTGGTACCGGTTGTTCCCATGTCCCACACCGCTCACATACGCAGCCACCGGAAAGCCCGCCGCAGCGCGACGACAAGCATCGCCGTGCGCGCCGGAGTTGCCAGTGGCGTCCTCGGCATGGCAGCGGCGGGCGCGGCCTCGGCGAGTGCCGCCGAACCCGTGACGCAGACGCTCGAACTGCCCACTCTGACGGCCGATCTGGCCACCCAGGTGGCTCAGTCCGCCGACGCCACACAGCAGGCCGCCGCGAACTACGCGCTCCAGGCCGAGCGCGACGCGGCCGCAACAAAGGCCGCGAAGCAGGCCAAGTCGGACCTCGCTGAGGCGAAGAAGAAGGCCGAGGCCAAGAAGAAGGCCGAGGAGGCCCGCAAGGAAGCCGCTGAGCGTGCCGCCTCGCGCAGCGCCGAGCGGACCACGCTCAGCGCCACCTCCACGAGCTCCAGCGCCTCCACGAGCACGTCCACGGCGACCGGTTCGGCGGCCGCTGTGGTCGCCTTCGTGAAGGCACAGATCGGCGACGCCTACGTCTCCGGCGGCACGGGCCCCAACTCGTGGGACTGCTCGGGTCTCGTGCAGGCCGCCTTCAAGTCGGTCGGCGTCAGCCTGCCGCGCGTCTCCCAGGACCAGTCGACGCAGGGCACCCAGGTCTCGCTGAGCAACCTCCAGCCCGGCGACATCCTCTACTGGGGCAGCGCCGGCAGTGCGTACCACGTGGCCGTGTACGTGGGCGACGGCATGTTCGTGGGCGCGCAGAACCCCTCCAGCGGCGTCGGGGAGCACCCGCTGGACTACGACCCGCCGACCGGCGCGGTGCGGGTGCTCTGACAACAAGGGCAACCCGATACAACCCGAGGCAACTCGGGCATCGCACAAGCACGGTAGGGCCGCAGCCGCTCGGGGGCAGCGGCCCTTCCGGCGCGCTCGCCCCGCGACGGCCCCGCGACGGCCGCGTGCGGCCGCCCTACGACGGGCCCGCACCGCGGGTCGTCCGGCCGCGGGCCGCCCCACCGCAGGCCGTCCCACCGCGGGTCGTCCGGCCACGGGCCGCCCTGTCCCGGTTTTCCACAGGCCCCCCGCCAGGGTTTTCCACAGGCCTGCCCGTGATCCGGTGACTCCTGGGATCCTCGATGCATGCCGCTCGCACGGAGCGGCCCGAGACCCGAGAAGGGGACACCGCGATGCCACGCGTCTTCGTCCAGGGCAACCCCCTGGACTACTACCCCCGTCACGCCCCCGAGGCCCGGCGCGGTTCGGTGCGCCGGATCACCGAGACCGGTGAGGAAGTCCTGCACAAGCCGTGCCGGGACGTCACGGAGTTCGGACCCGACCTCGCCGCACTCATCGACGACATGTTCCTCACCATGTACATCGCCGACGGAGCCGGCCTCGCGGCCAACCAAGTCGGGGTCGATCTGCGGCTGTTCGTGTACGACTGCCCCGATGACGACGGTGTCCGACATGTCGGGCACGTCGTCAACCCCGTGCTGGAGACACCGGACCCGGGCGGGCGGCGGCTGCTCGACGACAGCGAGGGCTGCCTGTCGGTGCCGGGTGCGGTCATGGACGTACCCCGCCCGGACCGGGCGGTCGTACACGGACAGGACAAGGACGGCAATCCGCTCACCCTTGAGGGAAGGGGGTATTTCGCCCGCTGCCTGGCGCACGAGACCGACCATGTGAACGGACGCGTGTTTCTCGACCGGCTCTCGGGGCGGGACCGGAAGGAGGCACTGCGGCAGGTGGCGGCCCGGCGGGAGGAGGTCTACGCCCACAGAGCCGCCACCATCGAGGCACTCACCGCCTAGCGGCGCTCACCCCGTACCGGCACTCACCGCCTAGCGGTACCGGCCCTCGCCCCGTAGCGGCACTCACGCCTTCGGGGCCACCCTGCTCAGGCCGTTGATGATGCGGTCCATCGCGTCGCCGCCGGTCGGGTCGGTGAGGTTCGCCAGGAGCTTCAGGGTGAACTTCATCAGCAGCGGGTGGGTCAGGCCACGCTGGGCCGCGATCTGCATGACCTTCGGGTTGCCGATGAGCTTCACGAAGGCGCGGCCCAGCGTGTAGTAGCCGCCGTAGGTGTCCTTGAGGACCTGCGGGTAGCGCTGCAGGGCCGTCTCGCGCTGGCCGGGCGTGGCCCGCGCGTGCGCCTGGACGATGACTTCGGCGGCGATCTGGCCGGATTCCATGGCGTAGGCGATGCCCTCGCCGTTGAAGGGGTTCACCAGGCCGCCGGCGTCGCCGACGAGGAGCAGGCCACGCGTGTAGTGGGGCTGGCGGTTGAAGGCCATGGGAAGGGCCGCGCCGCGGATCGGGCCGGTCATGTTCTCCGGGGTGTAGCCCCAGTCCGCGGGCATGGAGGCGCACCAGGCCTTGAGTACCTCGCGCCAGTCCAGTTCCTTGAAGGAGTCGGAGGTGTTCAGGACGCCCAGGCCGACGTTGGAGGTGCCGTCGCCCATGCCGAAGATCCAGCCGTAGCCGGGCAGCAGGCGGTCCTGGGGGCCGCGGCGGTCCCAGAGTTCCAGCCAGGACTCCAGGTAGTCGTCCTCGTGACGGGGGGAGGTGAAGTAGGTCCGGACGGCCACGCCCATCGGGCGGTCCTCGCGGCGGTGCAGGCCCATCGCGAGGGAGAGGCGGGTGGAGTTGCCGTCGGCGGCCACGACGAGCGGCGCGTGGAAGGTGACTTCGCGCTTCTCCTCGCCGAGCTTGGCGTGCACACCGGTGATCCGGCCGGTGCGGTCGTCGATGATCGGGGCGCCGACGTTGCAGCGCTCGAAGAGGCGAGCGCCCGCCTTCTGCGCCTGGCGGGCGAGCTGTTCGTCGAAGTCGTCGCGTTTGCGGACCAGACCGTAGTCGGGGAAGGAGGCGAGATCCGGCCAGTCCAGCTGGAGGCGGTTGCCGCCACCGACGATGCGCAGGCCCTTGTTGCGCAGCCAGCCGGCCTCCTCGGAGATGTCGACACCCATGGCGACCAGCTGCTTCACCGCCCGCGGGGTGAGTCCGTCGCCGCACACCTTCTCGCGCGGGAACTCGGTCTTCTCCAGCAGGAGTACGTCCAGACCGGACTTGGCGAGGTGGTACGCCGTCGTGGAGCCGGCTGGCCCCGCGCCGACGACGATGACATCGGCGGTGTTTTCGGAGAGGGGCTCGGTCACGGCGGGGGCTCCCCAAGGCTCGAAATCTGCGTGCCGACCGGCACTGGACATGGGCAGTCTATTCAGCGGTACTGATCACCCGGCTGAAGGGCTGCTCCTGTGAACCGAGCTCTCCCCGCGGTAAGGCTGCGTGTGCCCACGCACGAGGACGCGTTCGCCTGGTACCGGGTCTTCGACGACCCGGACGTCATAGAGTTCCACGGCGGCAGGTCCGCGGAGCTGTCCGTCTACGAGGAGCTCACCGCCCGGCAGCGCCGGCACGACGCGGAGTTCGGTTTCTGCCTGTGGACGATGGCCGACGAGTCCGGGCGGGTCATCGGCTTCACCGGAGCCCAGCCGTGGCCGCGGGACTGGGGGCCCCAGGGCGAGATCGAGATCGGCTGGCGGCTCGGCCGGGAGCACTGGGGCCAGGGGTACGCGACGGCGGCGGCGCTGGCGACGCTGGAGCGGCTGCGGGCGGCGGGCGTGCCGAAGGTGGTGGCGATGGTGCGGCCCGGGAACGAGCGGTCGGTCGCGGTCGCCCGGCGCCTCGGGATGGAGCTCGCGGAGACGTTCCCGCACCCTCGGCTCCAGGAGGACGCGCTCTGCTTCCGGCTCGACCTGCGAGATGGTAACATAGAGTAACGATCTGTTACAGAAAGACACTCGCAGCTTCCGAGTGCCGCGTGCCCGGGGTTACCCTTCCAGTACCGCTGGGGGTGACATCTGTGCATATAACACCCAAAACACCCGAAGTGCGCGTGCCACGGCTGGTCGGACTGATGGCCGTGGACGCGCGCGAGACCGCCCAGGCGCGGGGACTGTTCCTCAACGCGCCGGACCGGCCGGACTTCCATCTCGCGGTCGTCGACTACGTCGTACGCCAGTTCCCGCAGGCCGGTGCCGAGGTGCCGCGGGACTCGCTGGTGTACGTGTGGTTCGACTTCGGTGAGGGCGAGGGCGGCGGAGGCGTGCGCGAGCCACGCATCCCACGGCCACCGACGGGCGGGCTGCAACGGGAGCTGGACCAGCCCGGTGACACCTTCGAGGTGATCGGCGGGTGACGCCCAGGACGGGGCTCGGGCTTCGCGGAGGCGGGTTCAGGCCTCCTTGAAGCCCCGGTGCAGGGCGACCACTCCGCCGGTGAGGTTGCGCCAGGCCACCTTCGACCAGCCCGCCTCACGCAGCCGTCCGGCCAGCGCGGGCTGGTCGGGCCAGGCTCGGATGGACTCGGCGAGGTAGACGTAGGCGTCCGGGTTGGAGGAGACCGTGCGGGCGACCGGCGGCAGCGCGCGCATCAGGTACTCGGTGTAGACGGTCCGGAAGGGCGCCCAGGTGGGATGCGAGAACTCGCAGATCACCACCCGGCCGCCGGGGCGCGTCACCCGGTACATCTCGCGCAGCGCCGCGTCGGTGTCCTGGACGTTGCGCAGGCCGAAGGAGATCGTGACGGCGTCGAAGGTGTCGTCCTTGAACGGCAGCCGGGTGGCGTCCCCGGCGGTGAAGGGCATCCAGGCGGTGCGCCGCTTGCCGACCTGGAGCATGCCGAGGGAGAAGTCGCAGGGCACGACGTAGGCGCCGGCCCGGACGAACGGCTGGGAGGAGGTGCCCGTGCCGGCCGCCAGGTCGAGGACCTTCTGCGCGGGTCGCGCGTCGACCGCCCGGGCGACCTCCTTCCGCCAGTGCCGGTCCTGGCCGAGCGACAGCACGTCGTTGGTCAGGTCGTACCGTTCCGCCACGTCGTCGAACATCGAGGCGACTTCGTGCGGCTGCTTGTTCAGGGAGGCGCGGGTCACCTCGCCATTCTTGCAGCCCTCCCTCACGGCAGAAGCCGGGGCTTCTTCTTCGCCGCCACGTCCTCCACCCAGCCGCACAGCAGGATGAACACGGCGATCAGGATCCAGCCGACGCCGAACATGAACCACTGGCTGTCCAGCGGGAGCCACTTCTCGAACGCGGGCACGTTCCACATCTGGTCGATCAGCGGGACCGCCAGGATCAGCGCGATCTCGTGCCAGAGGTAGATCGTCACCGCGCGGGCGTTGAAGACGGTGACCGTGCGGTCCAGCCGCCGGAAGCGGGTCAGCCAGGCGAAGTCGATCCTGAAATACGCCTTCGCCCACATCAGCAGCAGCACGAACCCGGCCGACCAGAAGGCCTGCGCGAGAGGGTTCTCGTCCAGGTCGTAGGTCCCGAAGTCGGCCTGGTGCGAGAAGGCGTACCAGCCGCCGTACCCCATGGCGGCGAGCGAGGCGACGACCACCAGGGCCGGCTTCATCCGCTGGAGCACACCGTCGCGGTGGGCGAAGCCGAGGATCCAGCAGAAGAGGTACGTCGACAGGTCCCACAGGGCGCTGCCGAGCCGGTTGTCCGGGCCGGACCAGACGAAGTTCAGGATCAGGATCGGGACGAGGGAGAGGACGAGGACCGGGACGGGCGCCTTACGGAAGATCCACAGCAGGGCCGGGGAGAGGAGGACGAACCAGAGGTACGTCCGCAGGTACCAGAGGATCTCCCAGGCCTGCTCGCCCCACGCGTTGCCCGGCGGGTCGCCGAGCGGCACGACCCAGTAGACGATCTGCCAGCCCGGCATCCAGTCGTGGACCAGCATCGCCAGCACGACGAAAAAGCCCCAGAACCAGAACGGCGGGAGGAGACGACGCAGCCGGCTCTTGACCACCTTCAGCGCCGGACGCTCCAGGGACTTCGCCATCAGCGTGCCGGCCAGGCCGAACATGATGCCCATGGAGGGGAACACCATGCCGCACCAGGCCCAGCCGAAGGTGTGGTAGGTGACGACACGGATCAGGGCGACCGCGCGGAGGGTGTCGAAGTAGCGGTCCCTGCCGGGGGGCTTGGGCCGCGGATCGGGAGCGGGTGCCGGTTCATGGGCAGGGGACTCCGGTTCGGACACGGGCCCCGGCTCGGGCTCCGGTGCCACCGCCGGAAGCGGGGCCGTCTGCTCCGCCACCGGGGTGGGCCCGTGCTCGACGTACTGCTGTTGCTGCGGATACGGCTGTTGCGCGTACTGCTGCTGACCGTACTGCGGCTGCTGACCGTAGCCGCCATGGTCGTAGCCGCCGCGGTCGTAGCCGCCGTGGTCGTAGCCGCCGTGGTCGTAGCCGCCGTGGTCGTAGCCGCCGTGGTCGTAGCCGTAGCCCTGCTGGTACGGGTTCTGCTGCTGGTCCCAGGTCATCAGCCGCTCACCCCCGCCGGCGTGCCTACCTCGCCGGTGCGCTTGAGTTTCTGCCAGCGCAGGCGGCCGCCGGTGAGGGCGGTGATGCAGGAGTGGATGAGGACGAGGTACATCATCTGACGGTAGGCCAGTTGCTGGAGCGGCATCATCAGGAGGTAGCGGTAGCGCTCCTTGTCCAACCGGAACGCGTAGGCCGCGCAGCCCAGTTGGATGCCGAGGACCGCCAGCCAGGCCAGCAGGGCCGCCTCGAAGTCGACGAAGATCATGGAGTAGACCGTGAAGACGTCGATGAGCGGGGCGAAGACGGGCGTGACGATCTGGAAGAGCACCACCAGCGGCATGCCGACCCGGCCGAAGCGGCCCGAGGGGCCCTTGTCCGTCAGGGACTTGCGGTGCTTCCACAGGGCCTGCATGGTGCCGTACGACCAGCGGTAGCGCTGGGACCACAGCTGCTTGAGCGAAGCGGGCGCCTCGGTCCAGGCCTTGGCGTGCTCCTGGTAGACGACCCGCCAGCCCGCGCGGTGCATGGCGATGGTGATGTCGGTGTCCTCGGCGAGGGTGTCCTCGCTCATCCCGCCGACCTCCAGCACCGCCTCGCGGCGGAACGCGCCGATCGCGCCGGGGATCGTCGGCATGCAGCGCAACAGGTCGTACATGCGGCGGTCCAGGTTGAAGCCCATCACGTACTCGATGTGCTGCCAGGCACCGATGATCGTGTTGCGGTTGCCGACCTTGGCGTTGCCGGCGACCGCGCCGACCTCGGGGTCGGCGAAGGGCTGCACGAGGTGTCGTACCGTCTCCGGTTCGAAGACCGTGTCGCCGTCCATCATCACGACGATGTCGTAACTGGCGCTGCGGACCCCGTTGTTGAGGGCGGCCGGTTTGCCGGCGTTCTCCTGGCGGATGACCCGGACGTTGGCCATGCCGAGCTTGTCGGCGGCGGCGCGGGCGATCTCCGAGGTGCCGTCCGTGGAGCCGTCGTCGACGACGATGACCTCGATCGGGTGGGTGCTCTGCGCCAGCGACTCCAGGGTGTTGGCGATGCACTCCTTCTCGTTGTACGCCGGGACGATCACGCTCACCGGTCTGGTGACCGTCGGCCCCCAGCTGAACCGGCGTTTGTTGCGCAGCCGGTAGTGGCGGCGGGCGATGAGCAGCATCATGCCGAAGCGGCCCATGACCGCGACGCCGACGACGAGTAGCAGGACCGACAGCACCGGCAGCGCCCATTCGGCGATCGCGACCGCCACGAGGAGCGCCTTGCCCTCGTAGAGGGTCATGCCGGTGGCGGTGCGGTGGGCCGCCTGGAGGCCGGTGGTGAGGGGGTTGCGGTTGCGGTTGCTGTTGCTGTTGCCCGTGCCCGCGCCCGCGCCCGCGCTCGGGGCGTTCTCGCCGTTCGGGGTGGTTCCGCTGGGCGGGGTACCGGTGCCGGTGCCGTTTCCGCCGGTGTTTCCGCTGCCGGAGCCCGTTGCGGTGCCGGTGAGGGCGCCGGCCTCGGCGACTCCGGTGGCGGACGTGCCGCTGGTAGCTCCGGTGCCGCCGGTACCTCCGGCCGTCGTGGCGGACTGGCCGTTGCCCGTGCCCTGCTTCTGGATGACACCGCTGATGGTGGTGAAGGTGTAGCCCTTCGCCTTCATCTTCTTGATGTACTGAGGCAGCGCCTTGATCGTCTGCGAGCGCTCGCCACCGGCGTCGTGGAAGAGCACCGAGGCGCCCTTGTTCTTCTTCGGCGTGGCCCAGTTGATGATCTTGGAGACGCCCGGCTTCTTCCAGTCGTCGCTGTCGGTGTCGACGAAGACGCTGGTGTAGCCCTCCTTGCCGAGCTTCTGGTAGACGGGCCAGCTGTAGTTGTCGATGGCGTCCGTCTCCGAGGAGTACGGCGCGCGGAACAGGGTCGTCGTGATCCCGGCCGCGCCCGCGAGCGCCAGCTGGGTCTGCTGCATCTCACGGTTGACCCGGGCGTCGCTCTGGTACGACAGGTCGACGTGCGTGAAGGTGTGGATGCCCACTTCGTTGCCCTGCTCGACCATGGTCTTCACGATGCTCGGGTAGCGCGACACCATCGAACCGACCAGGAAGAACGTGGCCGGGATGTCGTACTGGTCGAGGATCTTGAGGACCTGCGGGGTGTAGGTCGGGTTCGGGCCGTCGTCGAAGGTGAGGGCGATGGTCTTGGAGGGGACCGAGATCGTCGTCGCCTGGCCGCCCCGGAAGGTGAGGATCGGGCCGCCGTCGAGGACCTTGTCCGGCACCTTGCTGGAGCTGGCGCCGGTGCGGACCCGCTGGTCGCCGCCGACCTCTGCGCGCAGATAGCCGTCGAGCAGCATCACGCAGGTCAGCGCCAGCAGGAGCAGCAGGGCGAGGATGACACGTGGTTTCTGCAGCGCCGCGGCCCGGCCGGCCGCCCGCTCGATGCGGGAGGGGGCGCGCCTGCGGCCGCGTGAGGAGGTCGGTGTAGTCATGGGAAAGGGGCCTGCGTTCCGGTCAGTTGGCGGTGGCGGAGGCGGACACGGATGCGGATGCGGATGCGGATGCCGACGGGGCGGCCGTTGTCGAGGGCGGCGCCGTCGGGCGGCCGCTGGGCAGGCCGGCCTGACGGCCGATGCCGCCCTGCGGGCGCTCGCCGCCGGGGGCGTTGCCCGCGCGTGCGAAGTCGGGGAGCAGCGAGTCCGGGGTGAGCGAGGTGCCCCAGCCCATGAAGGCGGCGCCGAGCACGCCCGTGTAGGCGAGGCAGACGACGCCGAGGAGAAGGCCGACGCGGCGCAGCAGCTTGGACCGGCGTCCCGAAGAGTCGACGAAAACGGGCCCCTCGGCAGACCCGTTGCCTTGTTTGCGGCGGCGACCGCGCCCGGCGGCGCGGCTTTCGATGGCAGGCTCGGATTGCATATCCCGAGATATTAGGGAGCCTTTATGTGATCGCCTTCAGAGTTCTTGTGAGGCGCCCATGAGAAACGCCTTTACCTGTCTTTTCGCTGAGAGATTCTGTGAACACCTGCGGAGACCACACGGGAGGGGAAACCTACTCAACGCCCCTTTTACATCGCCCTGTTCATCTGATTCGCACCCTTCATTCCATGAGTTTTCTATGTATTGATCGAACGGTTGAACACCACGTACGTGTGAGACGTTTTCCTTTGGAATCAGGGTTTGTTTCGGTCCTGAGACACAAATCACGAGAGCGGGTGCATCTTAATGCGGGGTTTCCTGAGGCCGGCCGCTGGGCTTACCTGCCTGTTTGCCATGGCAGTGACGGGGTGCTCCTCGGGCTCCGACGGCACGTCGGACGCGGCGCCCGCACCGTCGAAGCGGGGTTCGGCCTCGCCGAGCGCCACCGCCGAGTCCGGCACATCAGACACATCAGGCACATCCGATACATCGAGTACGTCCTACGCGCCTTACGTCAGCGCAACGGAGGCCGCCGGCACGGACGACGCGGGCTCACCGTCGGCGTACAACCTGGCCTTCGTGATCTCCGACGGCAGCAGCTGCACGCCGAAGTGGAACGGGACGACCGCGATCGGCAGTTCGGCCGTGAAGTCCCGGATCTCCGAGCTGAAGCAGGACGGCGCGTCGGTCCGGGTGTCCTTCGGCGGGGCCTCGGGCAAGGAGCTCGCGACGACCTGCTCCAGCGCGTCGAAGCTCGCCGCGGCGTACGGCGCCGCGCTGGACGCCGCGGGCTCCACCCAGGCCGACTTCGACATCGAGGGCGACACGCTGACCGACTCCGACTCGGTCGCCCTGCGGTCGCAGGCGATCGCGCAGCTCCAGAAGGAACGGCCGGACCTGGAGGTCTCCTTCACCCTGCCCGTGATGCCGTCGGGGCTCGACTCCGACGGCCTCGCGCTGCTGGAGTCCGCGAACAAGTACGACGTGCAGGTCTCGACGGTCGACATCATGACCATGAACTACGGCGAGTCGTACGACGGGGACATGGGCGACTACGCGGTCACCTCGGCGAAGGCCACGCACACGCAGCTGAAGAAGGTGTTCGGGCTGTCCGACGCGGGGGCGTGGGGCGGGATGGCGCTGACCTCGATGATCGGGGTGAACGACGTGGACGGGGAGACGCTCACGTTGTCGGACGCCGCCGACGTGCGAAGCTTCGCGGACGAGAAGGGCATCGCCTGGGTCTCGATGTGGTCGACGTTCCGGGACCAGCAGTGCGAGAGCGGGAGTTCGGGTGACGACGACGCCGCGACCGACTGCAGTGGGGTCAGTCAGAGTTCGGGGGCGTTCGCGAAGGCGTTCGCGGGCTGAGTGCCGTCCGCGGGCCGGTGGGGGCGGATCGCGCACACACGGCGGAGCCGCATACCGATACGGCCCCGCGCCCCTTACGGGGCGCTGCTACTTCCGTCTGTGGACAAGTCGCCCCGCGCACACCGTCGCGACGCACGCCCCCGCCTCGTCGAACACGGCCAGGTCGGCTCTGGCTGTCTCGACGAGCCGTGCGGGGCGCGGTGCCAGGACCACGGAGACATCGTTGCGTTCCGCCGCCGCCCGGAGTCCGGGTGAGTCGACGTACGCCTCCAGGACCACCACCGCTCCCCGCTTCAGCACGGCGTGCACGCGCTCGCGCGGGCTGGGGGCGTCCGGAAGGGGGCCGTCGTGGAGCCGGGCGGGGCCGAGGGACCCCGGCCACCGGCGTACCCGCGCCTGCGGGAACGCCCCGCGCAGCTCCTCGTACGTACCCACGGCGCCGATCCGGTCCTGTACGACCACCACGGCGCCGTTCTCGATCGGCTCGGAGTCCCAGGCGGCGAAGACCCGGTCCGCCGTGTGAATCGTCTCCACGGCCCGGTCAGTTGGAGGTGAGAAGCTTCAACTCCGGGTGCGCCGTCCCGCCCTCGATCGCCGTCGACGAGATGTGGGACATCACCCGCTCGTCCACCGGGTCGTTCGCCGGGTCGTCGTGGACGACGAGGTGCTCGTACGTCGTGGCGCGCTGCGCCGGGACGCGGCCCGCCTTGCGGATCAGGTCGATGATCTCCAGGCGGTTGGAGCGGTGCTTGGCGCCGGCCGACGAGACGACGTTCTCCTCCAGCATGATCGAGCCGAGGTCGTCGGCGCCGTAGTGGAGCGAGAGCTGGCCGACCTCCTTGCCGGTCGTCAGCCAGGAGCCCTGGATGTGGGCGACGTTGTCGAGGAAGACCCGGGCGATCGCGATCATCCGCAGGTACTCGAAGAGGGTCGCCTGCGTGCGGCCCTTCAGATGGTTGTTCTCGGGCTGGTAGGTGTACGGGATGAAGGCCCGGAAGCCGCCCGTGCGGTCCTGGACGTCCCGGATCATCCTCAGGTGCTCGATGCGCTCGGCGTTGGTCTCGCCGGTGCCCATGAGCATCGTCGACGTGGACTCCACGCCCAGGTTGTGCGCCGCCTCCATGATCTCCAGCCAGCGCTCGCCGCTCTCCTTGAGGGGCGCGATGGCCTTGCGGGGGCGCGCGGGGAGGAGTTCCGCGCCGGCGCCCGCGAAGGAGTCGAGGCCCGCCTCGTGGATGCGGGTGATGGCCTCTTCGACCGAGACGCCGGAGATCCGGGCCATGTGCTCGACCTCGGACGCCCCCAGGCTGTGGATCACCAGCTGCGGGAACGCGTCCTTGATCGCCTTGAAGTTCTGCTCGTAGTACTCGACGCCGAAGTCGGGGTGGTGGCCGCCCTGGAACATGATCTGGGTGCCGCCCAGCTCGATCGTCTCCGCGCACCGGCGCAGGATGTCGTCGAGGTCGCGGGTCCAGCCCTTGGCCGTGTCCTTGGGGGCCGCGTAGAAGGCGCAGAACTTGCACGCCGTGACGCACACGTTCGTGTAGTTGATGTTCCGCTCGATGATGTACGTGGCGATGTGCTCGGTACCCGCGTACCTGCGGCGGCGTACGGCGTCGGCGGCGGCGCCCAGCGCGTGCAGAGGCGCGTCGCGGTAGAGGTCGAGCGCCTCTTCCGGGGTGATCCGCCCACCGGCGGCGGCACGGTCGAGGACAGACTGGAGGTCGGCCTTCTCGGTCACCTGGGCGTCCCTTTCGTCAAGGGTTGTGGACAGACCCGGCCAGCCTACGCCAGGCCTCCGAGCGGCCGGACCTCAGGCCGTGTACGCGCCGACCAGCAGCCCCGCGAACGCGCCCGCGATCAGGAACGGCCCGAACGCGATCGCCGTCTTGCGCCCGGCCCGCCGTACGACGACGAGCGCACCGCCGTACAGCGCGCCGAACAGGAAGCCGGCGAAGGTGCCGAGCAGCACGGTGGGCCAGCCGTACCAGCCGAGGACGGCGCCCATGCCGAGCGCGAGCTTCACGTCGCCGAAGCCCATCCCGCCGGGGTTGATGAGGAAGAGGACGAAGTAGGCGCCGCCGAGCGCGAGGGCCGCGTAGAGGGCGGTTAGCCAGTCGCCGGCGTGTTCGGGGAGCAGCGCGGCCCCACCGAGGAGGGCGAGCGCCGCGGCCGCGAGGGGGAGCGTGAGGGGGTCGGGGAGGCGCTGCACCCGGAAGTCGACCACCGCGAGCAGCACGCCCACCGGCGCGAGCACCAGCCAGACGGCCAGCTCGGGGCGGGTACCGGTGGCGAGCGCCAGGGTTACGCAGACCAGCGCGGTGGCGACGGCGAGGGGGGTGGTGCGGGGGCCGTAGGCCGCGCGCGGACGAGCGGTGGGCGTGCGCTGCCCACCGGGCGCGGGCGGGGTGGGGTGGGCGCCGGGCGCGGGTCCGTCGTCGGGCGCCGGTTGGACGGGGCGGACGCCGGGCGCGGACCGGCCGTCGGGTGCGGGCGCGAGGTTGCCGTCGGGAGCCGGCGCGGTGGTGTGGGCGCCGGGCGCGCCGCGGTCGGCATGCGCGGGCGTGGAGCCGTCGGTGAGCGCCGCCTCGGTGGGTTCGGCGCCGGGCCCAGGACTGTCGTCGGGGGGCGGCGTGCAGTCGGTCGCGTGCGCCGGTGTGAGGGGGAAGTTCTGCGCCCCCTCGGCTGTCGTGCACTCCGTGCAGCGCGCGCGGCCCAGCCAGCCCCTGAGCGGGTGGCCCGCGGGGCAGGTGGTGCGCCACTGCTCCCCCGCCGGTGCCGAGAAGCGGTACGCGGCGCGCGGCAGCAGGGTGCCGGCCGCCGCACCCCAGAGGGCGGCGGCGGCCGGCAGCGCGAGGTCCAGGGCGGTCATCCTGTCGCGGCGGCGCTCTCGCGCCAGGTCGGCAGGAGTTCGTCGAGGAGGGCCTCGGTGCGCGGGGGCAGGCCGCGCGCCCCACTGCGGGCGACGAGGTCGGCGGCGAGGGCGCGGACGCGGTCCGGGTCGCCCGTGGCGTGGGTGGCGCGCAGCAGCTCGTTCCAGAGGCGCTCGTCGGCCGCAGCGGTCTTCAGTGCCGCGCCGAGCGCCTCGATCGCCTTCTCCGCGCGGTCCTTCTCCAGGTGGAACGCGGACAGGGCGAGGCCGATGTCGGCGACCAGCAGCGGGAGCTGGGCGTCGATGATCTCGTGGGTGAGCCAGCGGTACCGGCCCTCCGCGCGGTCGGCGAGCAACGGGCCGCGGACGAGCACGAGCGCGTCGGTGAGGAGGCGACCGCGGACCGCGCGGCTGTCGACGCCCTTGCCCTGGGTGGCCTCGTAGTAGAGGGAGCGCAGCACGTCCAGGTCGGAGACCACCGACTTGGCGAGCATGAGACGGCCGGTGGCGTCGGCGCGCAGCCGCGGGCTGCCGTCCGGGTCGGTGCCCAGCCAGGCCCGCAGCCGCTCGAGGAGCGCGTCGCGGACGTCCTCCGTCACCCCGCGCGGCCACAGCGCGGACGACAGCACGCGCGGGTGCACGCCCTCGCGGTGCAGCAGGAGAAGCGCCAGGGCCTCGTGGAGGAGCGCGCTGCGGTCCCCGTCCGGGGTGTCGAGGCCCATGATCTCGTACGGTCCCACCAGCCGCGCGTACACCGCGGGCCGCCCCTGCTCGCTGATGTCGACGAGGAACGGCGGGGCGTTGGTCGGCCCGTCCGGGTCGCGCTCGGGGTCGGCCTCGACGAACAGTTCGACGACCGCGCGCTGCTGCACGGCGGGCAGCAGCTGGGCGTCCAGTTCGAGGCCGAGCAGCGGGGCGAGGAGCTTGCCGTCCGGGGTGATCTCCATCGCCCAGGAGGCGCCCGGCAGGTCGGCGCTCTCGGTGCCGACCAGATAGCCGATGCCCAGCCGGGCGGCGTCGGCGGCGAGTTCGGCGAGCCGCACCGCGTCCTCGGCGGACGGCTGGGCGGCGAGCAGCACCAGGTTCGGCGCCCAGCGGGTGTGCTGGGCCGGGCCGGTGCGGCCGGTGAGGACCGAGTCGTGGCCGGCGGCGCCCAGCGCGCCGCGCCGCTGCCGGGTCTCGGCCTCCATCGCCTCGAACAGGGCGTCCACGTCGTCGAGGTGGCGCAGCCGGTTGGGGGCGAGCGGGGTGAGATCGGCGCCGAAGCCGACGAGGGTGATGGTCATGCGGTCCGACCAGCCGTTGGTGGCGAGTTCGGCGGCGACGGAGGCGAACACGGCGGCCCGGTCGGCCTCCCGGCCGCTCAGCGAGACGATGCCGGGCACGGCCTCCAGGTTGAGCAGCAGCCGCGAGTCGTCCATGGTGCCGAGGCTGACCAGGCCGGGGTACGGCGCCGCGGCGTCGGTGTCCCCGTAGCGCTCGGCGTCCGCGCGGGTCAGCGTCCAGAACGTCTGGTCCTGGCCGAGCTGCCAGGGCGCGGGGGGCTTGCCCGCGGGCTGGGCGAGTTGCAGATGCAGATCGCCGTGGCTGAGCCAGGCCGCGTAGACCACCGGCAGCGAACGGGACTCGGCGGTGAGGGCGGCGGCGAGTCCGCGCAGGGACCGGTCGAGCAGTCGTACGCCCTCCGGGTCCGCGCCGACCAGGAGCGCGTCCTGCACGTCCTGGGCGTCGCCGGTCGGGGTCGGCGGCTCCATGCCGCGCCGGCCGCCGACGGCGCCGAGCGCCGACTGCCACAGGGCCTGCCGGCGCCGGCGGCCGAGGGTGGCGAGCAGCCCGGCGGCGAGGAGGGGGGCACCGAGCAGCGCCTCGGACAGCCCGAAGGCAGACCCGAAGACCGACCCGGAGGCGGATCCGGAAGCCGATCCGGAGGAGGAGTGGCCGGAGGCGTCGTGCGCATGGGCGGACGTGCCGGCGCCGCCGGCCTGGCGCTGGCTGGGCACCGAGATCTGCGCGGTGGCCCCGTCCTCGCCCGCGTGCTGCCCGCCCTGCTGCTGGTGCTGCTGGGCGTGGTCGCCGGTCCTGGCGTAGTCGCCGATCTGCTGCTGGACGTCCGGCGAGACATGCGCGTCGGGGTTCTCGACGAGTTCGCCGCCGTGGGCGTCGCCGGGCATCTCCATGATCCAGCCGGGCCGGATGAGGCTGGCCTCGGAGAGCCGGGAGCCGTCGGGCTGGATGCGGTCCTTGTTGAGCTCGTAGATCTCCTTGTACCGGCGGCCGTCGCCGAGGTGGCGCTGCGCTATCTCCCAGAGGGAGTCGTGGTGGCGGCCCTCGGGCGGCTGGATCCGGTAGTACTTCGTCGCGCCGTGCGCGGCGGCGGTGGAGCCGTGCTCGGCCTGGGCCTGGGCGGCGGCGTGGCCGGCCTGCTCGGCGAGGGCGGCGGCGGTGCTCTTGGCCTGCTCCTGCTGCTGGGCGAGAAGGCCGGGGGTCGCCTGGGCGGCGGCCACCGTGCCCTTCTGGTTGCCCTCCATGCTGTGGCCGAGCTGCGACAGGCCCGGGGTGAGGCTGGCGGCGGTGGCGCCGACCAGCAGCAGGGCAGCGACCAGCTGCCGGGCGAGCAGCTGGCTGGGGCCGGCGCCGGGGACCCGGCCGGGCAGGCCGACGCCGGAGACGGCGGCCTTGACCTCCACCAGCACGCAGGCCGTGAACTGGGCCCAGGCCAGCCACACGATGACCGTCAGGGTGTTGAGGAACGTGTCGACGCCGATCGGCTGCGACAGCCAGTCCATCTTCGGCGCGCTGTGCGGCAGGGGCCAGCCGACGGTCATGGCGAGGGCGCCGGGGACGCCGACGACGAGTGCCAGCAGCGCCACGAAGGCGAGGAAGGCCTTGACGAAGTCCCCGAACGTACGCCGTCGCACCCGCACCGGCTGCGGGGTCCGGTTCCGCGGACCCGACGGGTTCCCCGTCGGTCTTCCCGTCGAGCTTGATGTGCTGCGTCGCGCCATGGCGGGTGTCCTGGGGTCGTGTGTGGACGGAGTGGGCCGGGGGCGCATCGAGCCTATCGAGGTCCCCTTGACGATCCTATTGACTGGCACCGACAGCGTCGAAGGGAAGAGCGGCGAACGGCGGCCCGTTTCCTCCCCTTTCGACAAGCGAGGCCCCATTGGCCGGAGTTACCGCCACCCGGTCCGCACACCGCCTCTCCACATGCCCCACACAACCCCCCATCAGCACACAAGGGACTGTCATACCCCCCTGCTAGCTTCGTTCCCAGCTGCACACATGCCGAACTCCGGGGGAGACTCAACCGTGGCCAGCCGCACCCTGACCCTGCCCACCCTGACGGCCGCCGCGGCCCTCCTGCTGACCGCCTGCGGCGGAAGCGGTGACGGCGGCAGGACGGATGACATCAAAGGCGCGGACACGCGGTCCGGCAGCCCGTCGGCGTCCGCCTCGGCATCGTCAGCCGCGTCCGGCGTCAAACGCCCGGTGATCACGCTGCCGAGCAGCTTCCAGCTCGCGTTCGAGAACTGGACGAGCGGCGATCCGGCGAAGCAGGCGGTGCTCGACGACGCCAGGGAAGAGCTCAAGGCGGGTTACGCGGCGATCATCGCGAACAACCCCGACAGCACGGACGTCACCTTCTACGACAGCGAGGGCGTCGTCGGGCAGACCAAGGCGTGGATCAAGACGTACACCGACAAGAACCTCACCGTCATGGGCGAGTTGCCCGTCTTCGACCCCAAGGTCGTCGTGGGCAGCGGCGGCAAGGGCGCGTCCGTCACCTACTGCACGGACGAGAGCAAGGCGTACACGAAGAACCGCAAGACGGGGAAGGAGGCGGGTAATCCCGCGGGCACCAACCCCTACGTCGTCTACACGGTCTCGATGGCGCGGAGCGCCCAGGGGGTCTGGCAGAACTCGTCCGTCCACTCGACGCGGGGCGGGTGCTCCCGGTGAGGCCGCGCCTGCGGGGCATACCCGTGCTCGCCGCGTCGCTCGTCGTGGCCCTGCTGAGTGCCACGCCCGCCGTCGCGATCGGAGACGGGGGCACCGGCACGCGAGGCGGGGCCGAGGGCAACGAGCTCTCCGCCTCGGCGAGTTACTCCCGTATCAAGGTCACCCGGATCAGCGGCCCCACCGGCGGCAAGCTGGGCTCCGTCTCCGCCACGGACGTCAACTGGAAGCCGCCGCAGTGCTGGTACGAGCCCGTCTTCACCCCGCAGCAGCTGAAGGACTTCTCCGAGCACGTCGGCGACGGTGACGTCGGTATGCGCACCGCGTGGTTCGGCAAGGGGCTGTGGACCGACCACTTCAAGGACGGCAAGGACACCACCACCATCTTCACCGAGCCGGCCTCGGTCCCGGGGTACAAGAACTACAACCTCGGCAAGGACGGCTACTTCTGGCGCGGGGTGGCCCCCGACGGCATCGAGGCCATCGACGACGGCTCGCTGTGCAGCAAGCTGATGTTCTGGGTCCCGGCCGGGCAGGTCCCCGACGACCCGGACGCCCCCACTCCCGAGACCCTCGCCGACTACGCCTACAACAAGATCAAGGTGCCCACCACCTCGGTCGAGCTGAAGCCGGCCGCCAGGTCCACCGTCAACCTCCCGACCTGGGCCTGGCTGGACAAGGGCCGCTTCCAGGAGGTCAGGGTCCGGGCGGAGTTGCCCGGCACCGGCCTGTGGGCGGAGACCACCGCCAAGCCCGTCGCCCTGCATCTCGACCCGGGCACCGGTGACGCCGAGACGTTCCCCGCCTCCGGCAACTGCACGATCAACGACGACGGTTCCATCGGCACCGCGTACCGGCCGGGCGACGCGGACAGGACCCCGTCCTGCGGCGTCCGTTACCTGCACGCCACGGGCGGCACGCCGTACCGGCTGAAGGCCTCCGTCACCTGGCAGATCAGCTGGCGCGGCTCCGGCGGCAGCGGCGGCGGGCTGCCCGACGGCACCTTCGACACCACGCAGGAGATCACCGTCCAGGAGATCCAGTCCGTCAACCGCTGACCCTCAGGGAGGACAGCAGGAAGCGGGTGAGGGCGGACGTGGCGAAGCTGATCGCCGCCACGCCCTCCTCCGCGCGGAGTTCGACGACCGTGCGGGCAGGGCCGTACGGACGGACGTGCACATTGCCGAGCACGGCCGGACCCTCCAGGCCCTCCTCCAGCAGAGCGCGCGCGAAGGTCCAGGTGACCTCCTCGCCGTCCAGGGAGATCCACGGCGGGAAGACGAAGTGCACGGCCTGTGGGTCGGCCGAGGTGTAGCGAAGCGTCGCGGGGACCGCGACCTCCTGCTCGTCCGCGGTGAGCAGACGGGCGCCGGTGGGCTGTTCGAGCGTGATGGGCACGGGCTTCTCCGGGTGCGGTGCGGTGCAGGTCGTCGTAACTGTGAGAGCGCCCGGCGTCCGTTTGATTACGCGGGAAACACAAGCGAGTTGAGTGACATGTGTCACTTTTCGAGGTGCTTGAAACTTTGCTTGAAATTTTTGCCATCTACAGTGACAAACCCTTTCCCCGCCCCACGCCGGCAACTGGAGCGTTCCGCCATGCACGACGGTTCCTCTGCAGTCATCAGCACCACCGCCTACGCCCGGATCTACGAGGAACAGCAGCCGCGTCTCGTCGCGTATGCCCGCTCCCTCACCAGGAACGCGTGGGTCGCCGAAGACCTCGTCGCCGAGGCGCACTTCCGGGTGTGGCGGCGGCTGGCCGAGGGGCACGAGATCGACAACGTGTCGGCGTATCTGATGACGACCGTCCGGCACCTCGCGTACGCCGCCGGCGGTGCCGTGCGCGAGACGCCCCGGGATCCGCACGAGGACGAGCAGGCCGAGGCGGGCCGGCACGGCGACGACCCGGCCGAGCAGGTCTCCTCCGTCGATCTGCTCGTGCGCGTACTGGCCCAGTTGCCCGAACGCTGGGTCAAGGCCCTGTGGCTGGCCGAGGCGGAGGGGCAGCCGCTGGCGCAGATCGGGCCGCAGCTGGGCACCAAGGAGGGCGCCACCGCCGTCCTGCTGCACCGCGCCCGTGAGGGCATGCGGCAGGCCTTCCTGCGCACGCAGACCGGCGCGCCGGACGACCCCGCCTGCCAGGTCCACTGGAGCCGGATGCCCGCGTACGTACGGGGCACCGCGACGGAACGGCAGTCCGACCGGCTGCTCGCCCATGTGGACACCTGCGACGACTGCCGCGCCCGCCTCGCCGCCCTGATGACCGCCAACGACCGGCTCCCGGCCCTCGTCGGCCCGGCCCTGCTGGTGTTCGCGGTCGGGGGTACGGCCGGCAAGTTCCTGCTCACCCTGACCGCCGCCGGGGCTGCGGCGAGCGGGCACGCGGGCGGGGGCGGGCTGCTGCACGGCGTACGGCAGGCCACCACCGTCGGCGGTACGAAGGCGCCGGTGGCGATCGCGGCGGGCGCGATGGCGGCCGGTGCGGCGGCGCTGGTGCTCATACTCGGCCCGGACCAGTCCGCCTCGGTCCCGGCCCGGCGGACCCCGGTCGCCGACGCGCCGGTGGCCCAGGTGCCGGTGACCGGGACGCCGGTGGTGCCCAAGGACGCGCCCGCGGCGACCGGGAAGGGTGGCGGTGCGGGGGCGGCACGGGCGGAGCGTGCGAGCGGGTCCGGGGATACGGCCGACGCGGTGCGTACGGTCGTCACCCGGCCGTCGGACACCGGTGGGGCCGCGTCGGATGCCGGCGGGACGGCCTCGGGAGGCGAGGGGGACGGCCAGGCCGCGCCGCCCGTGACGACCGAGCCGACGCCGTCCGAGCCCACGAACCCGACTGACCCGGCCGACCCGACTCCGCCGACGGAACCCACCGCACCGACTCCCCCGGCAGAGCCGGAAGATCCCGCTCCCCCTGCCGCGCCGACCGACCCGGCCCCCGTGGAGACCTCACCGACCGAGGACCCCGCCCCGGCCCCGGCCACCCCACCCGCCGACGACTGCACACCCGGGCACGGCAACGGCAACGGCAACGGCAACGGCAACGGCAACGGCAACGGCAACGGCAACGGCAAACGTAACGGCCAAGCCCCGCCGCAGCAGCGGCAGCAGCCGTCGGCCCGGTAGCCGCCCTCAGCCGACCTCGTTCTCGGCGGTCGCCTGGCCGTGCACCACGATGGCTCCGCCGTAGAACATGCCCGTGAAGACCGGATCGTAGGTCAACTGGACCTCGACCTGGACCTGTTGGGCGTCGGCGGCGACGCAGTGCGTGGCGGCGATGTCGGCGCCGGACATGTCCATCTCGCGGGCGAAGGTCTTCACCCGGGCGTCGCAGTCCTGGAAGTTGATCGGCGCGGTGCCCTGGCCCTCGTACAGCTTCTCCCTGTCGATGTCCTGCGCCGCGTACCGGGCCGCCTGTTCCGCGATGTCGGCGGCGCGTTCGCGCTTGGAGATGGACAGGCCGCCGTCGATGACGAAAGCGGACAGCGACAGAAACACCAGGGCGAAGATGATGACCGCGCCGGCGCCCGAGCCCCGGTCGTCGAGACGGAGCCGGCGCACGGCCCACCAGTTGCGCAGCAACGCGATGCTCACGCCGACCTCCGGAACGGGTCCAGCGGCGAGGAGAAGCTCGCGGTGAGGGTGGTCGGGATGTCCAGGCCCAGCATGGCCAGGCCCCGCACCTCGCAGCTCACCTCGACGGTGAAGATGGTGTCGGGCGCGAAGCCCGCGCTGGTCTGGACGACGGAGACCGGGCCGGCGCAGACGTCCGACAGGTCGGCCTCGGCGGCCTTGCGGGCCTCCGACATGGCCGTGGCGTGGTCCTTCTGGATGGAGCCGGCCCGGGCCGCGTCGCGCGCGGCGCCGTCGACCGCGCCCCGCCCGTCGACGAGTTGGCCGAAGGCGACCAGGACGAGAATGAACAGGATCATGACCGGGGCGAGGATGACCACCTCGATGGTCGACAACCCCCGGTCGTCCAGGGCTTTTTCCCTTACGGAGGACATCTAGTTCTTATCCTCCACGAACCGCTCGACCGGCCCCGAGGACTGCGCGTGCACCGTCAGGTCCAGTCCCGGGAACACCGTGGGGATGCGGGCCGTGATCTCGACACCGACCGTGTTCTGTTCCGGCTGGAGCATCTTCACGTCGGGCGACAGGACCAGCTGCGGCCCGAGTTGGCTGATGTAGGAGTCGACCACGTCCTGCGCCTCGCCGCGCCAGGCGCCGGGCTCGGCGTCGGCGGTGGCACGGGCCTTGCGGGCGCCCGCCTGGGCCGCCGCCTGGGCCACGTGGTCGGCGAAGAAGTACAGCGCGAACTGCACGGTCGCGAAGATCATGAAGAAGAGGACGGGGGTGAGGAACACGAACTCGATCGCGGTCATGCCCGAGTCACCACGCGCGGCGGCCGCCCGGCGGCGCAGCCATCCGTTCACGTCCACAAAGACCCCCGTCATCCCCGTTTCGCCCCCGTCGCGTGCCTGGTCAGCAGGTCCCGCTCGCGTTGGCGCCCTTGATGCAGTCGCCGACCTTCTTGGCGCCGTCGCTCAGCGCGGCGTTGATGATGGCGGCCACCACTCCGACGATCGCCACGACCACCGCGGAGATGATGACCCACTCGACGGCGGAGGCGCCGCGGTCGAGTTCGCCGGAGCGGGCGCGCTGCACCCGGCTCTGCAGAAAGGTGACGAGGAAGTCCATCGCCGGGATCCCGGTGCTGAAGTTCCGCCCGGTCAGGTTCCGTCCGTTCATGGTGAGTTCTCCCCTTTTCCTATCGTTCCTGTCGATACAGCAGTTGGCGAAGGTTCGCGATTCGGCTCACGTCAGCTCACACCTGGAACACCCGCATCGCCGCCGGGAAGATCAGGAAAACCAGGAAGCCGGCGCACAGCAACAGCTGGGCGACGAGCATCGACTGGGACTTCTCGCCCGCGCTGCCCTCGATCTCGGCGAGTTCGCGGTGGCGCATGGTCTCGGCGCGGGAGGCAAGGGACTCACGGACCTTGGCGCCGTCGTCCGCGACCAGGGCCAGCGAGGCCGACAGGTCCTTCAGTTCCTCTACGCCCAGTTCCTCGCCGAGCGCGCCGAGCGCCTGCCACTGGCTGACGCCGGTGATCCGGGCGTCGGAGAGAGCGTTGCGGATGCGCTGGTTGGCCCAGCCGTCGGAGATCTCGGCGGCCGCCATCAGGGCCTCGGGCAGGCCTCGGCCACCGGCGAGGCTCATCGACACCAGGTCGAGGTAGGCCCCGATGACCCGCTTGAGGTCCCGGCGCTTGTCGGCCGCGTCCCGTCGTACCTCCAGGTCGGGCAGGAAGAAGAACAGGGCCGAGCAGACCAGGGCCAGCCAGACCGGGATGACCGGGCTGCGGCCGAAGCCCATCGTGTAGACGACGGCGAACAGGAACGGCCCGAAGAGCATTCCGCCGGCCGCGAGCAGCACCTTGGTCGCCAGGAACTTCTCCCAGCTGCGGTCCAGGACGGCGAGATCGGCGCGCAGCGAGCGCTGTTCCCAGCCCTGCTGCCGGTAGAACTCGGCGACCCGCTCGCCGACGTCGGCGCGCAGTGAGCCGAACCGGCCGGTGTCCTGGGTCTGCCGCGCCGATTCGTAGGCCGCGCCGCGTGCCCGCATCGCGTCGATCCGGGCGATCTGTGCGATCGCGCTGCGCTTTGAGGGCATCAGGGCGCGGATCAGGGCGTAGACGCCCAGACCCAGGATCACGCCGACGACGATCGGCATCGTGAGGCTCATCGGCGTACTCCTTCCTCGGTGGGCAGCGGCTGCTGCCCGGGCGCGGTGCGGGGCGGTCGTACGAACTGCACGGAGGACTGGTCGCGGACCAGGAACCGCTCCGGGGTCTCGATGGTGGAGAGCTTGCGCAGCCACCAGAAGCCGAGCGCGAACAGGGCGCAGACCAGGGCGAGGACGAGCTGGCCGACGGCGGTGCCGTACGGCGAGACGAAGTCGCGGTTGAAGACGGCGAGGCCGAGGACGAACGCCACCGACACGGCGACGACGATCTGCACCGATCGCCGGGTGGACGCCCGCTGGGCCATCACGCGCTGGCGCATGTCGACCTCCTCGCGCGACGACTTGGCCAGGGCGCCCAGCACTTGGCGCAGACCGGGGCCGCGGAGGCGGGCGTTGAGGATGAGCGCAGCCACGATGATGTCCGCCGACGCGTCGTTGATCTCGTCGGCGAGGTGCTGGAGCGCGTCGGGGAGCGGGGTGCGGGCGCGCAGCCGGTCGACGAGGGCGTCGAGGTGCGGCCGCAGGATCGGCGCGGCGGCGCGGGCGGAGGCCGGGATGGCCTGCTCCAGGCCGACCGCGCCGGCGATGGTGTCGCGCAGCGACTCGGTCCAGGAGGCGAGCGCCTCCACGCGCTTCATCGCGGCCCGTTCCTCGCCGGCGCCGCCGAACAGCTTGTCCCAGAAGAAGACCAGGACACCGGCGGCGACACCGGCCACCGCCCAGCGGGTCAGCAGCAGCACGGCGAGGCCGATGATGGCCGCGAGGGAACCGCGCTGACCGGCGAACCGGATGAGCTCGGCGGCCCGTTCGTTGGCCTTCTGCTTCTCGTGGTCGGGCTTGGCGGGCAGGCCGCGGACCGCAAGGAACAGCAGCGCGAGCCCGCCGCCGACGGCGACACCGCAGGCGAGCGCGGAGAGGACCGGGACGGAGAAGAGGCCGCCCATGGAGCCCAGGGAACCCAGGTTCATGTCACGTCACCCCCACGCCCCGTGCGGCTGGTAGCCGTAGGCCATCAGGTCCTCCAGGCAGGCTATGGGCGCGTGCGGTACGACCCGGCCGTCGGGGGCCTCCGCGAACACCTCGCTGGACAGCACCCGGCCGTCCACGCCGTTGACCTCACGGACCGAGGTGACCATGCGCTGGAGGCGGCCGCCGGTCTGGTAGTTGTTGCGCCGCTGGATGAAGACGACGAAGTTCACCGCGCCCGCGATCAGCATCTGGCTGGCCTCGATGGGCAGCCGCTCGGAGGCCTGGAGCGCGTACGTCGAGATACGGTTGAACACTTCGCTGGAGCTGTTGGCGTGGATCGTGGAGAGGGACCCGTCGTTACCCTGCGACATCGCGTTGAGCATGGTGACGATCTCGTCGCCGAGGACCTCACCGACGATGACCCGGGACGGGTTCATACGCAGTGAACGGCGGACCAGCTCGGCCATCGAAATGGTGCCCTGCCCCTCGGAGTTGGGCAGCCGCTCCTCGAAGGCGACGACGTTCGGGTGCAGGTCGTGGAAGGTGTCGAGGCCGAGCTCCAGCGCCCGCTCGACGGTGATGAGCCGCTCGTGCGGCGGGATCTCGTTGGCGAGGGCGCGCAGCAGCGTCGTCTTTCCGGCGTTGGTCGCCCCCGCGATCATGATGTTCTTGCGGGCGCGCACGGCGCAGGCCATGAAGTGCGCGACCTCGGGCGTCAGCGTGCCGTTGCCGACCAGGTCGGAGATGAAGACCTTGCCCATGCGGGCGCGGCGGATGGACAGCGCGGGCCGCCGGGTGACGTCCATGACGGCGGAGAGCCGGGAGCCGTCGGGGAGGCGGAGGTCGAGCTGCGGGTTGGCGGAGTCGAAGGGCCGGGAGGAGAGACCCGAGTAGGCGCCGAGCACCTGGATGAGCTCGACGAGTTCCTCGTCGGTCTCGGCGACGGGATCCCCCTTCGCCTCCCGCCCGTCGCTGTACCCGACGAACACCTGGTCGCACCCGTTGATGTCGATGTTCTCGACCTCGGGGTCGTCGAGCAGCGGCTGGAGGCGGCCGACGCCGAACAGCGCCGCGTGCACCGCCGCGGCGTACTGCTCCTCGGTCTCCGCGTCCAGCGGGGTGCGCCCGGCGTTGATCTCCGCGCGGGCGTTCTCCTCCAGGATCTGGGCTATGACGGCGCGGGCGTACTGCCGTTCGTCCTCGGTGGACATCGGCGTGACGCCGGACGCCTGGTCCTGGCGGCGCTGCTCGGCGATCCGGTCGCCGGCGTCCTGCCGGAACCGCTTGACCAACTGGTGGTCGACAGCGGTCATCGGCCGGCCCCCGCATGGGGCGCCTGCGTCGGTACGGACCAGGCGGCGCCGTACTGCTGGTGGAGGTCGGCGGTGACCTTGCGGGCCGAGCGGATGAGCAGGGACTTGTCGAGGCGCCCGCGCTTGCGGCCGGCCAACTGGTCGGCGCCGGCGGGGTCGTCGGCGATGGTACCGACGACCCGGGCACCGGTCTGGGCGTGTACGAGCATGTCGTTGACCTGGTTGACCAGCTTGCCGGAACCGGCCGGGTCGGCGATCAGGACGACCCCGATCAGCGGGGTCGCGAGGGCGGCGGCACCGCGCGGGCCGCCGTGCAGCTTCTGGGCGAGCGCGGCGGCACGATCCCGGACCCGGGCGAGGGCCTCGGGCTCGGTGCGCGAGACCAGCAGGACGAGCGCGGCGTGCGGGAGGAGTTCCACGGCCGGGGTGTCGCCGCTGATGCGACCGCAGTCGGCGATGACGTCGGCGGGCGCGTTCGGCGAGTCGGCGAGGGAGGCGAAGGCGTGCCCGAGCGTGGGCCAGAGCCCGGCGAGACCGGCGGCGTGCTCGGCGATACCGAGCCCGACGAGGACCTCGAGGCCACCGCTCAACGGCTGTACGTGATCCCAGAGTTGGTCGGGCACGAGCCCGCGCCGGGCGGTAGCGGCGATGGAGAGCATGCCGGTGTTGGGGTTGAGCGGTCCGCCGTGCGCGGCGGCACTGCGGTAGACGAGGTCACCGCCGGCCGGGTCGGCCTCGGCGAGCAGGACCCGGCGCGGCCAGACCGCGGCCAGCGCGACGGCAGCGGTGGTGACGCCGGGGGAACCCTTGTCGGCGGCGATTGCGATGAGCGCCATGGGGTGGGGCCGCCTTCTAGTTGCCGTTGCCGGGTACGTGCACGATGGCGACCGCGCCGGCGGACGCGGCACGCGCGACGGCGGCGGCGTCGTTCTCGTCGACGAGCAGCGTGAGCGAGAGGTTGCCGGTGCTGATGGTGGCGTCGCTGGTGTCGGCCTTGGTCTTGACCTCGGCGTTGTCGACGATCGGCGTACCGGAGGAGGTGGACGTCGAGTCGGTGTTGCCGGAGCCGGAGCTGCTCGTGCCCACGTTGTAGACGGCGACGACGTCACCGGGCTTGATGTCGGCCGGGTACTGGCCCTCCTTGAGGGCGACACCGACGGCGGCCTTGCCGGCCGGCAGGGAGTTGCCCTTCCTGAACATGTCGCCGATGACGACCGTGCCCTTGTAGATGGTGGACCTGGCCTTGTAGGCCTTCAGGGAGTCCAGCTGGGACCACTTGACGTAGTTGATGCTGTCGTCGGCCGCGACCAGGACGGACGCCGCGTTGCTGCTGTTGACGGACTCGCCGGCCTGGATGTCGTCGGTCACCTTGACGACCTCGATCCGGTCGCCGGCCTGCAGCACCAGCATGGTGGCACCCAGCGCGCCCAGCAGGATCAGCAGCACCGCGAGTGCGGCCAGCGCCGGCTTGCGCTCGCGCGGCGCGGTGGGAAGCCGGTCACCGACCGAAGGCTGAGCCGGACCGGCGGAACGACCGGCGCCCGCCCCCGTACGCTCCTGGATCTTCACGCAACCGCTCCCCGTTACACCCAAGACTTTGTCTGTCAAGAACTCTGAAACGCCGTCAACGCTTTCCGCACCGCGAAAGCGGACACTCCACACGAATCACCCCGACTCGGCCGATTACTCGGCCGCGGGGTGAGTGTCAAGCGATCGCACCGTATCAGCCGCGCATAAGCCCCTCAAGGCGCGTTCGAACACCTTGACCTCACTGCAATCGTCGTTCCGATCTGCAACGAGGGAGACCCTTGGGCCAGTTGGGAGTATGGGGACGCGGACACGAGCCGGACTGTGCGCCGGCGAATCCCGAACGCCCTGCTCGGGCACCCTCCACGCCAGGAGCCCTCACCACGCACCCATGAGGCCTGCACGAATCACTCACGTCGGTTTGACCGAGACATGCCGTGATTTTTGCTTGGCTGGTGCGGGTGCCGCGCAGGGCCGGCCCTGCGGATGATGGCAGGCACGGTCGTGGCGGCAGTGCCCGAACTGTCGCGGGTACTGCGGCGGTTGCCGGCGGAGCGGCCCGACTAGGATCAGCCGGCCGGGTGAAGGTTCGCTGGCATGAATGACGGGGAGGGTGCCGGGCCGTGATCGAGCCGTCGTACCGCCATCACTGGAAGCCCCCCGAGGGCGAGGAGCTCGTGACGCGCGGCCGGGTGTCCTTCGCGACCGCGGCCGCGGGGCGGGTCGAGGGGCGACGCTGGTTCCGGGACACGGAACGGCGGGACATCCAGGGCGAGTTGGCGGAGTGGCCGGCAGGGCCGGCGTATCGCCCACGCTCGTGGTTCGACCGAGTGGTGTGGGACGGCGTGGTGGCGGTGTTCACCCTCCTGCTCACCATCGTCTTCGGACTCCTCGGAGGCAGCCCGGCCCAGCCCGACGGCCTCGGCAGGAGCGAGGACCCGGAGAACGAGGAGAAGGACTTCCCGGTGCTGTGGGCCGCCTCCGGCACGATCGCCCGCACCCTCCCCTGGCAGCTGGACCCGGCCCGCCGCCCTGACACGGACATCACGGAGCTGGCCCTGACCGACCGCCGGTTGCTGGTGCTCGGCGGGCTGAAGGACCCCAGGGAGCCCTGGGAGGAAGTCCTCTGGGAGACGGACCTCAGCACGGTCGCCGCCGTCGAGCGGCGACCGTTCAGTGCCGGCAAACGGGACTTCAGGATCACCTTCACGGACGGCTCCTGGTGCCGTCTGACGTCCTTGGAGGGCGAGTCCCTGCTTCGTCATCTGACCGCCGGCTGACCGAGAGAGAGGTTCACCGTGGGCGGATCGGCCAAGCCCAGGCGCCCGAGGGCCGCTCCGGCCGCGTCGCGGGTCCGGGGGGCCGGCAAGAAGGAGAAGAAGAGCAGGGACGGCCTGTTCGGGTGCCTGGTCTTCCTTCTGATCGCGGGCGGAATCGTCCTGCTGGCGACGATCGACTCGCTGTGGGGCGACGACACCTGGCGGTGGGCGGCACGGAACTGGCCGGGCGGGGCGTATGCCTTCGCGGTGTGCCTTGGCGCGGCCGCCCCGCTCCTCTTCGCCCTCTTCCTCCGGGCGATGGGCGGCGCGGACCGCAAGTCCTGGAAGGCCCACCCGGGCCGCGCCCTGGGCTCCACCATGCTCGCCGTCCTGGCGGCGGCCCCGCTCGTGCCCTTCCTGTCCCTGGCCTTCAACACGGTGGACAGCGGCAAGAGCAAACACCGCTCGGGACCACCAAGTTGGGTGTTCGGCCACTACCCCTGGCTGTGGGCGGTGGGAATCTTCTCGACGCTCGCCACGGTCGTCATGCTGGTGTGGCTGACGGTGATCCTGACCCGGCGGAGCGACGCTGCCAGGACGTGACCCGGACGGTCTTGGCCAGTTCGTCGGTCAGCTCGCACAGGGTGTCCGTGTGGGCCAACGCCCGCCAGGACGTGAGCAGGACGAGCCCCCATTTCGCGTCGGCCCGGATGCCGTACGCGCACGTCTCCATCACCGTCCCCAGCCCGTCCCGGCCGACGTCCTGGACGTACGCGTGCCGTACGCGCACCGCCGGGCCCGCGGGAAGGGTACGGAGCTCGGCCTCGGGCGGGCGGTAGGAGACCGGAGTGGGGGCGGCGAGATAGCGCTGGAGCAGGTCGACGGTCATGGTCGGGTACGTGTCGTCGGCGACCAGCGCGGACAGCTCGATCCGGGCGAGTTCACCGAGGCGCGGCTCAGGGACGTACGACAGCGCCGTGATCGGGCCGCGCTCGCGGGAGTCGGCGGCGGCCTCGCGGAGTTCGGCGGCGAGAGCGTCGAGCAGCTTCGGCTCGTCGTCGCCCGGGCCGGCGAGCTCCCGGGCGGCCCCCGCAGCCCACACGCGCGGATCCACGGACGACCGCACGGGCAGCGCGACGGCGTCCTCCAGTGTCCGCATACGAACGGTGGCGGCGGCGAACTCGGGCATCAGGCCATCCATTGCAGGGTGCGGGCGACGGAGTCGAACAACGTGACCAGGGCCTCCACCAGCGGCTCAAGCGGCGGTGCCGTCGGGGTCGAGAAGGAGAGCAACAGCCGCTGGCCGCTGTGCGGGACGGCGAGGTAGACGTCCAGATGGGCGACGGCGAGCTTGTTGCCGTCGAGGTTGCCGGGGGCGTCGGGGGCGGGCCGGCGGAGGTAGCGGTGGCGTACGGCAGGGCCGGCGGGGAGGTCGACGAGGGTGACGTCGTCGTCACCGACCTGACCGGCGTCACCGGCGTCACCGGCGTCGGCGCGGAGGGCGAGGGAGCGGGCGATGTCGCCGAGGTCGCCGGGGTCGGTGCCGGGCGAGGGCCGCAGGACGGTCACGACCAGACCGGCGGAGACGGCAACCTGGCCGAGGACCTGGTTGACGACGTACATCTCCACACCGCCGTTGGCCTGCGCGGCCTCGGCCTGTGCCCGCATCCGCTCCGCGAGCGCGGCCTCCAGCTGCGGGGTGGCCTGCGTACGCCGCAGCCCCCGTTTGACCAGCTTGTCGATGCGGTGCGTCCAGCGCTCCGGACTGTCCAGCACGATCCGCTCCCAGCCGTCGGGGACGGCGAGACGGTAGTCGGAGGGGGGTGGGACGGGCGTGACGCGGGTTTCCGTACCGTCGGTCATACGTCCGTTCCGCTCGCCCGACGGCCCTGTTCGCCCCGCCCGCTGCGCCGCTCGTTCGACCGGCTCATCACAGCGGCCGTCACCGGGGTGAGGACGAGGACGGCTGCGGCGCAGAGGCAGACATACGCGGCGGCGGTCCCGCCGATGGCGGACTTGCCTCCGAGAACCGGCCGGTAGTGATCCGACGGGTCGATCACCGCAAGGGTCCTGGCGCCGACCATGGTCTCGTCCGGGCACCGCTTGTCGTTCTTGAACACCCTGCGGACCGTTCCGTCCGGGAGCGTGACACGGCAGTACGTGACGCGGACGCCGTGCGACGCCTGCTCGTGCAGGGGCTTCGCGTAGGTGACCGTGGTCTCCTGCCCACGCAGGTGCAGGTACCACTCGTCGGCGGCGTACGAGCCCATCCAGATCAGGGCGACATAGGCGACCGCGACGAGGCCGCAGGCCACGAGCCCGCCGAGGGACCTGCGGGTCTTGAACCCCGCCCAGGCCACGACCACACCGCAGGCCGCGCCGACGAAGAGCGCCGAGGAATTGAGGACGTACGTGGACAGCAGGCACAGGACCACGCCGATGACGGCGGCCAGGAGCAGCCGTATCCACGGCCACGCCCCCCTGCTCTCGTCCGTGCGTCGATCGCCGTCGAAATCCCACAGGCTGGAAGGGCGCGAGTGTTCCGCGAGGATGTGCTGCACGGCCAGCTCACCGCCCTCCTCAAGGGCGATGTCGCGCAGTCTCGGCAGACCGAGCCCTTTCTCCTCGAGTTCGCGCTGCCTGCTTCTCGGAAGCCGGGCGAACTGTTCGTCGACGGTCTGACCGTCTCCAAGTGCCACGTTCCTCGTTCTCTCCTCGCCCTTGCGGGCCTCGCCGTGATCCGGTACCGCGGACGCCCTCAGCCGCCGGCGACCTTCCAGTTCCAGTTGTAGAAGGGAATCCCGCTCGACCCGAGGGGAGCTGTGTGCTTGAGACCGTCGAACAGGTTGCGTTCGATGGAGGCCGGCTCCCAGCCCGCCGCGGGCGCCAGGTTCACGATGCCCGCGCCCAGCGGCAGCACCTGGCTCGCTGCGTACAGGCCACCGGCCGACCATGCCTTGCCCTTGAAGACCGATTCGGAGAGACCGCTCCACTTGGGCAGGTCCTTGGTGAGGATCGAGTCCTCGGCACCACGCTCGGCGACGGCCGTGCGGATGTCGCTGAAGTACGCCTTGAAGTTGACGGACTCCTTGACGATCGACTTCATCCTGGGCAGGACGCTGTCCGGTCCCTTCGCCAGGGCTTCGCCGATCTTGCCCGCCTTGACTCCCGAGTTCGCCTGGGCGATTTCACCGGCCAGTTTCTCGCCCACGCCCAGCCCCCGCAGGTTCAGGAACTCCCTGAGCGCCGACGATCCTCGTGCGGCGGTGGCCGCCTCCTTGAAGGTCGTCCCGAGCACCCGGCCGGCACCGAAGGACAGCACGCCGACCACGTCGATGGCGACGTCCAGCCAGGTGCCCTTGCCGTCCAGCGCGGAGACGGTGTCGCAGACGAGCGCGACCACGGAGGCGATCAGGGCCAGTGCCCCGAGCACCTCGCCGAGGATGGGGACCCAGCTCAGCACCAGAGCCAGCAGGCAGAGCACTCCGGCGATCGCTCCCGCCCAGTGGCCGATGGTGGCGACCCAGTCCTTCCAGTTGTCCCACCAGTGGTGCTTGGGGTCCTTCAGCCCGTCGTGGTCGATGGCGTCCCGTATCGCCTTGGCGGCGTACCCGGCCTGGGTGTCCCGGTAGTCGAGCGCGGCCCGAAGCTCCCGCTTGGCGGCGTCGAGCTCCCCGTCGGAGGCCTCCTTCTGCCGCTTCAGCTTCTGCTTGTCGGGATGGCTGTCGCTACTCGACGGATGCTGATCGATCTGCTTCTGGTAGTTACTGCTGTCGGTATCGGCAGCGGCTGCCTTCTTCAGCGCCGAACGGACCCGGTTCTGGGCGTGGTTGAGGGCGGTGGCCCAGTTCTCCCGGACGGTGTCGGCGATGGGCTCGTACGGCACGGAGGATCCGAGGGCCGCACCCGCCGCCGCGTACCGCTGATGCGACTGGCTGAGCAGCTTGACGGTGTCCCCGGTCTTCTTGGTGAACTCCCTGCCCGCGTCGGAGTCCCACCCGTTCCCGTCGACGAGGTTGTGCAGCTTGCCGGCCTGCTCCTCGATCAGCTTGGCGGTGTCGGAGATCCGCTTGCCGAGCCGGGCCACCTCGTACGGATCCCCCGGCGTGAACTCCCGGTCGTCGTACCGAGCCGTCTGCCAGTCGATACCGGAGAAGTCGTGATCGCTCACTTGTCCCCCGACTGGGCCTTGAGCAACGCGTCGGCGAGATGCTGATCGACCCCGTCGTAGGCCTTGGCCGCCTCGCCCGCGGTCTTCCCGAGAAACTCGAGGCCATCGCAGAGCTGCTTGCGCTTCTTCTTCCAGTCGTCCGCGAAGTCACCCAGCGCGCCGGCCACATCACCGGACCCGATCTCGGAGCCGTACGAGTCGACGAGATCCTTCGCATGCTCAAAGCTGGACTTCAACTTCGCGACCGACCGGCTGATCTCCCGCAACTCGGTCGTGGACACCTTGACGTGATCCGCCACTACTACCCCCGTGAATACCTGCGTACCCGGCCGCCCCGCAGGACGCAGACGGCCACGGTCACTGTGGGGCGAGGGTTTCGGGGCCACAACCAATGGACCGCAAAGGGAGCTCAAAGGAGGGGTGCCGCCCGGCTGACCGCATCGGCCCTCACGCCAAATCCACCCGGGCTTCACAATGACCACGCAAGTCGGTCGCCGCCTTGATCGACCTCGCACGGCATTGTTCTGAATCGAAGCGCAAGAGAGAGCCCATATGAACCCCGCGGACCATCCCACAGCCTGGGAGCACCCTCCGACCCGGCGCGCCTGGGGCAAGCAGCTGGTGACGAACGTACTGGCTCTCCTCGCCTGGATCGCGGTGTGGTTCGCCCTGCTGGCCGTTCTGGCGGTGATCCCGGGGCCCGGATACGCGATCGTCGTCGTGCCGTTCCTGATCTACAGCTTCTACCGTGCCTTCCTGCAGCTCTTCGTCGTCTCCGCCGTCTTCCGGATGCGTCGGGTCCTGCAGGTGTACCCGTGGCAGCTGTCCCACGAGGTGCCGTACGGCCTCACCAAGCGGACCGATGTCGTCGGCAGGCAGTTCGGCTGGTTCGAGTTCCCGAACCCGGCCCGGCCGGAGGAAGCGCTGCCCATGGTGTTCGGCCGGCACTGGGGAGTCGGCTGGTGGAGCCGCCGCATGTCACCCCGTGCGGCATCGGAGCTCAAGGCCCAGATCGGCGAGGTGTGGTTGGCCGGCGACCCCCGTTTCATCGGGGTGCTGGCCGCGCCCGCGTCCGACGGGTCGATGCCGCGCCGCTTCCGTTTCCTTCATCAGCAGACCGGATCGGACGGAGGACTTCGCGGCGTCGCCGACTGGGGTGCCACCGCCGAGGACGTCGAACGCGGTCGTCGGGCCGGCATTGTGCCCGCTCGTTCCTGAATTCCGACACCGACGGAACCTCCGAAGAACATGGACGCCCATGTCGGGTACCTGGATCTGCCCGGCGGGCCGGCATCCATGGGGGAGACCGTGCGCACCCCGTCCCCCGAGTCGGGCCTTCCGCCGACCCCGCTGCTCCAGGTCCACACCTGCCTTCCCCACCCGGACCACAAGCGCATGGCGGTTCTCCCACTGAGCACCACCGCGGAGGAACGACGTGTCCAATACCGCGCGATCCTCCACAGCATCGCGGAACTCACCAGCTTCGAATCGCCTTTGGACGAAGGGCAGAAAGAGCAGTGAATGAAGGGCGCGGGCACACGACCGACAGGGACCCGGCGCGCGGCACTCTCCTATGGGCTGGGACTCGTGCCGGGAAGCGTGGTCGGCAAGAGCCGGACCAGTCCCACGGCCCGTTCGCCCCACTGGCGGAGCACCGTCCTCCTGATACCGTCGGCCTGAAGCGCCGAACTGCTTGCCGATTCCGTTTAGCGAACGGCAGAATCGGAACAACTAACCAACTGTCGGGAGGGTTCAGCGCATGGGGGACGTAACGCCTCGTACCGCGTTCGATGATCCGGCCACCCTGCATGCGTGGCAGCGTGCACGACGGCGGACCATCACGACAACGACTTTGTGGGTGCTGTCTCTACCGGGCTTTTTCGTGCTGGAGACGGTTCTCTGGGAGTCGTTGGTCGGCGGATCCCTCCCGGTGTACGTGATGGTAGTTCCCATCGTTGTCTCGGTCATCGGGATTGCCGTGTCCGACTCCCGCCGGGTACAGCTGAAAAACATGCGGGGAATCCTGGCCGCCTATCCCTGGCAGGACCACGCCCCACTCAAAAGCAACACTCCGGCGGATATCAGCTACCTGAAACTCCCCAACCCTGATGACCGGCAAAAGGGCGTCAGCGTTGCCGTCCGGCGATACGGGCTCACGGGCAAACGTTGGAGAAGCGCGGTGGCCAACGCCAGGAGCCGGGGCTTCAAGTTCGCGGGGGATCCTCGGTTCGGCACTGTGATCGCGCTTCAGGGTGTGAATGAGTTGGGCGCCGCAAGGCCCACGCATGTGCTCGCCCCGAGCAAGGGAGCCCGGCCTGACGGTGTCAGCGAGACGGCTTGGCAGCGCGCTCAAGCAGCCGGTATCTCCGGGGAATCACCGCTGACCGAAGAAGAAGTCCGACAACTGCAGGCAGAGGGGAAGTGACGCTCCATGCCTGAATTCATCTACACCCCGCTTGTCGGCCAGGAAGACGTCGAAGACGGGCTCTTCCTCGGACACCTCGACATCACGGGAAACGCAGGGACCGCCACCACACGCACCAACCGCCGACCGGACGGCGGTATGGGAATCATCCTCTTCCCCGACTTGGTGGACCTGCTCGACGGCGTGGCGGAGCTGCTGCGGCGCGGGCGCGGCAGATTCGCCACCTCCGGCATGGGGCCTACCCTGACATTCAAACTGAAGGGGGACGTCATGTCGATCAAGCACCGTCTGAAAGTGATCGACGAGTCGTCGCCACAGGCTGTCGCCGATGCGGTGTGGACCGCTGCGCAGAGGCTGTCGGAAAGCCTCCTGGCGCGTGTCACAACATCGACTGAACACACCGACATCACGGAAGACGGCAGCATCGGGTACATCGACTACCGTGTTCAACTGCCTGCAGCCATGTCGAGGTTCCAGGAAGCGCGCAGGTCACTTACAAGCTGAACTGTGTCCTGGCAGGCAGGATGCCGGGTTTGTAACCGCCGCCGCCACCCGCGCCACTCAAGCCATCCAGGATGACGCCGTTGGTGTCGAAGCTCGCACCGAAGAACACCGAATTCACCGTGGCTCGGGTCACGCTTTTCACAAGACCTTCGACGCCGCCGGTGATCATCTGGCCCCTGGGATTCTTCCCGGCGAGGGTCATGCCGAGATCCCGATACTTTCTACGAGTCAGGTTGGTGAACCTGCTGTCGTTGATGATCTTGGGGAGCTTTTTGAAACCCTTGCCGACCAAGGGTGTCATACCGGCTCCGATAGCATTACCGACAAGATTGCCCAGGGCGTTCTTCTGGACCTCGTTCCAGCCGCCATTGAAGGCATCCTTGAGGGTGGTTTTGAGCTCTCCGGTGGCGAACGCGTAGGCGACCTTGCGGAAGCCCTTGAGATCTTCACCCATACGCCACATTTTAATGAGACGGCTACACGCGATCTCGGCTTTCCTGACCCGCAGTGCCATCCTGAAGCCACCCACCAGCTTGCCGGCCTTCGCTACCATGGCCAGCCTGCCGACCACGGGAATGCAGTCCAGCACCGCGAACACGAGATCTCCCCAGCCGGCTTTACCTTGCGAGAACTTGGCTATTGTGTCCGCCAGGACGATCAGCGCTGCGGCCACGATGATGATCACAAGCCAGGGAGCGGCCACAAAGAGCGCCACGATGCCTGCGACCGCCACCACGATCTTGCATCCCGCGACAAAGCTGTCCCAGTGGTCCGCCACCCAGTCGCCGAGCTTCTCGTACCACTTCTTGTTGTGGATCCCGGCATCTGAGGCACTGTGGATGTCGTGGACGAGTTTCGTCGCGGCCTTGTCCTGGTCCTTGCCGGCGTTCTCCGCCTTCGTCCTCAGTTCGACCAACTGCGCGTTCAGGCTGGCGACCTGACCCTGCATCGCCTTCTGGTGCTGGTTGGCGTGCTGGGCGTCGCGTGTCGCCTTGCGGACCTTCTCCGGGTCGGGGGCCGCCGCGTTGCCGGTGGGGTTGTTGAGCTTGTCCTGCGCGGATTTGGCGTTGTTCGCCGTAGTGGTGGCACTCGCCAGCCGGGACTGAGCCCGGGAGAGGTCACCGCGCAGCGTCCGGGCCTTGGCGAGCGCGTGGTCCGCCGTCGTCTGGGCGAGTTCCAGCTTCCCGGCGTAGGTCAGCAGGGCGCCCGAGACCATCTCGTACGAGTCGTGGAGCTTCTGCAACTGGCCGGGCAGCTTGCCGATCTGGTCCTTGAACGCGTCCATGGCCTTGCCGGCCGACTCCTTGAGGACGGAGTCCTTCGAGGCGGAGCGGATTCCGCTGAGCACCGTGGCAACGTCTTCGACGAAGGTCTTGTATCGCTGGCCCTGGAGTTTGACCTCGTGCGGATCGCCGGGCGTCGGGTCGTCGTGCAGATCGAGGTTGTGCCAGTCGGCGGGGCGGACCATTGGGCTCAGCTCTCCGTGTCGAGGTCGGCGCGGTAGACGAAGCGGAAGGTGCTGGTGATGAGGTCGAAGAGCTCCAGCATCGGCTCGACCAGGGCCAGTTGGGGTGTGCTGGCGCTGATGACGGCGACCTTCGGGTTGCCGCCCGGGAAGGGGATGAGGGTCTGCATCACCACCGCGCGGTAGCTGCGGTTGTCGTCGGGGATCTCGATGTCCTCGATGCCTTCGGTACGCGCGGCCTGGCCGGCGTCCGGCAGCTCCACGAGGCGCACGCGACGCCACGGATCGGTCGGCCGACGGCCGGGGGTGATCGGCGTCAGGACGCCCATGAGCGTGTCCAGTCCCGTGACGGCGGTCTCGCCGGTGGTCTCGTTCACCGCCGCGCTCACGCTGACCGTGAGGCTGGCCACCATCGGCTCGTCGTCGACGATCTCGCACATGGAGCCGGAGTAGACGACGTTGTTCTTGCGGGCCTCGCGGGCCACCTTCTTCAGGGTCTTGACCAGATCGGCCTGGTGCCCGGCCAGCTCGGGCCGCTGCTTGACCCGCTCCGCCACCACCTCGCGGATCGAGCGGTTCACCGTGGCGGGGTGGACGTCGAACTCGTACCAGGTACTGGGGACCTGGATGTTGATGCCGATGACGTCCCCGGGGGCCGCTCCGGCGAAAGGGTCCTCGGCGGCGGGCTCTTCGGTGCGGGGGGCGTCAGTTTCCACCCTTGCCCTCCTTCTCGTGCTTTCGGACGGCGTTCCGGAGATCGACGTCGAGCTTGGTCATCTTGTCGACGATCTCCTGCGCCATCTTCGCCACGTTCTCGAGGCCGACGTCGATCTCCTTGCGGCCGTCCTTCCAGCCGTGCATGAAGTCTTCCATCGCGTCGAAGGCCGCGCTCGAGCCCAGCTCTCCGTTGCCCAGTTTCCGGTCGACCTGGCCGGTGTCGTCCATGCGCTGTTTGATCGACCGCAGTTGACCCGCCAGATCGTCGAGGCCGGCAAGGCTCAGGACGAGATCGCCCTTGGACATGTCCGGTATCCCCCAATACCCCAGATTGCGCTGCCATGACACAAGTCGCTTTTGCAATACGGCCGTCGGAGTCTACTGTCCGTCACGGTTGCGACGACTGCCGACCGATTCATTGCAGCACACACGTTACAAGCTACCGCCGTGTCCACTCCGGCCGCCTCGGCCGCCCTGGAGGCTCAGGACGCCCCTTACGGGGCAGGGGGTTTGCGACTCGCCCCGCACACCCGATCGAACACAAAGCGCGACAAAGAAGCACGGATACCCTCGACCGCCCGGCCTCTAGCTGTTCACGTTGGCGAACCTCCGATCGGGCTCGGCAGGACAAGGCAGCAGCGGAGCCGACGAGTCGGCCTTGGAGAACTGAGCGCCCACAAGTCGGCACGCCCTTGCCGGTGTCCCAAGAAGAAGCGGGGCTGCTGCTGAGTAGCCAGCAGGGCCGAAGGTGCCGCGCAACGCAATGCGCGGCCCCTTCAGGCGTTCGATCCGTCCTCCGTAGGGGCGCCGCCATCTGACTCCGGCATCCCGATGACGTACGTCCCCTTCGCAGGCAGCGTCGCCACCAACCCTCGCTTGCGGAGTTCGACGATGGCGCGGCGCACGGTGCCGATGCTCACGCGGTACAGATCCGTCATGGCGCGCTCGCCGGGCAGCGCGGCCCCCTGCGGCAGTTTTCCGGAGGCGATGTCTGCCGCGATGGCGTCGGCGAGTTTCACGTACTCATAACGCGGAAGCTCGGTCATATCTCCACCGTGCCGCAGCCCTACGCATACCGCAGGACCAGAACGCGTCCCAACGCAGCGGGACGCGGAATATATCTGGGGGGTGCAGGGGGACGCAGTTACCGGTATGGTCGAAATGACAGGACCCCGGCGAGGTGGCTAGACCTCCCGGGGCACGGCCAACGCTTACAAGGAGCGTCGACATGTACGACCTTATCCCTCGCGCCCTCCAATGGCTGCGCCTCCTCTTCGCCCCTGGCACCGGGAAACGGCGCCGCCGTCCTCACCGCCCACCATTCCCCCACGTCCACCTCACCCTCGTACGCTGCCCCCTCACCGCCGAGGCCTCGCACCTCCCCCACCGGTCGCCGTACGGCCTGGCCACTCTCCTCGACGGCGCCGAGTCCGCCCTTGTCCGCCCCTACCTCACCGCCCACGAGCGCGAGGCCGCCCTCCAGCAGCGCCGCCGCCTTGCCCTCGTACTCGCCGCCGACTTCGGGATCGACCTCGACCAACACGTGATCGGCGCGCCGGAGGTAGCCGCGTGATGGAACAGCCAAGCAGCCACGCGCACGCCCCGACCTCCCCCCGCCTGCTCCCCTGGCCCACCCCCGAAGGCAAACCGTGCTACCTGGTCACGGACAACAACGGCGGGTATCTCTCCCGCCTCGCCGACGACCTGGAGACCACTCAACTCGCCGCTGGCACCGACGTCCTGGGCCGCGCCCGCCAGGTACTGGACGACCCGATGTCGCCGTACACCGAGGTCCGCTACGCCGGCATCCGCCTCGCCGAGTGCCTCACCGACGCGCTCCGTGTCGCCGACTCCCGGGGCATGCGCTTGGTCGTACCGGACGACGAGGAGGACCGCGAAAGCACCAACGGGCAGGCACCGCATAGCGCAGGGAGCGAACTACGGTCGTAGCCGCGACGCATCGAAGGAGTTCACCGGTCACGGCCGCTCACGCCGCCGAACCGACAGCGACCGTCCGCCCCTGACCGACGCACTCCAACTCCTCGACTCCACCGACCGCCGCTCCCACCTCACCCTGCGCGTCTACAAGGTCGGCGCGCAGGGTGAGATGACCTAGGACCAAGGCAAGCTCGAGATCCTGGCCGACGGACGCACCGAACCGGCGCCGCGCACATCGGCATACCCGCCGTGCGCCTACCCGAGATGCAACGCACCGCGATAGCGAAACGGAACTCGCACCTCACGATGGCCGGGCACGGCGTCCCGACACATCCGAGTCGTCATCCATTCGGGCAAGATCAGGACACAGGTCACACCTCCGCCTACCCCATGCGCCCGGAATTGTCACCAATCACAGGGAAGTTCGCTCTGGCGAAACCGAGAACCTCCCCGATAGCGTCGGGTCTCTTGAATGGACTTTTTTCTCACGGGGAGTTCACTGTGAAGCGCCGCACCTTGCCCGCCGCTGCCGCGCTGGCGGCAACCGCAGCACTGCTGTTGACCGCCTGCGGCAGTGGGGACGACAAAGCCAGCGACAACGACAAGATCGCCGGCGCCGACCAGGAAACGAAGACGCCGACGCCTTCGGCATCCGCTTCGGGAGCACCAGCAGAGGACAAGCCGGACGGCGTGGACGTGTCCCTCCCCAAGGACATGGACCTGACCATGGTCTTCGACTGGGGCAAGCCAAAGGACAAGAACGAGGCGGCGGCGATGGACGACGCCGCGAACTTCCTCCGCGCCATCTACCGGGGCATCGACAAGCGGTCGGCCAAGGACGCGGCCGTGACCACATACGCCACTGGTGACGGGCTCCACTACGCGCAGGTGCAGATCAACTCCTGGATCAAGGGCGGCTGGACGGCGACCGGCACGGAGCGCCACTACGACGTCAGCACCCGGTCCACCACGAACGGCCAGGCCGTGGAGGTGGCGTTCTGTGTGGACTCAAGCAAGTTCTATGGCAAGGAGATCAAGACAGGGAAGGTCCTGAAGACTAAGCCCAGTCTCGCGGACTTCGACTACTTCAAGATCGTCATGGCCAAGTTCCCCACGGCCGATGACCTGTGGCAGGCGTCCAAGGTGTACGTCCAGACCAAGGCGGCGAAGTGCCAGTGAGCGGATCTCGACGCGTACTGCTCGGCACCGGGGCCCTGACTCTGCTTCTCGGCGTCCTCGTCCTCACAGAACCGGCCTACGCGGCAGGGCCGACGGGCAAGGACAAGGGCGCCGACACGGAACAGTCGGCCGGCAGCGACAACACCAGCATCTACGCCGCCGCAAAAATCCAGTACTCCGGCGCCGTAACCAAGACCGGCGGCACCGGAAACGTGACGTCCTCCGACGTCAACTGGACGCCGCCGCCTTGCTGGTACGCCCCCTACCTCGGCGCCAAGGACTTCAAGAAGAAGATGTCCGGGCAGATCGAGAGCGCCAAGAACACGCCCGGCATGGGCGGCACCGCGGGCGCGGCGATCGGCGAGATGCAGCGCCACTACGAGGACGAGTACGGCTGGACCGACACCCCCGGCTACAAGGACTACAACGTCGACAAGGACGGCGAGGGGATGTTCTGGGCCGCCGTCGAGAATCCTGACGAGCCCGACGTACTCAAGCGCAGCTCCTGCAACGACCTCCCCTTCTGGGTCGACAACGGCGACACCCCACCGGCCCGGTACGAAGAGGCCATCAAACCGGAGATCCTCGCCGCCCTCGCCTACCAGCGCATGCAACTGCCCGACACCGAGGTGACCCTCGCACCCGAGACCGCCACCAAGGTGAACCTGCCGACCTGGGCCTGGCTCGACAAGGCCGTCTTCGACGAGGTCCAGGCCACCGCGGCCATCAACGTCCCCGGCTTCGGCATCCAGGCCACGACCACCGCGAAGCCCGTCTCCCTCAAACTCGAACCCGGCACCGCGGACGCCGAGACCTTCCCCGCCTCCGGCCAGTGCGCCATCAACCCCGACGGCTCCATCGGCCAGCCGTATGCCAAGGGAGACGCGGGCAAAACGCCGCCCTGTGGAATCAGGTACCTGCACTCCTCCGGTGACGGCGTCTTCAAGCTCCGGGCGACGATCACCTGGAAGATCTCCTGGACGGGCACCGGCGGCGCGGGCGGAGACCTGCCCGACGGCACCTTCGGGACCACACAGGACGTCACCGTCCAGGAGATCCAAGCCGTCAACCGCTGATCAGACGCAGGTGACCGCGTCGGGGTGTCCGGTCAGGAGGGGCCCGAAAGCGGTGCCGCTCACACGATCCACCGCAACGACTCCGCGATCGAGTCGCAGAGTCCGCGCATGGGGCCGGTCACCCCACTGAGCGGTACCGCGAACGCCAGGGCCAGGTAGCCGACGCCACCGGGCATCCGGACGTACAGGTCCAGAGTCGTCGGGCCGAGGACCCGCACGGTCTCCCCCGCGGGAAGGACGACGGTCGAGACCTCTGCGGCGGAGGCGTTGCGCACCTGCTTCGCTTCGAGCGATTCCTGGAGACCCCGGGGGGTCAGTCCCCCGGGGCGAGGGATCAAGGAGACGATGAGCGACGCGGGCAGGATGCCGCCGCCTTCCAGTTCCGGTCTCAGGAAGAACTCCAGCGCACCGGTTCTGACCCCGGCCTCGGCGGTGTTGCGCAGGGTGGCCCAGGCCTCCTGCTTGAGCTCGGCCGGAACGTTCCTGCCCTCGGCCTGGTGGTCCACGAACGTCTTCAGCTGGGCACGCCAGCGGTCCTGGGTGAGATCGATGCGGAACCAGTCCCGGGGGACCAGGAGCCGATAGTCCCTGGGAGGTGCCGTGGCGTCGGGCTCCGCGGTCATCAGGACATCACCATCGGCTTGCCCGACTCGTTGAACAGGCGGACGCTCTTCACTACGCCGGCGAACATGGCCGAGAAGACCTCCCAGGCCTGCGGTGTGGGGGTGCCCATCTCCAGAAGCAGGACCGTCCCGTTGCTGAGCGGTATCTGGACCTGGATGAAGGAGGTCACCACCGGCTCGTCGGATCCGGACGCGGTGAGACTGCCGGGCAGACTCCCCTTCCGGGTCCCGATGCAGGAGACAGCAGGGCCGCACGGCAGCTCGATCTCGCTGACCTCTCCCATGCTGAGGTGACGCATCGTCGAGCCCAGGAACCCGACGGGATGCGCGCCGGCCCTCTCGTCCAGATCGGTCATGCTGACGGAAACCGTCGCCGTGCAGCGCTCCCCGTCGACCTCTGTCATGACGAAGCCGGAGTACTGGATGCCGGCCTCGACGAAGGAGTCGTAGTGCGCGGCGACCATGACCGCCCACTCCAGTTGCACCTCGAAGGTGGCCTCCGGCATCACGGCGCGGGCCAGTTCGACGAGTTGCTCGGCGGTCTCGTCCAGGCTCTCCGAGTCCATCGGAATCTCGAAGAAGCCCTCCGGCATGATCCAGCGGACATCGATGCCCGGCCCGCCGATTGAGCCCTGGACATCCTCTTCAGTTGCTACGGCGCTCACGACAGGCCTTCTCCATCGATGGTTTCCGGTTCATCCACTTCGGGATGGAACGTGGCCGCGAAGGGATACGGCCCGTAGTGGGGATAGTGGGCAGGAATGTCCGCCCCTTCCCTGCGTGCAAGATGCGCCAGCTCGCGGTATCTCCGCGCCCGGGCGCGGAGATTCTGGCGTACCGGGTCGCCCCACTGGGTCACGGCGGTGCGTACGTACACGGCGAGCAGGATCAGTACGACGGCTACGGCCACGGCCGCATAGACACCTCGCGCGGTGCCCGACTCCCAGTACTGGACCACGCCGCCCCAGTACACCGCGGCGCCGAAACCGATGATCGCCAGGGGAACACCGGTCTTGAACCCCGCGTTGAACATCGCGGTCTCGTCCTCGTGCCGAAGCCGCAGCATACGAAGGACCGCTCGGTCGTCCAGGAAGTCGAAACGGAGTTCTCTGCCGGACCGTTCCGCGAGCGCCTTGGCGGCGGGGACCGCGGCGATCACCTCACCGGGGACGAGCCGGACAGGATCCGTGCCCCTGCGGCCGACGAATTCCCCTTCGTCAAGATCGGTCGAGTCGCTCACTTGGATCGCCCTCCTTTCATGCGGTTCACACCGACTTCGAAACCGCTACGTCTACGCGGCGAGAGCCGCGTGGAACGGCTTCGGCGAAGGCTGGGGCGACGGGCTCGGGGTCGGCGTCGGCGTCGGCTTGGCCGTTTCCGGCTCCTGGTAACCGGTGGTCCCGCCGTTCTCACCGCTGAACATCCGGTGGAGCGCGCTCGCCAGGCCGTTCCCCTTGATGACCGCCGTGATCTGCTTTCCGCCGATGGGTGCGAACTTCTCCGGCAGACCGGCGATGTTGAGCCGCTGTCCGAGTTTGAGGCCTTGGGAAAGGACCTTGTTCGTCATGCTCACACTGAGGCCGTTGAGAAAGTTGTGCCCGACACCGTCGAGCCCTCGAAGGGAGGCCTCGCCCCAGGTGCCGACCTTGCCGAAGGCCTTGAGCTTGGCCAGGCCCTTGAGTTTGGACACGGCCTTGAAACCCTTGAGCGCGCCGAGCCCCGGGAGGACTCCGAGGAAGTCCGTCCCCAGCGTCAGCCAGTTGACCTTCCCACCGCGCACCGTCATGTCGTAGGCGTGGCCGGCCAGGGCCGCCGCGCTGCTGAGCACCGCGAGGGTGGCGAAGATGGGCACCAGGAACTGCAGCGGCGGGATGAACGCACAGACGACCGCGAGGACGGACAGGATCGCGGAGATGTTGGAGAACGTGTCCGCCCAGTCGGCGAGCCAGTTCATGAATCCGCCCGGGTCGCGCACCGCGTCGTGGTGGACCACATCCTTGATACGGCGGGCGGCACGGTCTCCGGCGTCGTCGAAGATGTCCCTGGCGTCCTTGACTTCCTTACGCGCCTGGCCGATGCGGTGCAGCGCCTCGTCGCGCTTCCTCTCCCAGCGCTCGTACTCGGGCTTGTCCGCCTCGGGTATCTGGCTGACGAGGTATTTGTCCGTGAACTTCTTCACTTCCCGGTCGGCCAGATCGTGATCGGACTTGGCCTCACGGTAATCCGCCAAGGCCTTGTCGGCCTTCTTCTGAGACCGGTGCAACTCTCCGGCGAATTCCTTTGATTCACCTTCGGCCACCTTGGTACCCACGGCCTTGGACGCCTCGTCGTACCGCTCGAACGCCTTCTTCAGCCGGTCGCCGGCACCGTCCGCGATGTCGTTGAAGGCTCGGCCGGCATCGCTGTCCCAGCCCTCCACCGAGGACAGCGCCTTGATGACCCGCGCCTGTTCGTCGATCATGTCGGCCATCTGCCGCAACTTCCGCCCGAGGGCGGCGACTTCGTCAGGATTCCCCGGTGTGGGGTCCTCGTCCCACAGCGGCGGCCAGTCACCGGATCGCCTGCTCACTTCTTGCCCTTCCCCGTGTTATCGGCAATTGCCTTGGCCAACTCGTGGTCGATCTCTTCGTACTTCTGGGCCGCGGCTCCGGTGTACTCGGCCAGCTTCTTCAGTTCCTTCGACAGTTTCTTCCGCGTCTTCTTCCACGTGGTGCTGAAGTCATCGAAGGCGTCTTTCAGGCCACCGTGCCCCAGTTCGTCCTCGTAACCGTCCGCAGGGTTCCCGTGCTGGTCAAACTCATTGTGGAGCTTGCCCAGCGTCCGAGAGCACCCCTTGATCATGTCGAGGTCGTACCTGATTCTGTCCGCCATTGAAAAAATCCCCCATCATGGACATGAGACACTGCCGCGAGACTTCCTTCGGCAAACGACTTGGAAGGTGGAACGGATTTGTCCACGAGCACCGAGCGCACCGTACGGGACCGACTCGGCGTCACACCCGACGCGGCAGCCTGGTGCACGATCGGCAAGATCCCCGAGCCGCCCGCCGAAGCACACCGGGCAGCAGGATCCCGGCCGTTGCGCCCTGCCTCCATACGACCGCTCGGCATGCTCGGCGTCGCTCTGGGATCGCCCCTGCTGTTCATCGGCAAGCTGCTGAGTCTCCTCGGCGCCGGCGAGGAGGCCCTCAAGCGCATGCTGTCGACCACAGGGGAACAGGAGCGCCACCGCGCCGCGAAACTCGACGAGAAGCGGCGGGACCAGGCCGTCGTCGAACTCGGTCTCGACAAGACCTTCGACGGCGACTGGAACGGGGCCGCCGGCCGCTTCCTCCTGCAGTGGTACAGCCATTCCTCCCACCACCAACGCCTGGTCGCCCTTGCCGGGGACCGCATCCTGCTGGCCGCTCCGCCCACCCGCGTGTCCATCCGCCGGGACGCACTCATGCAGGTCGTCGCCGAGATTCCGGCCGGGGACGCCACCCTCGCCGACCCCCTCCCCGCGTTCGAGAACGACCGGCTGCTCCTGCGCTTCAAGGACGGTTCGTGGCTCACGCTCACGACCGAGGAGTGGCGCAGCGAGCTGCACACCTACCTGATGCGTCGTCCGCAGCCGGGCGAGACCCAGGCCACCGAGGCCTGACAGCCGGGTGCGACGGAGCAGTTGACGCACTCCGTCGCACCCAGTCGTTCAAAGACCTCGGACTTTACTAACCCTTGGCCTGCTTCGCCAGCTGGTCGTCCAGCTGCTCGTACGCTTCCTTGGCCTTCTTCAGGAAGTCCGAGAGGCCGTGCAGGCCCTGGATCGTCTTCGTCGCGCCCTTCGTGAAGTCCTTCATGGAGTCGTCGTACGCTCCCGAGGCCTTCTGGGTGGTGAAGCCCTCCTCCACCAGTGCCGAGACACGCTTCTCGATGTTCTTGATCTTGTCCTCGAGCTCGTGCATGTCCTTGATCAGGTCGCCTGCGACCTTCTCCATCTCGGCATAAGTAAGGTCCGTGTCTTTGCCCTTGCCCATGTCGGCATCCCTCCCGTTGTGTTGTGGCCGCCCCAGGGCTCGCCCCCGTGGCTTGCTCTGACGGATCGGCCGGTCCTGACCCGGCCGTCCCATGAGCAAAGATCCTACGGGTGGGAGGCACATGGCCGCAGGGGCCTCGTGCGAGGGAATCGTGAACCGGCGCAATCCCGTTGCGCCCGTGAAAGCCCGTCCGGCTAAGGTCACACCGAATGTGCCGGGCCTGCGAGGAGGACGAACGTGCGCCTGAGTCTGACCGTCGTCGACCCGGTCGGCGGTGCCACCGCCGACGTCGTACTCGACGCGGATCCCGAGTCGACGGTCGGTGACGTGGCCCGGGAGCTGGCCAGGCAGGTCGGTCTGGGCTACCCGGACCACGGCGAGGTCGCCCAGGTCATACCCATCGGGGCGCCGAGGGGGACCTCGGTCGTCCAGGCGGCCGGTCCGCTCGCCTACGTCGACGGCTACGCCCTCGACCCCGCCGCCACCGTCGTCGGCTCGCCGCTGCGCGACGGCGTGGTCGTCAGCCTGCACGACCCCGCCGGGTGTCTGCTCGGCGAGCCCACCGGCATCGTCGAGTTCCGGGCAGCGGGCGGTCCCGCCGCCGGCGCCGTGCACCGGCTCGGTGTCGGGCGGTACGACATCGGTACCGGCCCCGCCTGCCACATCCGCGTCGAGGACCCGGAGCTGCCCGACCGCGCCGCCACCCTCACCATCGCCATCGACGGCACCTGCAAGGTACGGACGCACGGCGACGGCGCCCGGCTGGACGGGGAGGAGTTCGAGGGCGAGGGCGACTGGCCGCTCGGCTCCCAGCTCGCCGTCGGCAACTCCCTGCTGGAGATCACCGGTTACGCGCCGCCCAACGCCGCCCTCAAGTGGTCCGACGACGGTGCCGGGCTCGACTACAACCGGCCCCCGCGGCTGCGCCCCGCCGAGCACCAGACGCACTTCTCGCTCCCGAACCCGCCCGGCGACTACGAGGCCCGTCCGCTGCCCTGGCTGATGGCGGTGCTGCCGCTCGTCGGTGCCGTGGTCTCGGTGTTCATGTTCCACCGCTGGTACTACCTGATCATGGCCGTGATGAGCCCGGTCATGCTCTTCGGCAACTACTTCATGGACAAGAAGCACGGGCGCAAGTCCCATGCCAAGCAGCTGAAGGAGTACAAGGAGCACAAGGGCCGCATCGAGAACGACGCACAGGACGCCCTGAAGACCGAACGCAGCGACCGACGGGCCGCCGTGCCCGACCCCGCCGCCGTGCTGACGTACGGCACCGGGCCGCGCACCCGGCTCTGGGAGCGGCGCCGCACCGACGCCGACCATCTGCTGATCCGCTTCGGCACCGGGCGCGTCCCCTCCGAGGTCGAACTCGACGACCCCGAGCAGGACGAGCACAAGCGCAAGGTCCGCTGGTACATCGAGGACGCTCCGGTCGCCCTGTCGCTGCGCGACCTCGGGGTCATCGGCGTCGCCGGGCCCGGTGACGCGGCACATGCGCTGGGGCGTTGGGCGGTCGCCCAGACCGCCGTCCTGCACAGCCCGATGGACGTGCAGTTCTACGTCCTCACCGACAACGACGCCGGCACCCGATGGGACTGGGTGCGCTGGCTGCCGCACTCCCGTCCCGGCGGCGGCCAGGACGTGAACGTCCTCATCGGCACCGACTCCGAGACCGTGGCCGCCCGCGTCGGCGAGCTCACCCAGCTCCTCGACGGCCGGCAGAAGGCCCTCCAGCAGGGCGGACGCAGCAAGACCGACGGGCCCGCCTTCTCCGATCCGGACATCGTGATCGTGTGGGACGGGTCGCGGCGGCTGCGGTCCATGCCGGGTGTGGTGCGGCTGCTGAAGGAAGGGCCGGGGGTGGCCCTGCGCTCCATCTGTCTCGACGAGGAGGAGCGGTTCCTGCCGGGCGAGTGCCAGGGCGTCGTCGTCGCCGAGCCGGTGGCGGCCAAGGACGCGCCCGCGACAGCCGTGGCGCAGCAGGCCGCCGGCGGCTTCCCGTCCTTCCAGGCCTGGCACCCGCAGGCCCAGCAGGCCGAAGAACAGGCCCCGCAGGAGCTGGAGTTGCGGCTGCGGGTCGAGCAGAGCGGGGCGCTGCGCAAGCGCGACGTACGGCCCGACTTCGTCTCCCCCGCCTGGTGCGCCCGGCTCGCCCGTTCCCTCTCCCCGCTGCGTGACATCAGCGGTGAGGCCGAGGACTCGGCGCTGCCCGCCGCCAGCCGGCTGCTCGACGTGCTCCAGCTGGAGCCGCCCTCCCGGGACGCGATCGCCGCGCGGTGGCGGATGGGCGGGCAGTCGACGATGGCGGTCATCGGGGAGTCGTACGACGGCCCGTTCGGCATCGACCTGCGGCGCGACGGGCCGCACGGGCTCATCGCCGGTACCACCGGTTCCGGCAAGTCCGAGCTGCTGCAGACCATCGTGGCCGCGCTGGCGGTGGCGAACACGCCGGAGAACATGACCTTCGTGCTCGTCGACTACAAGGGCGGCTCGGCGTTCAAGGACTGTGTCAAACTCCCGCACACCGTCGGCATGGTGACCGACCTCGACGCCCACCTCGTGGAGCGCGCGCTGGAGTCGCTGGGCGCCGAGCTGAAGCGCCGTGAGCACATCCTCGCCGCCGCCGACGCCAAGGACATCGAGGACTACCAGGACCTGGTGCGAAGGGATCCGTCCCGGCCGCCGGTCCCGCGGCTCCTCATCGTCATCGACGAGTTCGCGTCCATGGTGCGGGACCTTCCCGACTTCGTCGCGGGACTGGTCAACATCGCCCAGCGTGGCCGGTCCCTCGGGATCCACCTGCTGCTGGCCACCCAGCGGCCGTCCGGTGTGGTGTCCCCCGAGATCCGTGCCAACACCAACCTGCGGATCGCGCTGCGTGTGACCGACGCCGGTGAGTCGACCGACGTCATCGACGCTCCCGACGCCGGGCACATCGCGAAGAGCACGCCGGGACGGGCGTACGTCCGGCTCGGGCATGCCTCGCTGATCCCCTTCCAGTCGGGCCGGGTCGGCGGCCGGCGCCCCGGGGCGGCCGACCCCGCGACGCTCGCGCCCTGGGCCGGGGCGCTGTCCTGGCAGGACCTCGGGCGGGCAGCGCTGCGCAAGCCCAAGTCCGAGGCCAAGGACGACGACGAGATCACGGACCTGAAGGTGCTGGTGGACGCCGTGCGCGAGGCCAACACCGCGCTCGCGATCCCGGCCCAGCACTCGCCGTGGCTGCCTGCCCTGGACGACATGCTGCTGCTCGACGACGTGCCGGCCGCACCGGCGCAGGGCGCGCTGCCCGCCGCCCCCTACGGTGTCGAGGACCTGCCCGCCGACCAGGCCCGCCGTGCGGTCGCCGTCGACTTCGCGGGCTTCGGGCATCTGATCATCGCCGGTGCCCCGCGCACCGGACGCTCGCAGGTACTGCGCACCATCGCCGGTTCGCTGGCCCGCACCAACTCCTGCGCGGACGTGCACCTGTACGGCATCGACTGCGGCAACGGCGCGCTCAACGCGCTGACCCGGCTGCCGCACTGCGGTGCGGTCGTCAGCCGTAACCAGACCGAGCGCGTCGAGCGGCTGATGGCCCGGCTCTCCGGTGAGCTGAGCCAGCGTCAGGACCTGCTGGCCGACCGGGGGTTCGCGGACATCGGCGAGCAGCGGGCCGCCGTGCCGGAGGCGGAGCGGCTGCCGCACATCGTGCTGCTGCTGGATCGCTGGGAGGGCTGGCTGCCCACCCTCGGCGAGCTGAACCACGGTGATCTCACCGACCAGATCATGGTGATGATGCGAGAAGGCGCGAGCGTGGGTATCCATCTCGTCCTCACCGGTGACCGGCAGATCCTGGCCGGGCGGATCTCCTCCCTCACCGAGGACAAGTACGGTCTGCGGCTCGCCGACCGCGCCGACTTCTCGATGCTGGACATCAACTCCCGCAAGGTTCCCGAGGAGATCCCGCCGGGCCGTGCCTTCCGCAGCGAGACGGCCGCCGAGACGCAGTTCGCGCTGCTGTCCGCGGACACCTCCGGTCAGGGGCAGGCCGCCGCGATCGTCGCGATCGGCGAGGCGGCGGCGGCCCGGGACGCCCAGGTGCCGCGCTCCCGGCGCCCGTTCCGGGTGGACGTGCTGCCCAGCCGGATCTCCTTCGAGGACGCCTGGGCGATGCGGGATCCGGCCGTGGCGGCCGCACCGCTGTGGGCCCTGGTGGGCGTCGGCGGCGACGAACTCACGGCCTTCGGGCCGGACCTGGCGCAGGGCGTGCCCGCGTTCGTGATCGGCGGTCCCGCCAAGTCCGGGCGTTCCAGCACCCTGTTGGGCTTCGCCCGCTCCTACCTCGCCAAGGGCGTACGGATCGTCGTCGCCGCGCCACGGACGTCCCCGCTGCGCGAACTCGAGGGCCAGGAAGGTGTGTTGAAGGTCTTCACCGGGCGGGACATCGACGAGGACGAGCTGACCGGGGTCATCGCCTCGGCGTCACCGGCCGAGCCGATCGTCGTCCTGGTCGACGACGCCGAGGTGCTGGACGACTGCGACGCCGAGGACGTCTTCAAGCGGATCGTCGAGAGCGGCGCCGAGGAGGGGCTCGCCGTGGTCATCGCCGGTGACGAGGACGAGATCTGCGACGGCTTCTCCGGCTGGCAGGTCGACGCCAAGAAGGCCCGCCGGGGCATCCTGCTCTCCCCGCAGGAGTCCGGCTCCGGCGAGCTGATCGGTATCCGGACCACCCGCGCGATGGTCGGCGGCCCGATCCAGCCCGGCCGGGGCATGCTGCACCTGGGCAGCGGGGAGCACGTCACGGTGACCACCCCGCAGTAGGTGACCACCCCGCAATAGTCGTGGTCGGACGGCGGGGGCTCGGTCCCCCGTCATCGACATCACCGCCACCGGATTTCCCTCCGCCGAGCTGTCCGACGTGTAGGTCAGCTCGCCGTCTTTCGGGGTCAGGTACACCGTGGTGGGGTCCGGGTCGCAGCCGTCGTGGTTGCCCTCGACGCCCTTCGACGTCGCGACGAGCTTCTCGGCGGTCACCGACTTCAGGGTGAGTACGTCCGTACAGACCCCGCCCAGCCGGTCGGTCTGGCGCAGCCGGCCCAGCTCCCGGCCGACCGTCGTCTGTTCGACGGTGCCCCGGAAGGTGCCGACGGGCAGATTGCCGTCCAGGGCGGTGGCCAAGCCCTCCCAGGTGCCGAGGTAGGCGGCCGGGACCGGCCCGCCGCCCGACGCCGACGCCGTCCGCGGCGCCGGTGACGCCCGGCACGATCTTCACGGCGACGGTCCGGCCGCCGGCCGAACGGCCCAGATAGACGCGGCCCATGCCGCCGGAGCCGAGTCGGCCGAGCAGCCGGTACGGCCCGACAGTCGTAGGTTCGTCACCCGCGAGCGGCTGCATGCCCCCACCCCCCAGTAAGTCCGGGCAGCAGCCCATTGCCGGTCAGGCCTGCAGCAGATCGACCTTCACATCCGCCGCGAACCCGGTCGTCGGGCCGACCCGGCGGGCGAACTCCGCCACCGCCGCCAGCTGCGGTGCGCCGAAGCTGAAGTCGAGGGTGGTGAAGTACTGGGCCAGGGTCGCCTCGTCGAAGGCCTCCCAGCGGGCGGCCTGTTCGGCGACCTTCGCGACCTCTTCGAGGGAGAGGTCGCGGGAGTCGAGGAACGCGCTGTGCACCTCGCGGGTGAGATGCGGTTCGCGCTCCAGGTAGTCCCGGCGGGCCGCCCACACGGCGAAGACGAACGGCAGGCCCGTCCATTGCTTCCACAGCGATCCGAGGTCGTGCACCTGGAGGCCGTAGCGCGGACCGTCCAGCAGGTTGGCGCGCAGGGCGGCGTCGCCGATGAGCACCGCCGCCTCCGCGTCCTGCATCATCAGGCTGAGATCGGGCGGGCAGGTGTAGTAGTCGGGCTGGACGCCGTAGCGGTCGGCGAGCAGCAGCTGGGCCAGGCGGACCGAGGTGCGCGAGGTCGAGCCGAGGGCGACCCGGCGGCCGTCCAGCTGGTCCAGCGGGACCTGCGAGACGATCACGCAGGACATCACCGGTCCGTCGCAGCCGACGGCGATGTCCGGGAAGGCGACCAGGTCGCCGGCGTTGCGCAGGAACTCCACGAGGGTGATGGGCCCGATGTCGAGGTCGCCGCGCACCAACTGCTCGCTGAGCTTCTCAGGGGTGTCCTTGGTCAGCTCGAAGTCGAGAAGGGTGCCGGTTCTCGCGAGCCCCCAGTAGAGGGGCAGGCAGTTCAGGAACTGGATGTGGCCGACGCGCGGCCGGGTGCGAGAATTGTCCACATCGCGACACTAGACCCCATGAGGTACGGTGCTGGGACCGCCCCCGCCGTCGGCACCCAAGCCACCCCGGGCGTCAACCCACTTACGAGGCCGTTCAAACGTCCGGGTGACGTGATCTTGGCCTCTGTTGCTTTCGGCTGCCCACATGCTAGGCTCGCCGCAAGTTGCAGTTTGGTTTCCCTTGCAGTACAGAGCCTGCGGAGCATGTAACCGCAGGCTCTCGTCGTTTTCAGACGTATGCAGTTGTGCGGCACTTAGTTTGTTTTCACACTTGCAGGTTCTGGAGCAGGGCGACCCTTTTGAGCCCAAGGAGGGCTTATGGCTACCGGAACCGTTAAGTGGTTCAACGCCGAAAAGGGCTTTGGCTTCATTGCCCAGGAGGGCGGCGGCCCGGACGTCTTCGTTCACTACTCCGCGATCAACGCGAGCGGCTTCCGCTCGCTCGAGGAGAACCAGCAGGTGAGCTTCGACGTCACGCAGGGTCCGAAGGGCCCGCAGGCGGAGAACGTCACCCCCGTCTGATCTCACTGATCCAGACACCCCAGAGTCTGATCTCAGACTGAGTGCAGTACCCAAGGAGCCCCGCGCCTTCCGGCGACGGGGCTCCTGCCTTTTCCCGCCCGCCGTATCGCGGGGATATTCCGCATTCCCGTGAGCGCCGGCGCCCGCGACCACGTTCGCACTCATGCTGCGGCACATTCGGCCAGGGGTTCCCCGAAGTCCACCCGAAGTCCAGGGGCGGCCGTTGTCGGTGAGGGCCGTTGTCAGTGGGGGCCGTTGTCGGTGGGGGCCGTTGTCAGTGCCGGCCGTTAGTGTCCGCGGGCATGACTGCCGACTTCCTTGCCGCCACCCGTACCTTCTACGACACGATCGCCGAGGACTACGCCGACCACTTCCGCGCGGACCTCGCCGACAGGCCGCTGGAGCGGGCCCTGTTGGCCGCGTTCGCCGGGCTGGTCGGCGAGGGCGGGGAGGTGGCCGACCTGGGCTGTGGGCCCGGTCGGGTCACCGCCCGGCTGGCCGGCCTCGGGCTGTCGGTCTTCGGGCTCGACCTGTCGGAGTCGATGCTGGCCATCGCCCGCCGGGAGAACCCCGGCCTCCGCTTCGTGCCGGGCTCGATGCTGGAGCTGGCAGTGGCGGACGGGGCGCTGGACGGGGTGGTGTGCTGGTACTCGTCCATCCACACGCCCGATGACCGGCTGCCGGCGCTGTTCGGGGAGTTCCGGAGGGTGCTGCGGCCGGGGGGCCGGCTGCTGCTCGCGTTCCAGGTGGGGGACGTGGCACGGCGGCACGAGGATCCGTGGGGGCATCCGGTGGCGCTGGACTTCGAACGGCGACGGCCGCAGGAGATGGCACGCCTGCTGGCGGAGGCCGGCTTCACGCTCCACTCCAGCACGGTGCGGGAGGCCGACGCCGCCCTCGACGAAACGTGCCCGCAGGCGTTCCTGTTCGCAGGCGCCGGCCGCACGGACCGGTCGCACGAGTCCCGGTAAAAAATGAGAAGACTTCTCATTCTGTTACGGTTGCCGCGTGGGTCTGAGGGAGAAGAAGGCGCAGAAGGTCCGGGACGCGATCTACGACGCCATGATCGCGCTGGCCGAGCGGGACGGGTACGAGGCGGCCACCCTGGAGCAGGTCGCCGAGCGGGCCGAGGTGGCGGTCTCCACGGTCTACCGGTACTTCGCGAACAAGGACGCCATCTTGCTCGACCCGGTCGAGCGCAGCATCGGCGCGCTCGCCGGGCAGCTCCGGGCCCGGCCCGAGGGCGAGGACGTCGCCGTCTCGCTGGGCCGGGCCGCGCGCGCCGTTCTCGAGCTGGACCCGGAGGAACTGGCCCGGCTCCGCCGGCTGCGGGCGCAGCTGGACCGCGCGCCCGGGCCGCGGGCGCGGCTGTGGGACCTGGTGCACCGGGAGCGGCTGCTGCTCGAGGACGCGATCGCGGAGCGCAGCGGCCGGGACCGGCTGTGGAACGCGGCCGCCGCACACCTCACGCTCATGATCGTCGGCATGGCGCACGACCATGCGCGCGACAGCCTCGACGAGGTGGCGCCCGCCGACTACGCGGACCGGATCATCACGATGCTGCACGAGGGCACCGCGGCACCGATCCCGGTGCTTGCGGTGCGGGCGAGGTAGGACCGCGCATGGCCGACGAACCGATCGACGTGGTGATCGCCGACGACCAGGAGCTGGTGCGGGCCGGTTTCGAGATGATCCTCGACGCCCAGCCGGGCATCCGTGTCGTGGGCGTGGCCCGCGACGGCGCCGAGTGCGTGGAGCTGGCCCGGCGGCTGAAGCCCCACGTCGTACTGGTCGACGTGCGGATGCCCCGGCTGGACGGGCTGGAGGTCACCCGGACGCTGACCGGCGAACGGAACGGCGGCCACGGCCCGAACGTCGTCGTCATCACCACCTTCGACCAGGACGACTACGTACGGGACGCGCTGCGGTTCGGCGCCTGCGGGTTCCTCCTGAAGGACGCCTCGCCCGCGCTGCTGGTGGAGGCGGTGCGGGCGGCGGCGCGCGGGGACGCCCTGGTGGCGCCGGCCGTCACCGTCCGGCTGCTGCGGGAGCTGCGCGGGGGTCCCGGCACGGGCCCGGGCCCGGACACGGCCGGGCTGAGTGCCCGGGAGACGGAGATCATGCGGCTGGTGGCGGTGGGCCGTACCAACCAGGAGATCGGCGAGGCGCTGTTCCTGTCGCTGTCGTCGGTGAAGACCTATCTGGCCCGGATCCAGTCCAAGACCGGCGCCCGTAACCGGGTGGAGGTCGCGGCCTGGGCCTGGGAGCACGGCGTGGTCACCTCGCGGCACCACTGAGCGGGCTCATCCCGGCAGTCCGAGCACCGGGTCCGCCGGGGAGCGGGGCACGCTGGCGCGGACCTCCCACTGGGCGGGGTCGACGGCCCCGGCCCAGAACTCGCCGTCGAGCGCCTCGATGCGCTCCCGCAGCCCGATCAGCCCGAGCCCGCTCTGCCCGCCCGCCGGACTGCCGGTACGGCGGTGGGCCAGGCTGTTGGTGACCGTGACATGGAGCCAGTCCGGGTCGGCGTCCAGCCGTACGACGACCCGTTCGCCCGGGGCGTGGCGGTGCACGTTGGTGAGGGCCTCCTGGACCACCCGGTACACGGAGGTCTCGACCTCGGGGCTGAACCTGCTGGTCCGGGCCGCCGCGCCCGCTTCGAACCGGGCGGCGGGGGCGTCGGTACGGCGCCCGGAGAAGGTGGTGACGAGGTCGCCGAGGCCGGAGAGCAGGTCGGCGGGGCGCAGGGCCTGGTGGTTGTCCTCGCGCAGGACGCGGACCAGGCGCCGCATCGACTCCAGGGTCTCCGTCCCGGACCGGGCGATCGCCTCCAGGGCCGGATCGACCTTCTCGGGCGCGATCGCGTGCACGGTCCGGGCAGCGTTGGCCTGCACGATGATCCCCGTCATGTGATGGGCGATGAGGTCGTGCAGGTCACGGGCGAGGGCGAGCCGCTCGGCGTACCGCACGTCCTGGACGGCGCGCTGTCTGCGGGCCTCCATGGCGCGCAGGAAGCAGCCGATGAGGACCGCCAGGGAGAGCGCGACCGTCAGCACGTACTGCCCGGCCACCAAAGTGGCCACCGTACGGCCGCGCAGCGGCAGCATCAGCACGGCGGCGACCAGGGCGGCGACGGTCCATGCCGTGGTGCGGTCGGACTCCGTCCCGGCGAGCACCCGGACGATGAGGAACAGCAGCGCGAGGGTCTCCAGGAGACCCCAGTTCGCCACTCTCCCCGACACGGACAGGCAGACGCAGGTCAGCACGGCGGACATGGCGGCGACGCCCACGGCACGGGCCGTGAGCGAGGGCGACCGGCGGGTGTCGGGCAGCGCCAGCACGGCCAGCGGGCCGGTGACGAACACCGGCAGCCAGCGGATGGGCGCGCTCGCCCCGGCCGGCTGGTACAGCGCGACGAGGTCGACCACCCAGGTCAGGGCGAGGGCCAGCAGGGCGGCGCCAGTGAGGAGCCGTCGTACCAGCGGCGAGAACGGAAGCTTCCAGTCCACGCTCTCCAGGGTAGGAAACCGGCCGGATCCGGTGGTGTCGGCCGGATGACCGACACGGCGGGACACACCCCGGACGAACGGCCGACACGGCGGCGGGGCGGGGCGGCGCAGCATGGAGTCCGGGCACAGGCGGCCCCGGCGCCGGTGCCCTTCCCTCCGCCCGCCGACGACGACGGGCCGCCCGGAGCACCGCCCCGTGTCCGCCGCCTGCCGGCACCGCCGCCTGTCAGGGCGGTCGCCCGTCAGGGCCGTCACCTCGGGGCCGCCGCAGGTGCCCCCTCACGTCCGTTCCCCTCGTTCCCCCCCGTTCCCCTCCCTTTCACGTCCTGACATTCGGAGTCTGTCTTCCTCATGGCTACATTCCTGCACCGGATAGGCCGGGGTGCCTTCACACGCCGCTGGCTGGTTCTGCTGCTCTGGGCGGTCGTGCTGGGCGTCGCGGGCGCCGCGGCGGCCAACAGCACCGGCAGCGGCAACTCGAACATCACCCTGCCCGGTATCGAGGCACAGAAGGCGTACGACCTGCTCGGCAAGAAGTTCCCCGCAGCCAACGCCTCCGGGGCGAGCGCCCGGGTCGTGCTGCGGGCGCCGCACGGGGAGAAGCTGACCGGCAGCGGACCCAAGGCCGAGGTCCGCGCGCTGCTGAAGGACCTGCGGGACTCCTCCCCGCGCGTCGCCTCGGTCACCGACCCCTTCACCGCCAAGACCGTCAGCGCCGACCGCACCACCGGCTACGCCCAGGTCACCTACAAGGCCAAGTCCACCGACCTCACCGACGCGGACCACCGGCACCTCGACGACGCCCTCGACGACGCCCGTGCCAAGGGGCTGACCGTCGAGGCGTCCGGCGACGCGCTGGCGGCCGCCGAGTCCAGCAGTTCCGCCGAGGCGATCGGCTTCGTGCTGGCCGCGGTGATCCTGGTCATGACCTTCGGCTCCCTGGCCGCGGCCGGCATGCCGCTGCTGACGGCGCTGATCGGCGTCGGTATCACGATCAGCACCCTGACCGCGCTGACCAGCCCCCTCGACCTCAACAGCAGCACCTCGGCGCTGGCGACCATGCTCGGCATCGCGGTGGGCATCGACTACGCGCTGTTCATCGTCTCCCGCTACCGCTCCGAACGGGCCGCCGGACACGACGCCCGGGAGGCGGCCGCCCGGGCGAACGGCACGGCCGGCTCCGCCGTGGTCTTCGCCGGGCTGACCGTCGTCATCGCCCTGGTCGGTCTGGCCGTGGTGCATCTCCCGGTCCTCACGGCCATGGGCCTGGCCGCCGCCGGTGCGGTCGTCGTCGCCGTCCTGGTCGCCGTCACCCTGGTCCCGGCGCTGCTCGCCCTCGCCCCCGAACGTGTCCTCGGCCGCGCCGCCCGCAAGCCGCGGACGGTCACGAAGACGCCCCTCGGCGAACGCTGGGCGGTCTTCGTCCTGCGTCGCCCCTGGAAGGTGCTGCTCGTCGCGGTCGCCGGCCTGATCCTGGTCGCCCTGCCCACCACCAAGCTCCAGCTGGGCCTGCCCGACGACGGGTCCAAGCCCCCCTCCACCACCGAGCGCAAGGCCTACGACATGCTCGCCGAGTCGTTCGGCCCCGGCTTCAACGGCCCGCTCACGGTCGTCGTCAGCGACTCCGACCCGGCGACGGCGAAGAAGGCCGTCGGTGAACTCACCGGCACCATGGACGGCGCGAAGGACGTGATCGCGGTCGCCCCGGCCGTCTACAACCCGGCCGGCGACACGGCGATCATCACCGTCGTCCCGAAGAGCGCCCCCTCCAGCGAGGCGACCAAGGACCTCGTCCACGCCCTCCGCGACCAGACCGCGGACACCCGTGCCGCCACCGGTGCCGAAGCCCTGGTGACCGGCACGACCGCCCTGAACATCGACATCGCCGCGAAGTTCGCCGGCGCGATCGTCCCCTACATGCTGCTCGTCGTCGGCCTGGCCTTCCTGGTCCTCATCCTCGTCTTCCGCTCCCTCCTGGTACCGCTCAAGGCAGCCCTCGGCTTCCTGCTGTCCGTCCTCGCCGCCTTCGGCGCGATGGTCGCCGTCTTCCAGTGGGGCTGGCTCAAGGACCTGTTCGGGCTGCAGACCACCGGCCCGATCATGAGCCTCGTCCCCATCCTCCTGGTCGGCATCGTCTTCGGCCTCGCCATGGACTACCAGGTCTTCCTGGTCACCCGGATCCGCGAGGCCTACGTCCACGGGGCCGGTCCGCGTGAAGCGATCGTCGAGGGCTTCCGGCACAGCGCCAAGGTCGTCACCGCGGCCGCGCTGATCATGACGTTCGTCTTCGGCGGCTTCATCGGCGGCGACGACACCATGATCAAGTCGCTGGGTCTGGGCCTGGCCGCGGCGGTCGTCTTCGACGCGTTCGTGGTCCGCATGACGATCGTCCCGGCGGTCCTCGTCCTCCTCGGCCGCCGCGCCTGGTCCCTGCCCCGCTGGATCGACCGCCGCCTGCCGCACGTCGACATCGAGGGCGAGCGCCTGACCGGCGCCGCCCCCGCGGACCGTGAACCGGCGGCCAGGGAAGCCGGGTTCACCAGCGTCAACTGAGACCGGCCGATGCGCCCGCACCCCGAGTGCGGGCGCATCGCCGCACCACGGTCACGAACACACCCGAGCATGTCCGTCCCGGGAGAGTCGTCCATGCGCAAAGGTCCCGCCCTGCCGGCCCTCGCGGTCGTCATCGCCCTGCTGGCCCTGTCCCGGCACGCCGGACAGCAGACCGCCGATCTTCCGGACCTCCGCGGGATGACCCTGCGCGCGGCCCAACTGGCGGCCCGGGACGCGGGGTTCCGCCGGCTCGCCGGTACGGACGCCCTCGACCGGCACCGCATCCCCGTGCTGGGCTCGAACTGGCGGGTCTGTTCACAGCAGCCCCCGCCGGCCCGCCACAGCCTCACCACGCCGGTCACCGTGCGCGTCGTGAAGACCGGCGAGGCGTGCCCGGGGAGACCCTGAGCGCCCCCCGGCTACCTCTTCCTCGTGTAGAGGCTCTCGATCTCCGTCGCGAAGTCCTTCATGACCGCCTCCCGGCGCAGCTTCATCGAGGGGGTCAGATGCCCGGCCTCCTCGGTGAAGTCGACGGGGAGCATCGTGAAGCGGCGGATGGACTCGGGGCGGGAGACCAGCTTGTTGGCCTCGTCGACGGCCCGTTGCAGGATCGCCTGCAACTCCAGGTCGTCCAGGAGGAGTTCCGGCGGCACCGGGTGCTTGCCGTTCATCTGGCGCCAGTGGGTGAGGCCGTCCCGGTCGAGGGTGATCAGCGCGCTGACGTACGGCAGTCCGTCGCCGACCAGCATCACCTGGGAGATCAGCGGGTGGGAGCGGAGCCAGTTCTCCAGCGGGGCGGGGGCCACCGACTTGCCGCCGGCCGTGATCAGCATCTCCTTCTTGCGGCCGGTGATGGTGAGGTAGCCCTCGTCGTCGAGTTCGCCGAGGTCGCCGGTGGCCAGCCAGCCGTCCCGGGTCGCCGGCACGACCCCGCCGGCCTGCGGGTCCCAGTAGCCGCGCAGGACGTGGTCGCCGGCGACCAGGATCTCGCCGTCGGAGGCGATCCGGACCTTGGTGCCGGGCATCGGCCAGCCGACCGTGCCCAGCCGGGGTTTGAGCGGCGGGGTGACGGTGGTGGCGGCGGTGGTCTCGGTCAGCCCGTAGCCCTCGTAGACCTCGATGCCGGCGCCGGCGTAGAACGCGGCGAGCCGGCGGCCCAGCGGGGAGCCGCCGCAGATGATGTGGCGGACCCGGCCGCCCATGGCGGTGCGGATACGGCGGTAGACCAGCGGGTCGTAGAGGGCGCGGGCGGTCTTCAGGGCGCGGCCGGGGCCGCTGCCGGTGCCGGTCTGTTTGGCCTCCAGGGCCTCGCCGTACCGCTGGGCGACCCCGGTGGCCCGGTCGAAGACCACGACCCGGCCGCCCGCCTCGGCCTTCGCCCGGGCGGTGTTGAAGACCTTCTCCAGCATGTACGGGATGGTGAGAAGGCAGGTCGGCTTGAAGGCGGCCAGGTCCGGGAGCAGGTCCTCGGCCTTGAGGCTGGGGGCGTGGCCGAGGCGGACGCCGGCGCGGATGCAGGCGATCGCCACCATCCGCCCGAACACATGGGACATGGGCAGGAAGAGGAGGATGGAGACCTCCTCGTCGTGGCCGGCCTTGAAGATCGGGTAGAGGAGTTCGATCGCGTTGTCGACCTCGGCGAAGAAGTTGCCGTGCGAGAGGGCGCAGCCCTTGGGGCGGCCGGTGGTGCCCGAGGTGTAGATGAGGGTGGCGAGCGTGTCGGGGCCCAGCATGCCGCGCCGTACGCCCACTTCGGCGTCCTGGACGTGCCCGCCCGCCTCCGCGAGCCGGTCCACGTGCCCCTTCTCCATCACCCACAGATGGCGCAGGTCGGGCAGCCGGTCCAGTTCGGGGCCGAGCGCGGCGGCCTGGGCGGAGGTCTCGGTGACCAGGGCGACGGCGCCGGAGTCGTGCAGGATCCAGCGGGTCTGGAAGAGCGACGAGGTCGGGTAGACCGGGACGGTCACCAGGCCGGCCGCCCAGGCGCCGAAGTCGAGGAGCGTCCACTCGTACGTGGTCCGGGCCATGACGGCTATCCGGTCGCCCGGCATCAGCCCTTCCGCGATCAGTCCCTTGGCCACCGCCAGCACCTGAGCGGCGAACTGGGCGGCCGTCACCTGCTCCCACCGGCCCTCGCCCGCCGCCGGCTTGCGGCTGAGCACGATCGTGCCGGGCTCGGCCTCCGCGTTCTCGAAGGGCAGGTCGGCGAGCGAGCCGTGCCGCACCGGCGGCGCGAACGGCGGTACGTAGGCCTCCCGCACCACCCCGTCCAGCCGCTGGACGAGGGGTTCGATCAGGATCGGCTTCCCGTCGTAGTCCGTGGCCTGGATCGCGGCACCCGAGGAGACGGGGGCGACGTTCTGGAAAGAGGAAGTGGACACGGGGCGGCTCCTCGGGCGTGCAGCGAGTGAACTGCTGGCTGCATGTCGTACGCGCCTCGCGCACCGAGGCGTTCACCGGGGCCGGGCCTCAGAAAAGGGTTACCGGCGGTTAGGTCTGGAGATCGTACGGGGCCGCTGTGGCGGGGTTGTGGGGTTTCGGGAATGGTCCGGGGCCGGGCCTGTGCAATCCCGGAGGTTACGTGAGGACCTCTCACATTAGGCCCCGCTTCCGGACCCTGACAGCCCTGACATAGACTTACCTTGGGTAACCTTACTTGAGAGTCAGCAGTTGGGCGATCCTGGGGGACGGATATGACGGACCGTTGTCGTTGTCCGCGCCGACGGCCGCGGGAAGGGCGGGCGCGGTGATCGTCCTCGGTGGCCCGCCCGCTCTCGGGCCCCTGCTCGCGCGCGGTGCGCTGCGGTCGCCCTTCAAGAGGCCGGCCGCCGACGCCCCCTTCCCCCGCACCCGCCTCGTACTCCCCGCCGTCCGCGCCGACGTCGACAGGCTCGCCGCCTACGAACGCGTCTGCGGTTTCCCCACCGGCGACGACGGACTGCCCGTCACCTACCCGCACGTCCTCGGGTTTCCGCTGGCCATGCGGCTCATGAGCGCGCGGGACTTCCCACTGCCGCTGCTGGGCCTGGTGCACACCTCGGTCGAGATCGAGCGGTATGCCGAGCTGCCCGGTGCGGGGACGTACGAACTCTCCGTCCACATCGAGAAGCTGAGCCCCCATCGGCGCGGCACCGAGGCCACCGTCGTCACCGAGGCGCGCGTCGGCGAGGACGTCGTGTGGGCGTCGCGGAGCAGCTACCTGGCGCGGCACCGGACCACGGCGGTCCGCGGCGGCACACCCCAAGAGGACCAGGAGAGCCGAGAGGGCCGGGAGGACCGGGAGGACCGGGAGGACCGGGAGGACCGGGAGGACCGGGAGCCGCTGCCGGTGGTCGAGGAGTGGAAGATCGCCGGGGATGTCGGCCGGCGGTACGGCGCCGCCTCCGGGGACCGCAACCCCATCCACCTCCACCCGCTCACCGCGAGGCTCTTCGGCTTCCCCCGGCCCGTCGCGCACGGCATGTGGACCGTGGCCCGCTGTCTCGCCGCGCACGGGGTGCCCGAACGCGCCCGGGTGGAGGCGGAGTTCCGGGCGCCGGTGCTGCTGCCCGGCACGGTGGCGTACGCGGCGGACGGCACCGGACGGTTCGCGCTGCGGGGCCCGAAGCGGGTACATGTCGAGGGACGAGTGCTGCCGCTCGCCACCTGAGGCATGCGGCGGTTGTCGACCAGGTCGGTCCGCGGGAAGCGCCCGGTGGCGGGGCCCCAGAGCCGGATGCCCATGACCGTGACTCCGCGACAAGCACCCCGAACCCGTGCGGATCCTTCAGGAAACCGTGACCGGCGACATCCACGGCCGGCCGTCCATCAGGTTGCCGAGGCCCGCCCACGCGAAGTTCATCAGGGTCGTCGCCGCCTCGCGTGCGGTGACACCCGGAGTGACGTTCGCCCAGGCCGCGAGGGACTCGGCGGCACCGACCAGGGCCTCGGCGAGCCCCGCCACCTCGCGCTCGGGCAGGTCGGGGTCGCGGCGCGCCTCGCGGGCGGCGACCACGATGAGCTGGGTCACGAACTCCACGATCTCCGTGCGCATCGCGGCGACCTCGGAGGCGAACCGCTCGCCGTGCGTTCGTGCCTGCAGATGCAACACCGACCAGCCGTCGGGGTGTTCGGCGGTGTGCGCGAAGAACGCCTGGAGCCCGTCCCAGAGTTGGCGGTCGGCGGGCAGGTCCCGGCGCACGCCGGTCCGGATCGCCTCGGTCAGCGCCGTCGCCTCACGGCGGATGCACGCCGTGAACAGGTCGTCCTTGGAGTTGAGGTACAGATACACCAACGGCTTGGAGACACCGGCGAGTTCGGCGATCTCGTCCATCGACGCGGCCATGTAGCCGCGCTGCCCGAAGGTCCGCACGGCGGCGTCCAGCATCTGCTGCTCCCGGACCGCCCGCGGCATGCGCTTGGTCTTCACGGCACCCATGGGGCAAAGCCTAAGGGGGGCCGGCGGCGCGGGAGTCGCTCAGGAAGAGGTCTGGGCCTGACCCTGCGCCTGCGTCGTCTCGTCGACGGCGTCGTCCTCCTGGCTGCGGTTGGCCTCGAGGTTGGCCTTCATCCGGTCGACCCGCTGCGAGACCTGGACCGAGGCGCGGTCCCGCTCCTTGCGCAGCACCACGTAGCTGATCGGCGCCGACAGGACCAGGGAGAGCAGCAGGACCCACAGGAGGTTGGAGTCGCCGAAGCCACGCGGGAACGCGCCGGCGTAGACCAGGCCCCAGACGACAACGAGGCAGCCCGCGAAGATACCGAGGCGCATCAGCGTGTAGCGGAGCATCTCAATCCAGTCTTCCGATGACGAAAAGGGGCACCGTCCAGTGAAGCACGGCGTGAGACCGATCTTGCGGCGGGGTCAGACGAGCGGCAGCAGCATGGTGATGTCGTCGCGGTCGTCGCCGGGGGCGACGCGGATCGCGGCGGGGACGCGGCCGACCTCCTGGTAGCCGCAGGCGCCGTAGAACTTCTCCAGGCCGTGGCCGCCGCGGCAGCCGAGGCGTATCGCGGCTATGCCGTCGAAGCCGCGGGCCGCGTCGGCGGCGGCCGCGAGCAGGTCCCGGCCGTAGCCCTGCCCCTGGTGCTTGGGGTGCACCATCACCGTGTACAGCCACACCCAGTGGTTCATGAGCCGGTGCGTGTTGAAAGAGAAGAAGGCGGTGGCGGCGACGGTACCGGTGTCGTCGTGGCCGACGAGGAGCCGGTGGCGCCCCTCGGCCATGGCGACGAAGTGCTTGACCAGCTCCGGGCGGATGTCCTCGGGGCTCACCGGGGCGACGAAGCCGACGGCTCCACCGGCGTTGGACACGTCCGTCCACAGGTCGAGGATCCCGTCACGGAGGGCGGGGGTGATGGCGGGATCCAGGGTGAAGGTAAGGGGCATGGCGGGATGGTATCCATTACGGCGGGGTGGGTCGACGACTATTCGCCGCGGCGAGACCGGTCCCGTGGCGGCTGCGGGTGAGCGGGGGCTGATCACGCAGTTCCCCGCGCCCCTGAAGGGGCGCAACAGCAACGTGCCCCACAGAGGCGCGGGGAACCGACGCGCTCCTAATGGGGCGGATCAGCTACGTGCCCCCCAGGAGCGCGGGGAACTGACGTGCTCCTGAAAGGGGCGGATCAGCTACGTGCCCTCCAGGAGCGCGGGGAACTGACGTGCTCCTGAAAGGGGCGGATCAGCTACGTGCCCTCCAGGAGCGCGGGGAACTGACGTGCTCCTGAAAGGGGCGCATCGGCAACGTGCCCTTCAGGGGCGCGGGGAACTGCGCGACAAGCCACGACGCACCCGCATCCGCATCCGCATCTGCACCCGCACCCGCACCCGCACCCGCACCCGCAGAACGCACCCCACGGCCCGCTCAGACCCGCATCGGCTGCGGGGACTCCCGGCGCGCCGGGTCCGGGCCGTCGTACTCGCGGATGATCTCGTACCGCGTGTTCCGCTCCACCGGCCGGAAGCCGGCGTCGCGGATGAGGTCCAGCAGGTCCTCGCGGGTCAGCTTGTTCGGCGTGCCGTAGTTGTCCGCGTCGTGGGTGATCTTGTACTCGACGACCGACCCGTCCATGTCGTCGGCTCCGTGCTGGAGCGCCAGCTGCGCCGTCTGCACGCCGTGCATGACCCAGAAGACCTTGACGTGCGGCACGTTGTCGAAGAGGAGCCGGGAGACCGCGAAGGTCTTCAGGGCCTCGGCGCCGGTCGCCATCTGCGTCCGCGCCTGGAGCCGGTTGCGGACCTTGCCGTCCTTCATGTCCACGAAGTCGTGCTGGTAGCGGAGCGGGATGAAGACCTGGAAGCCGTTCGTCTCGTCCTGGAGCTCGCGGAGACGGAGCACGTGGTCGACCCGGTGGCGCGGCTCCTCGATGTGGCCGTAGAGCATGGTGCAGGGCGTCTTGAGGCCCTTCTCGTGCGCCAGCCGGTGGATCCGGGACCAGTCCTCCCAGTGGGTGCGGTGGTCCACGATGTGCTGGCGGACCTCCCAGTCGAAGATCTCCGCGCCACCGCCGGTGAGGGACTCCAGACCCGCGTCGATCAGCTCGTCGAGGATCTCCGAGGCCGACAGCCCGCTGATCGTCTCGAAGTGGTGGATCTCGGTGGCCGTGAAGGCCTTCAACGACACGTCCGGCAGGGCCGCCTTCAGTTCACGCAGCGACCGCGGGTAGTACCGCCAGGGCAGGTTCGGGTGCAGGCCGTTGACGATGTGCAGCTCGGTGAGGTTCTCGCCCTCCATCGCCTTGGCGAGCTTCACCGCCTCCTCGATGCGCATCGTGTACGCGTCCTTCTCGCCCGGCTTGCGCTGGAACGAGCAGTACGCGCAGGACGCGGTGCACACGTTGGTCATGTTGAGGTGGCGGTTGACGTTGAAGTGGACGACGTCACCGTTCTTCCGCGTCCGCACCTCGTGAGCGAGACCGCCCAGCCAGGCCAGGTCGTCCGACTCGTACAGCGCGATGCCGTCCTCACGGGTCAGCCGCTCACCGGCCCTGACCTTCTCCTCCAGCTCGCGCTTGAGCCCGACATCCATGCCCACACCTTTCTCCGACGACTTGCCCAACGGTACGGCTACACCTCTTCGGGCAGTTCCCCGACCCGGTTCTCCCACTTCGTGGACAACACGATGGTGGTACGGGTCCGGGAGACGCCCTTGGTCCCGGACAGCCGCCGGATGGTCTTCTCCAGGCCGTCGACGTTCGTCGAACGCACCTTGAGCATGAAGGAGTCGTCGCCGGCGATGAACCAGCAGTCCTCGATCTCCGGCAGGTCCCGCAGCCGCTGCGCCACGTCCTCGTGGTCGGCCGCGTCGGAGAGGGAGATGCCGATCAGGGCGATGACACCGAGGCCGAGCGAGGCCGCGTCGACGGTGGCGCGGTAGCCGGTGATGACACCGGCCGCCTCCAGCCGGTTGATGCGGTCGGTGACGCTGGGTCCCGACAGTCCGACGAGGCGCCCCAGCTCCGCGTACGAGGCCCGGCCGTTCTCTCTCAGGGCCTGGATGAGCTGCCTGTCCACGGCGTCCATGCGATCGAAGCCTTCCGCTGAAAGTTCCCGAAGTAGATGAGAGGTACTGCAGAGGTGGAGCCTGGTGGTGCCGGGTGGTGCTGGCCGGTGATTCCGGGTGGTACCGGGTTCTGCTACTTGCCGCCGCCTCCGAGGTCGCCCTCCCAGCGGCGGTACAGCCGGTGCCCCACACCGGCCGCGTCCAGCACCCGCCCGGCGACGAAGTCCACCAGGTCCTGGATGTGCGTCGCGCCCGCGTAGAACGCCGGGGAGGTGGGGACGACGACCGCCCCCAGGTCGTCCAGGGTGACGAGGTGACGCAGGGTCTGGCCGTTCAGCGGAGTCTCGCGGACGGCGACGACGAGCGGGCGCCGCTCCTTCAGGTTGACACTGGCAGCCCGCTGGAGCAGGTCCTTGGAGAGCCCGAGCGCGACCCCGGCGACGGCGGCGGTGGACGCCGGCACGATCAGCATGCCCTTGGTCCGGTACGACCCGGAGGACGGCCCGGCGGCCAGGTCCCCGGCGTTCCAGTACCGCACCCGCGCCAGGTCCGCCTGGAAGGTCCCCGGCTTGCCGTCGGCCCCCCGGGCCAGCCACTCCCCCAGGTCGTCCCGCCAGTGCGCGTCCCGGAAGGAGATCCCGGTCTCGTCCAGCAGGGTGAGCCGCGAGGCCCGGCTGACCACCAGGTCGACGCTCTCGCCCGCGTCCAGCAGCGCACGCAGCACAGCGGCCGCGTACGGCGTACCGGACGCCCCGGACACCCCCACGATCCAAGGCACGCGCTGTGTTTCTCCTGCGTTCACACCTTGAGCGTACCGGCGCGCCCGACCGAGTTCAGGACGGGGCCGCGGTGGCCGCCGGTACTCAGACCGTCAGGCCCCGGACCAGCAGGTCCAGCAGGGCGCACACGAAGAGAGCAATGCCGATGAAGCCGTTGACGCTGAAGAAGGCGCGGTTGAGGCGGGAGAGGTCGTGGGGGCGGACGATGGAGTGCTCGTAGGCGAAGGCGCCGGCGACGATCACCAGACCCAGCCAGAAGAACCCGCCCGCGTGCGTCGCCACGGCGTACCAGACGAACAGGGCCGTCGTGACCAGGTGACAGGCCCGGGCGCCCCAGATCGCCGCCGGGATGCCGAAGCGGGCCGGGACCGACATGACGCCGATCTCGCGGTCCGTCGTCACGTCCTGGCAGGCGTAGATCAGGTCGAAGCCGCCGATCCAGACGCCGACCGCCAGGCCGAGGATCACCGCGTCCCAGGACCACTCGCCGGTGATCGCCAGCCAGCCGCCGATCGGGCCCATCGCCTGGGCGAGACCCAGGATGGCCTGCGGGAAGTTCGTGAACCGCTTGCCGTAGGGGTAGACCACCATCGGGATCACCGCGATGGGGGCAAGCGCCAGGCAGAGCGGGTTGAGGAGGGCCGCGGCGCCGAGGAAGACCACCACCGCGATCAGCGCGCCGGTCCAGGCGTGCTTCACGCTCATCGCGCCGGTGACCAGCTCCCGGTGGGCCGTGCGCGGGTTCCGGGCGTCGATCTCGCGGTCGATGATCCGGTTCACGGCCATCGCGAAGGTGCGCAGCCCGACCATGCAGATCGTGACCAGGAGCAGCCGCCCCCAGTGGATGTTCTTGTCCAGCTCGAACATCGCGGTCAGCGCGGCGATGTACGCGAAGGGCAGGGCGAAGACCGAGTGCTCGATCATCACCAGACGGAGAAACGCCTTGGTGCGTCCTGGCTGCGGGATCGCGGCTGATGCAGAACTCACTGGGAACCTCCGAGGATGCCCCGGCCTTCAGATCGGGGAGGAATCAAGCGCCTGCGGTGCAGGGCACGGAAAGACGAATCGCTGTCATGGTGACTCGCCGTCTGACGCTGTGGTCGAGCGCTCACCGTCCAAGCGGTACACGATCTCGGAATTGAGGGAGCGACGGGCGGACTTGGCCTGAGCAACCAGCCAGGCGTGAAGGTCGGCGGGAAGCAGTCAAAGTCCGTACTCCTTCCAGCGGCGGTCGACCGTCGCCGCCGTATCCGGGTCCGACAGGACCATGTCCGGCCAGCCCCCGTCCCTGGTGTAGCCCTCCTCGGGCCACTTCTTCGTGGCGTCGATGCCGGCCTTGCCGCCCCAGAACTGCTGGTAGGAGGCGTGGTCGAGATGGTCGACGGGGCCTTCCACGACCGTGAGGTCACGGGCGTAGTCGGTGTTGCCGAGGGCCCGCCAGGCGACCTCGTGCAGGTCGTGGACGTCGCAGTCGGAGTCGACGACCACGATGAGCTTGGTGAGGGACATCATGTGCGCCCCCCAGATCGCGTGCATGACCTTCTGCGCGTGCTTCGGGTACTTCTTGTCGATCGAGACGATCGCACAGTTGTGGAAACCGCCTGCCTCGGGGAGGTGGTAGTCCACGATGTCCGGGACGATGATCTTCAGCAGGGGGAGGAAGAACCGTTCGGTGGCACGGCCGAGGGGTCCGTCCTCCGTCGGGGGGCGGCCTACGACGATCGACTGCAGGAGCGGCCGCTTCCGCATCGTCACGCAGTCGATGGTCAGCGCCGGGAACGGCTCCTGCGGGGTGTAGAAGCCGGTGTGGTCGCCGAACGGACCCTCGGGGAGCATCTCGCCCGGCTCCAGCCAGCCCTCCAGGACGACCTCGGCGTTGGCGGGGACCTGGAGCGGGACCGTCTTGCAGTCGACCATCTCGATCCGCCGGCCCGCGATGAACCCGGCGAACAGGTACTCGTCGATGTCTCCGGGGAGCGGGGCGGTGGAGGCGTAGGTGACGGCCGGCGGGCAGCCGAAGGCGATCGCGACGGGCAGCCGCTCGCCCCTGCGCGCCGCCACCTGGTAGTGGTTGCGGCTGTCCTTGTGGATCTGCCAGTGCATGCCGATGGTGTTCCGGTCGTGCCGCTGGAGCCGGTACAGGCCCAGGTTGCGGATGCCGGACTCGGGGTCCCTGGTGTGGGTCAGGCCCAGGTTGAAGAAGGACCCGCCGTCCCGCGGCCAGGTGAACAGGGCCGGCAGCTGGTCCAGGTCGACGTCGTCGCCGTGCAGGACGACCTCCTGGACCGGGGCGTTGTCGGACTTCACCTTCTTCGGCGGTACGTGGGCCATCGCGCCGAGCTTCCCGAAGGCCTCCCGCACACCGACGAAGCCGTGCGGGAGTTCGGGGCGCAGCAGCCCGCCGATCTTCTCGGAGATCTCGCCGTACGACTTCAGGCCGAGGGCCTTGAGCAGGCGCCGGTCGGTGCCGAAGACGTTCATGGCGAGGGGCATGCTGGAGCCGCGCACGTTCTCGAAGAGCAGCGCCGGTCCGCCCGCCTTCTGCACCCGGTCGACGATCTCCCCGACCTCCAGATACGGGTCGACCTCGGCCTTGACACGCTTGAGGTCGCCCTCGCGCTCCAGTGCCCGGAGCAGGGAGCGAAGATCGTCGTAAGCCATGCGTCCCAGTATCGGCCACCCGGGGTCCCGGCCCGGTCACCACCCCCTGCGAGGCCCCCTGCGATACTCGTCGGCCGTGACCGTCCACCGCCGGATCAGCCGGTTACCGCTGCTCGCCCTGCTGCTCGTGCTCGCCGCCTGTGCGCCGCGCCAGGACACCGGCGGCTCGCCGGTCTCCGCACTGACCCGTGTCGCGGCCGCCGACCGCGCGGCGGCCCCCGACCTGTCGGGCAGCGGCCTGGACGGCAGGGCGGTACGGCTCGCCGACTACCGGGGCAAGGTCGTCGTCCTGAACGTGTGGGCGTCCTGGTGCGGGCCCTGCCGGGCCGAGGCGCCCGAACTGTCCAAGGCGCAGCAGGAGTTGGCGGCCAAGGGGGTCCAGGTGTTCGGGGTGGACACGGACGCCCGGCGGGACAAGGGGCGGTCGTTCGAGCGGGCGCACGGGCTGGTCTACCCGAGTCTGCACGACCCCGGCAGCCGCAAGCTGCTCCGGCTGCCCCGGGGCTATGCGCCGCGGGCGCTGCCGTACACCCTCTTCATCGACCGGGACGGGAAGATCGCCGCGAAGTACCTGAGCCCGCTCACGGCGGCGGACGTGCGCACGATCGTCCGGCCGCTGCTGGCCGAGAAGGCGTGACGAGGGCGTACCGAAGGCCTGCCGAAGAACTGCCGAAGGCCTGACCAACCGCCTTCGCCCGCCCCCTGCGAGACCACCCACGCACCACCACGGATCCCCCTCCGTATCGCGGGGACCCGCCATGCCCACGGCCCGTCACCGGAGGTCGCCCACCCGCTACTCTGGCCGCCATGCTCAGGTATCTGCCTTTTCTGCTGGTCCTCGCGCTGTGGATCTACGCCTTCGTGGACTGCCTGAACACCCCCGAGGACGAGGTCCGTGCCCTGCCGAAGCTGGCGTGGGTGCTGATCATCCTGCTCTTCGGCGAGGTGCTGGTCGGCCCGGTGGCCTGGCTGGTCGCGGGCAGGGCACGGCAGCCGCGGGAGCGGTGGGTCGCGCCGGACGACAACCCGGAGTTCCTGAAGTCCCTGAAGCCGGACGATCCGCGCACGGACTGACCGGGCGCGTCCCGCTAGAGCAGCGCCTTGACCTGGGCCGCGGTCAGCGCCCGCTGGAACACCTGCACCTGCTTGATCGAGCCCGGGAACCAGTCGGAGGGGCCGCCGTCGGCGGTGGCGCGGCCGATCACCAGGGGGCCGTGGGCGGCGACCGGGTTGCTGTCGTCGATGCCCGCCTCCTGGGTGCCGTCGACGTACAGGACGAGCTGGTTGCGGGGACCCTCGTAGACGCCGACCAGGTGGGTCCAGACGCCGGGCTTCGGGACGGTGTACGACAGGGCGCGCAGGCCGGGACGGGCGAAGGCCCAGCGGTTCTCGGCCGCCGAGTACTGGAGGAAGAAGCCGCTGACGGTGCCGGCGTCCTGGCTGACGGCGGTGGCGTAGAAGGACGGCCGGCCGCTCAGGCACACCCACGCGGAGACGGTGAAGCTGCGGCCCTTGCCGGTGCGGAGCACCGGCCCCCGGGTCATGATCTGGCTGGTGCCGCCGTCGAACAGGGCCGTCCCGTCCTTGCCCCGGCCCCAGCCGACGGCGGTGGCGATCCCGTCGTTGCGGCCGGTGTCGTCGGCGGCGACCGTGCCGGAGGTCTCTTCCAGCGGCCAGGCGCCGAACGGCGAGGGCACGGAGACACCACCGCCGGAGTTGCGCGGAGCCTTCTTGCCGCCACCCCCGTTGACGACGTGCGCGACCGGTACGGCGGCGAGCGCGGCGACCGCGAGCACTCCCCCGGAGACGAGGAACGCGCGCCGGCGCACGGGCGGAGCCGCGGCGGGGGTGGTCGGCGGGCCGGCGTACGACACCTGCTGCTGGGCGGGGTCGAGCCGGGTGAGCGGGCGGGTGGCGGCGGGCGGCGGCGCCGGGTGCGTGACCTCGTCCCGGGGGTCCGCGGCGGGTCTCGGGAGGAAGGCGGTCGCGTCGGCCGCGGGCCCGTTCCGGGCCAGGATCTGGCGCGGGGTGGGCCGCTGGGCCGGGTCCTTGGCCAGGCAGGCGGCGATCAGGGAGGCGAGGGCCGGGTCGGTGACGGCGGTGATGTCGGGTTCGTCGTGGACGACGCGGTAGAGCAGGGCGGGGGTGGGCCCGTCACCGAAGGGGTTGCCGCCGGTCGCCGCGTACGCGAGCACCGCGCCGAGCGAGAACACGTCACTGGCGCCGGTCACGTCCCCGCCCGCCACCTGCTCCGGCGACATGAAACCGGGCGAGCCGACCATGAGCCCCGCCCGCGTGATGGTCGCGGACTCCACACTGCGGGCGATACCGAAGTCGATGACCCGCGGCCCGTCCTCGGCGAGCAGCACGTTCGACGGTTTGAGGTCGCGGTGCACCAGCTGGGCGGCGTGGATGGAGGTGAGCGCCTCGGCGAGTCCGGCGGCGAGCCCGAGCACGGTGGCGGCGGGCAGCGGCCCCTGCTCCATGACCGCGTCCTGGAGGGAGGGCCCGGCGATGTAACTGGTGACCAGCCAGGGCAGCGGGGCGTTGGGGTCGGCGTCCACGACGGGCGCGGTGAAGGCACCGCTGACCTTGCGCGCGGCCGCCACCTCACGGCGGAACCGGGACCTGAACTCAGGCTGCCCGGCGACCAGTTCGGCGTGCACGACCTTGACGGCGACCGCCCGGCCGCCCGGCGAACGCCCCAGGTAGACCCGGCCCATCCCGCCCGCGCCGAGCCGCCTCAGCAGCTGGTACTCCCCGACGGAGTGCGGGTCACCGGGCTCCAGAGCTGCCACGATCCCTCCCGCCGAACGCCCGAAGACGCGGTCAGCATAGGACCGGCAAGCGCCCGGGATGGCCAATTCCCGCCCACATAAGGCAACTTGCCCTGCGGTCTGCCCCTGAGGGCAACGCCGCCAGCCCGGTGCGGTGCGGTGCGGGCGGGTACCACGGAGCCCTCTCCGTGCGTCACGGGTGCACCGAGGGGCCGATCAGAACGGACGCGGCCTACACCCAGGCGACGGCCTGCGGCCGGTCGGCAGAGGGCACCATCGGCCGACGATGACCACCCGGCCATGGGGGCATGCACCGTCACGGACGGGGACCGCTCTCGCGGGACTCACGCCGTGCCGGTGCCGATCCGGCAGACGATCTTCTCGTTGTCCTCCTCGAACCCGAGCGACCGGTAGAAGGTGCGCGCGTTCGCGTTCACCCGGTCCGTCATCCATTCCAGGCGGCTGCAACCGGGGCGAGCCGCGGCGAATTCGCGGAGTTCGTTCATCAGCCGGACCCCGATGCCCTGCCGACGCAGGGTGTCCCGGACGTACAGCTCCTTGAGGAAGAGGGAGTGGGCGGAACCCGCGCTCGGCCACAGGAACGAGTACGCGGCGAGGCCCACGATGTCGCCCGTCTCGTCCTCCACCACAAGGGCGGACGCCAGCGGCGGCGATCCGAAGAGCGCCTCCTCGACCTGTGCCTGACGCTCGTCGAACAGCTGGATGTCGGCATCCGCGGTGCCGTAGAAGCGCTCGACCTCCTCGATCACCGCGGCCGGCTGCCGGACGTCCAGGAGTGAGGAGCGATTGGCGGATCTGTGCCACGGCTGAGGCGCGTGATCCCCCTGCCGACGGGCCCGGCCGTGCTCGGGCCTGGCACAGATCGGCCAGTCTCAGTCTTCGTCGGCTGCGTGCATCGCCTCGATCCCCGCGACACGGCGCAGCAGATCCACCGTGATCTGGAGGATGTCGGGGGCGATACGGGCCAGGCGCTGGTCCTCTTCCTGGTTCAGCCGCGGATCCCCGAGACGAAGGCCGACCATGCCGAGCGCCCGACGACGATGACCGGGCCGTCGGGGGCCTTGCTGTCACGGACGGGGACGGCGGAGGTGAACTCGGGGGCGAATTCGAGGCAGTTGCCGCCGTCGCCGTCGCTGTAGCTGCTCTTGATCCACGTCGCCGCGCTCAGCTGCTGCTGGTTCATCGTCGCCGTACCCCTCCATCAAGTCGCTGATCAAAGCGGCTGATTCGCGAGCCGACAGAGTGTCTGCCCTGAGCACATCATAGATTCGGCTCATCATGGCGTAGGCATCCGGATCGTTGTTGAAGTAGCCCTGGCTCAGCGATTCCGTGTAGATCCAGGGCTCGCCATCAGGCAACGTGATCAGCGATACCGGGCGGTCGGGGCGCGTGAGGTCGAAGCGACTGGCCGGAGCCATCTGGATGCGGATGTTGGGGAGTTGTCCCACACTCAGCAGGTGCGCGCACTGATCGCGCATCACAGCGGGACTGCCTACCGCGTGCCGCAGACAACTCTCGTCCAGTACAGCGATGTAGGTGGGTCCGCCTTCCGCGAGGAAGCGCTGCTGTCGGCTCAAGCGGGCCCTGACCCGGTTTTCGAGCAAGTCACCGGTGGCCCCTCGCTTGGAAACCAGCGCCCGCGCATAGTCCGATGTCTGCAACAAACCCGGCACGACCATGGACTGGTACTCGTACAGCGCGACAGCCTTCTCCTCCATCTCCACCCTGCGCGCGAACCAGTCCGGATGCTCCACCTGCGGATACCAGTCCACCCGCCCCCACAACCGCCCCAACACCCCACTCGTGTCCAGTACTTCATCGCACTTCTTCGCGAACGCGTCCTGCGGTACCCGCGTCCCCGCCTCCACCCTCGCGACCAGCGACCGGTCACAGGGGATCTGCTTGGCCAGCGCGTCCTGGGTGAGGAACGCGGCCTCGCGGTAGTGCCGTAACAGCTCTCCGAAGAACTCGGCGTTGGTGGTCACAACACTGGCCCCCTCCGTGACAGGTGCCGGTGGCACGCGCCCGGCATTGATACCGACCGTTCCCGTCCGCCACGCTCGATACACACAGAGTCACGAAGTGGCGTCGGAGCGCACATGACTGAACACGTCGAAAGCGGGATCGAAGCGGGAACGGTCGTCTACGACCCCCGTACGGACAAGGTCGGCGAGTACCGCGGCAAGGCGGGCCCCTACGCCCTGCTACGACCGCTCGGCGGCGGCCGGGAATGGGAGGCACGGCCGGAGTCGATCCGCCCGGCGACCGCGGAGGAACGGCTGAGCGCGGAGGTACGGGCGGCCAACCGCCGTTCCACCACACCCACTTACCCGGTGCTGGACTCCCCGGCCCCGGAACCGGTCCCCGGCTGTGCCGCCTGCGCGGAGTTCGCCGGACAGCGGGAACAGGCCGAGGCACGGTCGGACGCGAGCGGAACGACCGACGCCGCCGTACTCCTCCGCAGGCACCTGCGCCGCGACCACTGGGGCACACGCCCGCGCCGTGTCTTCCGCTTCGTGCCGTACCTGATCACGCAGGACGACAGTGCCGAGCCGGAGTACGAGGCGTACTGCGTCTCCGGCGACGAGACGGACTGCGGGGCGGCGTCGGGGCCGTGCGGCTCTCCGGGAGCGGTGGAGGAGTGGCAGCGCCGGCACACCCGGGACACCCGGCACCTGCGCTACCGCCGCAGCTTCACGGACTACGCGGTCCTGGAGCCGCAGGCCGCTCACTCGCCCCAGGGCGAGGTGGCGGCGGCGCGTTCCATGCTGGTCACGCCGTCGGCCCGGCGTTCGCGCAGCAGTTCGCCGCCCATCGAGTAGCGGGGGGCCGCGGCGGCCGACCGGGCGGCGCGCTCCACGATCGCGTCGACGAGCGAGCGGACCATGGCCAGGCGGGGATAGGCGGCGTGGATCTGCCGCTCCCACGGGGAGACGATCTCCGCGTTGCGCCCGAAGTCGACGCCCACGCCCTCGCGGGTGAGGTAATAGAGCAGGCCACGGCGCTCGGCGATACCGGGAGAGGTGTGCAGGGCGATCGCCTCCCACACGCGGTCGATGTCCGCCTGGGGGACCTGGTGCCGTCGCAGCAGGTCCGCAGCCAGGTCGGCGCCCTCCACCTCGAAGCGGGCTTCGCCCGGTGCGAGGTCGCCGGCGCCCAGATCGTGCAGGGCGGTCGCGGCGAACAGCAGGTCACGGTCGTAGGCGGCGTCGTCCAGGCATCCTTCGTGGGCGGCCAGGATCTCGGCGAAGAAGAAGCTGCGCACGCTGTGATTGGCCACCGACGGGGTCTCGGAGGTGCGCACGGTGGAGAGGATCGCCTCGGCGAGGGGGCCGGTGGGCAGGTCGAGCGAGAGGTTCATGGCCGCAGGTTACGAATCGGGCCTCCGCCCTCGACAGTGGCACGCAGGCCGGTCATCGCTAGGATTGTGCCATGTCGGCCATCGAAGGGCACCGCGTCGCCGTGCTGGCGCTTCCGGGGGTCCTCCCGCTCGACCTCGGCATTCCGGTGCAGACCTTCGGGATGGACCCGCATTACGAGGTCACCGTCTGCTGCGATCCGTCGGCCGGGCCGGTCCGCAGCGGCGGTTTCACCATCGTCACGTCCGCCGGGCTGGAGGCGCTGCCGGACGCCGGCACCGTCGTCGTCCCCGGCTATCAGGCCCCGGAGGGCCCGCTTCCCGCCGCGGCGCTGGCGGCGCTCCGCTCGGCGCACGCGCGTGGCGCACGGCTGGTGTCGATCTGCATGGGCGCCTTCGCGCTGGCGGCCGCCGGGCTGCTGGACGGGCGCCCCGCGACGACGCACTGGCAGGAGGCAGCCGAGCTGCGACGCCGTTACCCCCGGATCGACGTCCGGCCGAACCAGCTCTACGTCGACGACGGCGACATCCTCACGTCCGCGGGCGTGACCGCGGGCGTCGACCTGTGCCTGCACATCATCAGGAGGGACCACGGCGCCGCGGCCGCCAACACCCGCGCCCGGGCACTCGTCGCCCCGCCCCAACGCTCCGGCGGCCAGGCGCAGTTCATCGAGCGCTTCCGGCCGGCCGGCCGCGGGGAGGACCTCGCACCGGTCCTCACCTGGATGCTCGACAACCTGGCCCACCGGCAGAGCGTGGACGAGCTGGCCCACCGCGCGCACATGTCCCGCCGGACGTTCATCCGGCGCTTCCAGCAGGAGACGGGCACCTCGCCGATGGCCTGGCTGACCGCCGCCCGCATCGACTGGGCCCGCGAACTCCTGGAGACGACCACCACCCCCGTCGAACAGATCGCCCGCCTCAGCGGCCTGGGCAGCCCCGCCGCCTTCCGTGCGGCCTTCCACCGCCACGTCGACACGTCCCCCGCGGACTACCGAGCCACTTTTCTGACCTAGCGCCTGTCGCCCACACGGCTCCGCACCTCCCCGGCGCACCGGCGCACCACCGCTTCGGCCCGCACAGCTGATCCGGCGACCGCTTCGGCCCGCACGGCAGAACCGGCGGCCGTCTACCCTCCGTCCACCGCGAGCGACGAACGGAGGGCGGCGGCCCTGCCGTTGGTCAGCAGGGCGAATCGTCGGGCAGGTGTTCCTTCGCCCACTCGCCGAGTTCCTTCAGCGAGGGCTCCAGCGCGGCGCCCGCCGCGGTCAGCCGGTACGAGACCCGCAGCGGCGGGCCCTCGTCGACCTCGCGCACGACGAGTCCCGCGGCGCCGAGTTCGGTGAGCCGGTCGGAGAGCATGCGTTCGCTGATGCCGGGGATGGCGCGGCGCAGGTTGGCGAAGTGCGTCGGCTGGTCCATCAGGACGGACAGGATCGGGCCGTTCCAGCGCTTCCCCAGCACCTGGAAGACGCGCGTGATGCCGGCGTCCACACCTTTGCACTGCTCCGGGTCGTGCACCTGGTCCACCGCCATGGAATCAGGGTACAGGCCCACCACGGGCGGGGCTGAAAAAAAGTAAGCACCTGTGTTACCTATAGCTGAGTACGAAATCTCAGCCCTCCGCGTCCCGCGCCGGGCCAGCTACCCCTGTGTCTGGAGACACCCATGGCCACCCTTCTCCACATCGACTCCTCGCTCCTCCCGGGCGAGGCGTCCGCCTCCCGTGCCGTCACCGAGGCCTTCCGCGCGGCATGGCAGGAGCAGCACCCCGAGGGCACGGTGATCTACCGCGACCTGGCGGCGAACCCGGTGCCGCACCTCACCACGGCCGGCCACACCGCCGGCTTCGCCGATCCCGCCGCCCACTCCCCCGAGCAGGCGGCGGCCTTCGCCGACCGCGTGAAGCTGATCGAGGAGCTGGAGCGGGCGGACGCGGTTCTCATAGGCGCGCCGATGTACAACTTCACGATCCCCTCGACGCTCAAGGCGTGGCTGGACAACGTGGTCCTGTTCGGCCGCACGATGGGCGAGAACCCCTCCGCCAAGGGCACCCCGGTCACCGTCGTGGCCAGCCGCGGCGGTTCGTACGCGCCGGGCACCCCGCGGGAGACGTTCGAGTACGTGCAGAACTACCTGTCCGCGATCCTCTCCAGCGGCCTCGGCCTCGAAGTCGACTTCATCGTGCCGGAACTGACGATGGCTCCGCAGAACCCGGCCATGACCGAACTCGTGCCGCTCTACGAGGCCTCCCGCGACCGCGCCCTCCAGGAGGCCGCCGCCAAGGCGAAGGACCTGGCCGGACGCCTCGCCGCGTAGCGCCCTCGGCGGAGCGGATTGCGCCGATCGGCCCAGCTCCGCGTGCGGTCCTCTTGACGGGCGGTTGTGATGGACGCGTTCTCATTCCGCTACCAGGAGGCCTTCATGCGCATCCGCGCCCTCGCCGTCACCGGCGCCATCGCTGCCACCCTCGCCCTGGGCACCACCGCCGCCTATGCCGACAACGGCGCCAACGCCAACGGCTCCGCGGCCAAGAGCCCGGGCCTGCTGTCGGGCAACGTCGTCCAGGTGCCGATCAACATTCCGATCAACGTGTGCGGCAACAGCATCAACGTGCTTGCCCTGCTCAACCCGACGGGCGGCAACGTCTGCACCAACCGCTGACCCGGCCGGAGCCCTGCCCGGGAGCTTCCGGAGGACGACCCACCTCCGGAAGCTCCGGCATGCGTGCAGGTTGTACGCCGGTGAGCCGTCCGAAACGGACAACGCGCCCCTGGGCCGGACCGGGCGCGAACCCGACACTTACCTCGTATGACGACTGCTCCCGCCGGTTCCACCACCAGCATCGCGCCCGAGTATGGCGACCGGGTCATCGCCGTGGAGGCGGCGGGCTCGGAACCGATCCCCGACGCCGAACGCCACGGCGGTCCGCTCCAGCTCCTGTGGACCTGGGCGTCCCCCAACATCGAGTTCGCGACCGTCTACATCGGCGTGATCGCCGTCCTCTTCTTCGGCCTGGACTTCTGGACGGCGACCGCCGCGATCCTGCTGGGCACGGCGTTCGGCGCGGTCACGCAGGGCGTGCTGTCGCTGGACGGGCCGCGGTTCGGCGTCCCGCAGATGGTGATCGGCCGCTTCTCCTTCGGCTACCTCGGCAACATCCTGCCCTCCGCCGCCAACGGCCTGCTCGCGGGCGTCGGCTGGTTCGCGGTGAACAGCGTGAGCGCGGCCTTCGCCCTCAACACGCTGACCGGCCTGCGGCCCCTCCCCTCCCTCCTGCTGGTTGTGGTCGCGGAGATCCTCATCGGGTTCATCGGCCACAACTTCGTGCACACCTTCGAGAAGTACGCGTTCCCGGCGCTCGCGGTGATCTTCCTGCTGGCCGGGGTGTGGACCTTCAAGGACGCGGACCTCGGCGGGGGCGGCTCGGGCGGCGGTGTCGGCGGCTTCCTGCTCGCGTTCAGCGCGTCCTGGGGGTACGCGGCCGGCTGGAACCCGTACGCCACGGACTACTCGCGCTATCTGCCGCGCACCGCGGACAAGGCGAAGACGGTCCTGTGGCCGGCGGTCGGCCTGTTCGTGTCGGTCTCGATCGTCGCCGTCATCGGCGCCGCCTCGGCCACGATCATCGCCCCGAAGGACGCCACGCCCACGGCCGCCTTCACCGGCCACCTCCCCGGCTGGCTCGGCGACCTCGTCCTGCTCGCCATCATGCTCGGCGGGGTCTCGGCGAACGCCCTCAACGTGTACTCCGGGGCGATCTCCATCGCCTCCTTCGGCCTGAAACTCCCGACCTGGCTGAGCCGCAGCGCGCTGGTCGTGGTCTCGGGCATCGCCGGCACCGCGGCGGCCTGGGCCTCGCTGGACGACGCGGGAGCGGCGTACGAGGCGTTCCTGCTGGTCATCGCGTACTGGGTGGCGCCCTGGCTGGGGGTCGTCCTGGTGGAGCGGTGGCTCCAGGGCCGTACGGCGACGGACGAGGAACTGGCCACCCGCCTGACCGACCGCTCCTTCACCAACTGGCCGGGACTGGCGTCCCTGTTGATCGGCGTCGCGGTCTCCGTCCCGCTCTTCTCCAACCAGGAGGACTACGTGGGCTGGGTGCCGAAGCACCACCCCGCCTTCGGCGACATCACGCCGGTCGTCGGCTTCGTGGTGAGCGCGCTGCTGTACGCGGCGCTGCGGAGCCGGGCCAGGCGGACGCCGTGACCCGGCCCGGGTGACCGGAAGCCCTACTCGGTCTCCGACTTGAGGTACTCCTCGTACTTCTCGGCGCTCAGCAGGCCCTCGAGAGCCTTCTTGTCGGAGACCTCGATCTTGATCACCCACGCCGCGTGCGGCTCGGTGTTGAGCAGCTCGGGTTCGGAGTCGAGCTCCTCGTTCACCGCGATCACCTTGCCGCCGACCGGCACATAGACCTCGGTCACCGCCTTCACCGACTCCACGCTGCCGAACGGATCACCCGCCTCGAACGCCTGGCCCACGGCCGGCACCTCCACGAACACGATGTCACCGAGCTGCTTCTGGGCGAACTCGGTGATCCCGATCTCGGCGGTGCCGCCGTTCATGCGGATCCATTCGTGTTCCCGGGTGTACTTGCAGTCAGACGGGTACATGGCGCGGCTCCTTCGAGGTGGGTTCGGCGCAATCAGCCTGCCACCCCCGTCGCCCCGCGTAACGGACCGGATACACCGACGGGGTGACCGGCCACGCGCTAGTCCTCGTCCCGCAGCCGTCGCCAGACGCGGGTGCGGTGCAGTACGTAGACGGCGGCGGCCAGGGTGACCAGCTGGAGGCCCACGGCGAGCAGCCAGAACTCGTCCCGGGTCTCCAGCCGGTCCGTCAGGAAGGTGAAGTTCATGCCGAAGAACCCGGTCAGGAACGACAGCGGCAGGAAGATCACCGACACGATGGCCAGTCGGTTGATCACGCCGTTCTGTTCGCCCGCGACCAGGGACGAGTAACTGGCCAGGGCGCGGCGCGCGGCGTCCTGGAGGGACTCGATGTCGGTGCGGACCAGGCGTGCCGCGCGGGTGAACTCCTGGGCGAGGTGCTGCCGGTCGGCCGGGAAGTCGCTGCTCATCATCCTGCGGGTGACCACCTCGTCGACCGCCTGGAGGTAGGGCAGCAGCGAGTGGTGCAGGAGAGCGGCACGGCGGCGCAGCTGGGACAGCAGATAGATCTGCTCGGGGTGCCGGTCCTCGAACATGGCGTCCTCCAGCTCCTCCACCCGGAGCAGTGCGTCCACCGTGGCGCGGCGGAACGTCGCCAGCGCCTCCTGGAGCAGCAGGAACAGCGTGGCCACGGCGTCATGGGGCCGCTCCCGCCGCACCTGCGCCGTCAGGCCCGGCGCCAGGACGGCCCGGCCCCAGTGCGCGGCCACCAGGAAGCGCTCGCCGGCGAGGGCGTGCACGTGGGTGATCCGGTCGTCCACGACCACGGGCACGACGAAACCGGCGACGTCCCCCAGGAACTCGGCCCGCGGCGACTCGTCCGGCATGCCGAACCAGTCCAGGTCGTCGTCGTCCAGCCCGAGCCGGCCGGCCACCGGTTCGTCCGGCCCCTCCGAGAGTTCCACTCCGAGGATCAGGAACGGGTCCCCGGCGAGCCGCCGACGGGCCTCCGGCACGGAGATGCGCGTCGTGCCCCCGTCCGGCACCGACACCATCGTCACGATCATCCCGTCACCCACGCTCCCAGCCTGCGGGGAGTCCGCGGCCCGCGCACGCGCTGCCGCCGCCGGCCAGGTGCGGGCCGTCCGGGCGAGGCGGCGACCACCACGCTGTGGCTGCCGCTGTACGGGCCGGCCGTGGCCCTGCTGCTGGGAACGGCCGCCTGGTTCCACGACCGGGCGCGGAACAACCACAACCGCTACGTCACCGTGCACGCCTGCCACCGGTTCCGGCCGCTCGCTAGGCCACCGTGCGCAGCCCCCGCACCCGGGCCGCGCCCGTCCCCCGCACCACCCGGTGCGCACAGGCCGCCGTCAGCAGCTCGCCCAGCAGGTCCGGGTCGTCGATCTCCAGGCCGAGGAGGGACTCGATGCGCTCCAGGCGCTGGTAGAGGGACTGGCGGCCGATGTGCAGCAGGGCGGCCGTGCGGGTCGGGGAGCAGCCGTGCCGCAGGTGCACCTCAAGGGTGCGGACCAGGTCGCTGGCGTGGGCCGCCTCCCAGGCCAGCAGCGGGCCGAGGGTGTGCTGGACGAGGACGGCGAGCCGGTCGCGGTTGGCGGCGACGCCGCCCCGGGTCAGCTCCCGCTCCAGGGCGAGGGCGCGGGCCGAGGTCACCGACGGGCCCTCGGGCAGCGCCGGTTCGGCGGGCGGCACGGTCAGCGCCAGCTCCAGGGTGGTCCGGGCCGCCCGCAGCGTCTCGCTCCAGTGCAGCCAGCCGCCGGGGCCGACCGCATGGCCGACGGCGACCGTGGCCCCCGGCTCGGCGGCGCCCCGGAACGCCTCCTGCACGGCTCGCACGGGATCGCCGGGGACCGCGGCAGGCACCGCCAGCAGCGCCAGCACGTCACCCGGGAACGCGGCCCGCAGCACTCCGGCCCCGCCCAGCACCCGTACCGCCCGGTCCACCGCGCCCACGCCCCGGCTGCCGTGCAGCGAGACGCCGAGGAGCCGGGTGCCGGGGCCCGGGTGGAACCCGGCGAGCGCGGCCCGCGCCTCCACTTCCGGCTGGTTGAGGGCCTGCCCGTCGGCCAGGTCGGCGAGGAGTGCCGCCGCGTGGTCGTCGCCCCAGGGCCGGACGGCCGTACGGCGCCCGGACAGGCCCCGGGCCACGATCGCCCGGTTGGCGGCCTCGGCGATCCGGACGAAGGGCACCACCCGGTGCAGGGCGAACAGCGGCAGGTCGAGGCGGCAGGCCTCGTCGGTCACCTCGGGCGGCATGCTGGGCAGGGCCCGCCCGACCTCCACCGCGAGCCCGGCCGCACCGCGCGCCGCCAGCTCCCGCACGTACCGGCGGCGGACCTCGTCGCCGGCGTCGGTCAGGCCGAAGCCGTTGGTGAGGAGCAGTTCGCCGCCGTCGAGGAAGTTGGCGCCCTCGTAGACCTCGCTGGAGTGCACCCAGCGCACGGGGCGGTCCAGGGCGTCCTCCCCGGCGAGCAGTTCGGGGCGGGCCGCCCGCACCGGTTCGAGGGCCAGGACTTCGCGGAGGGTGAGTGCGGGCACGGCGACCTCCAGGGGACGGGCACGGCCGCTGACATTTCGTCCGGCCGGGGGTTGCCCGGAGGGTACTTTCCGCACGTTGCCCTCGTGTTTCGGCCACAGGAGAGTGAAGTCATGCAGCCCATGGATCCGCTGGACCCTCTGGACCCGACACAGGCCCGTTCCTGGCTCGCCACCGCCGTCGCCGAGGCCCGCGCCGGGCTCGCCGAGGGGGGCATCCCGATCGGCGCCGCCCTGTACGGCGCCGACGGCGCACTGCTCGGCCGCGGCCACAACCGGCGCGTACAGGACGACGACCCCTCCATGCACGCGGAGACCGCCGCCTTCCGCGCGGCGGGCCGCCAGCGCACCTACCGCGGCACCACCATGGTGACCACCCTCTCCCCGTGCTGGTACTGCTCCGGCCTGGTCCGCCAGTTCGGCATCTCCCGGGTCGTGATCGGCGAGGCGGCCACCTTCCACGGCGGCCACGACTGGCTCGCCGAGCACGGCGTGGAGATCGTCCTGCTGGACGACCCGGAGTGCACCACCCTCATGCGCGACTTCATCAACGCCAACCCGGCCCTGTGGAACGAGGACATCGGTGAATGACACGAGCAGCAGCCCCCGTATCCCCACCGTCGACCTGCGCCCCTGGCTCGCCGGTGACGAGGAGGACCGGCGGGCCATCGCCCGGACCGTCGACGGTGCTCTTCGGACCGCCGGGTTCCTGCTCGTGACCGGCCACGGGGTCGGGGCGGAGTTGCGGAGTGGGGTGCGGGAGGCCGCGGGGCGCTTCTTCGGGCTGTCCGACGAGGTGAAGCGGGCGTACGAGGCGAAGGTCGGCGGGCGCGGCTGGCTCGGGCCCGGCGCGGAGGCCAACGGCTACTCGGAGGGCACCGAGACCCCGCCCGACCTCAAGGAGTCGCTGACCTTCGCGACGCACGAGCCGTTCGAGGACCCGGTGGTCAACGCCGAGTGGTACGCGCCCAACGTGTGGCCGGTGGAGGTGCCGGAGCTGCGGGCGGTCTGCGAGGAGTACCTGGAGCGGATGGGCGAGCTGGAGAAGACGCTGCTGGAGCTGCTGGGGTACGCGCTCGGGCTCGAACGGGACTTCTTCTCCCGGCACATGGACCATCCGACGTACGGCTTCAACATCAACTGGTATCCGGGGACCGAGGTGCTCGGCGAGCCCGCGCCGGGTCAGTTCCGGATCGGGCCGCACACCGACTTCGGGACGGTGACCATCCTGGACCGGCAGGCGGGCAAGGGCGGGTTGCAGGTGTACACCGACGAGGGCGGGTGGGAGGACGCGCCGTTCGACCCGGCCGCCTTCACCATCAACATCGGTGACCTGATGGCTCGTTGGACCGGTGACCGGTGGCGGTCGGGACGGCACCGGGTGCTGCCGCCGCCCACCGACGCGCCCGGCGAGGAGCTGATGTCCCTGGTCTACTTCGGCGAGTGCACCCCGGGCACCACCGTCGAGTCCGTCCCGGCCCCGGTCGGACGGGTGGCGTACCCGCCGGTCGACTCGCACGTCTACCTGCGGGAGAAGCTGGACTCCATCACCGTCGGCTGAGGCCGGCGCCCGGTCTCCATGTGTCACAGATCACAGATCGATTCGGTTTGCGTGGATGACCGGATCGATCTGCGGTCGTTTGCACCCTCCCTCACAGGACGGCCTCCCGGTAACCCGTTCCCAGCAGGTGCTTTGACGTTCCTTCAAGGGACTGTCACACAAGTGGAGTTGGGATTCCGATTACCCCGGACCGTTCGCGCTGGTTTTTGTGCACTGTGTGTTCGAGAAGGGTCACAGCAAGCCACGAGGAACTCGGTAGTGTGGTCGCACTCCCCTCTCGGGGTCAGGCCAGCAGGCACAGATCCAGCCTGCCGTCGTGTCACCGAGGGAAAGGAGAAACGATCCATGGCCAATGCCGAGGAGACCGAGTCGGAGGAACCGGGAGAACCTCCCGATCAGCCGTCCGGTCCCGAGGAGCCGGATCACCCTGACGGTACAAACCTGCGCTGGGAGCATGTGCAGCTGGTCATCGACGCGGTGAGCGTCGCGATCGGGCTCATCGGGCTCTGGCGTGGGTGCGGCGGATGAGGTAGCAGCCTCACCCGCCGCGCACTGCCGGGTCGGCCAAATGGGTCCGCGCTCCTGGACCGGTGCGGGAAACATCGCCAGGGCGCGGGCCCGCTCACTCTCAGACCCGTACATACGCACTCACGCACGGAAACACCGCGGGAGTTCGATGGGATTCCCCACGTCGCGCGCTCCGCGTTCCTCGATACTGCCGCGTGGCACACCACTTGGAGAACCCTCTCGAACCCTAGACGGTACCAGGAGAGCACTCTGCCTGCGGCGCGGTCGGCGTGCCGGGCACCCCCACCGGGTGTGCGGCCACCGGGAACAGGGCCTAAACGGTACCGATCCCGCGCGCGTGTCCGGCGTGACGCGCGTGGGAAGGCGTTCTCATGGCCCGTGGCACGGCACCCTTCAGCTCCGCGGCACTGCGCGAGGTACGACGACGGCGGCGCGTCGACGGCCGGCTGCTGAGCGCGGCCGAACTCGCCCGTCGTGTCGGCACCTCCAAGTCCCGGATCCTCGCCTACGAGAAGGGCACCTCGGTGCCCGAGCCGCCGCGCATCGAGCAGCTCGCCGAGGTCTTCGGCATCCCGCCGCGCCGGCTGTGCCCGGCGGTGCCCGACGCGGCGGACGGCATCCGCCGGCTGCGCGTCGCGGCGGGCCTCACCAGCGCCGAGACGGCCGAGCGGCTCGGCATCAGCCGGAACACCTACCGGGACCTGGAACTGCACGCCAAACTCCCGGCCCGCCGGTACGCCACCCTGCCGCAGCGGCTCGCCGAGGTCTTCGAGGTCAGTCCGCGCACCGTCCACCGCTCGCTCGACTCGCATCCGCAGGCGGCGGAGCGGCGCCAGGAGATCGCCCGGCTGCTGACCGCCCTGTTCCGCCGCGCCCACGAGACCGGCCGGCCGGCCGGCGTCGGCGCCGACGAGCCCGAACTGCGCGCGCTGGCCCAGTTGTTGAGGCGTTCGGTCGGGATGACCTGCCGGCTGGTCGACCACGAGCTGGGGCGGCTGCGCGGCTACCTCCGGGAACGCGCCGGGGAGGAGGCGACCGCCGCCTACGGACAGGACGAGGACGACATCCGCCGGGCGCGGGACCAGATCAAGCAGCTGACCGAACGGATAGAACGGGCGGCGGTCCAGGCGGCCGTCTCCTGGACCCGGTTCCTGGCCGAGGCGATGACCAGCCGGCAGTGGCGGCTGCTGGTGCGGCTGCTGAACGCCGAGGCGGTACCGGAGGCGCGCCTGCTCGACTTCGGTGAACTGGAGGCCTGGCAGGGGCTGGCCGCGCGGGGCCTGATCACCCGCGAACGCACCCCCGACGGCGGCACCAGCGGCTTCGTGCTCACCACCGCGGGACTGGCCCGGGCACTGCACGAGGCCCGGCTGTACGCCTGCCTGTACCCCAGGGTGCCGGTGCCGTCCCGCACGGCGCGGGTGATCGCCCGGCGCAGGTTCCTCGACGCCCGCAAACGGTGGACACCGGCCGCACCCGTTCAGAACAGGCCCACAGCCGGGCAGGTTTCGTAACCATACGGACACCGTGCGCTATGGCCTGAAGCAACTACCCCTTCCTACACTTGTGTTGAGGGGGGACTGAGTTGCACAGACGGTTGCACGGGCGCGGGGCGCTGTTCGACGTGGAGCCGGCCGGGCTCGTACCGAGAATCGTCGGGCTGCGGCCGTACCAGCACCGTGCCCATCCCCTCGAACACCCCGGCGAGCTGCCGTTCGTGGTGCTGACCGGGGCCCGGGGGCTCGGCAAGAGCGCGGTCCTCCGGGAGTTGCTGGACGCCTACAAGGGGCACACTCCGGTCGCGCTCGTCGACTGTGCGGAGGCGCAGTTCACGGCGGCGCCCGCGGAGCGTCCCGCCGAGTCCTGGTCGCCGGTCGCGCAGGCCCTGCTGGTCGTCGCCGAGCAGCTCGCGGAACCGGTGACGGGCGCCGGGCGGATCACCTTCCCGCGCCTCATGTCCGGCCTGGTCGCGGTGGCCGCCGGCGGCTGGGGCGACGCCGACTCGGAGCGGATCCGGCGCGAGGTGGAGCGGATCCTGCTGCTGAACGAGAGCGGCTCCTGGATCAGCGGGTTCGCGGGGCGGTGGGCCGGGAAGGTGGCCGCGAAGGTGGTCGCCGCCGCCACCGGCACCGGGCCGCTGGTCTCCGGCGCCATCGAGGCCACCCTGGAGTCGATCGCCGAGGGCTTCGCCAGCCGCCGGCACCAGAAGGCGTCGGTCTGGTACCGCACGTACCCCAACGCGGGCGGCCACGCCCAGCGCGGGCTGATCCTGCTGTCCGGGCACTTCCGGGCCGGCGGCACCTCCCGGGAGCACGCCGAGCGCTATCTCGTACGCGCCCTGCTCGCCGACCTGACGGAGGCGTACGCGGGCGTGCTGCCGCGGATGCAGCGGCTCGGCCGCCCGCTGGTGCTGCTCGACAACGCCGGGACCGGACCGGGCCCCGGCCTGCTGGACGCCGTGCTGCGCGACCGCGCCGACGGGGTCGCCGACCAGGTGGCGTTCGTCGCCGGGCTGCGCGGCGACGGCCGGGAGCTGCTGCGCAACGGCGTACGACGGGAGCTGGCCGAGGTCGCCCGGCGCACCGACTGGGCACCGGACGCGGCCGTACCGTCCTCGCGGGCGCTGCTGGTGGCGTTGCCGCCGCTCTCCCCCGACGACACCCTGCACCTTGTCGCCACCCCGGACACACCCCAACTCCCTCACTCCGTACACCGGTTGACCGCCGGCAATCCGCTGGGCAGCGCCGTGCTCGCGGAGGCGGCGGCCCAGCACCCGGACCGGGCCGGCGCGCTCGGCGAACTGCTCACGGCCGAGGTGCGCCACACCGAGGACGGACCGGCCGCCCCGGTCTACCGCGAACTCCTCGACCGGCTGGTCCCCGGGGACCGGCTCGACGAACTGACCGTGCTCGCCGCCGCGCACGACCACGACTCGGCGTGCGCCCTGGCCGCCGCACTGCTCCCGGACGACTTCGGCCCGGCGGACGTACGGGCGTTGCAGAGCCGGCTGGCCGGGGAGGGGCTGCCGGTGGTGCCGGGGCAGTTCGTCGGCGACCCCTTCGTCCGGACCCTGCTGCTGCTCCGGCTGCATCTGCGGGACCCCGACCACAGCGGCTGGCGCACCGTCCACGAGACGCTGGTCGCCCACTACACGGACGACCACCCGGACGAGCGGGCCCGCTTCCGGCTCCACCACCAACTGGCCCTGGGCCGCACCGAGTCGGCGGTCGCCCACCTCCGCGACACCTTCCCGGTCCTGGACACCCGCGGGTGGCTGCGCACCCTGCGGTTCATCGCCTCGGCGCCCTACTTCCACGCCCATGACGCCGAGGGCCGCGACGCCGCCGGGCACGGCGACCGGCGGGCGGCGGTGGCGCTGGGCCGCACGGACGCCGGACAGCAGGTGCCGGACGGCGTGGATCCCGTACTGCATCTGCGCATACGGCGGCTGCTGCACGCGGTGTGGCACCTGACCGATCCACTGGTGCTGCCCGACCCGAAGGTCGGCGACCGGCTCCGCTTCGAGCTGGAGCAGCTGTCCAACCTGCGGCCGGCCGGCAACGCGCTGCTGTGGCGGGCCTCCCGGGACTGGCCCGCGGCCGCGCTGGCGGGCCGCCCGCCCGCCGACCCGGAGGACGACGAGGGCGACGACGAGCGGAGCGGGGTGGCGTGATGGCGCGGCGGGGCGTGGGCACGTGGTTGCGCGAAGGCGTCTGGGAGATCCCCCTGCGCCGCTATCTTGCCCTGCTGGTCACGGCGGGGCTGATCGCCGGCCTGGTCGTCGGGGTCCGGCTGGCGATCCACGACGACCGGTCCTGCGCGCCGGGGGTGGCCCGGCCCGAGGACAGCGACGAGTGCGTGGGCGTGGCGACCACGGCGTTCGACTTCGGGCATCCGCAGCTCCGCGACACCGTGCGGGCGATCGCCCGCGAGAACGCCCGGCTGAAGCCCGGGAGTTACGTGACGGTGGCGGTGATGCTGCCGTACACCGCGACGGCGGCGGCGAACCTCGCCGACATCCATCACGAGCTCCAGGGCTCCTACCTGGCCCAGTACCAGGCCAACCACGACTCCAACGGGGAGTCCCCGGCGATCCGGCTGGTCCTGGCCAACCCCGGTGCGACCAGCCAGTACTGGCAGAAGATGGTCGCGCAGCTGGCGCGGATGACCGGCGGCGCGGACCGGCTGCGGGCGGTGGCCGGGGTCGGGCAGAGCACCGACAACAACAAGAAGGCCGTCAAGGAGCTGACCCGGCTGGGGATCCCGGTGGTGGGCTCGTCGATCACCGCCGACGACCTCGCCAACGGGCCGAGCGGCAAGGACCCCTACCCCGGTCTGGCACGGGTGTCCCCGACCAACACCGACGAGGCCCGGGCGCTCGCCTCCTTCGCCAAGGTCGGCGCGGGCCGGGCGCTGCTGGTGTACGACAGGCCGGGCGACCCGTACACGCGGACGCTCCAGACGTCGTTCGCCGCACTGATCAAGGACTCGCCGTACGAGCCCCAGCCGTTCACGCCGCCGGCCGACCGCAGCCGGGAGGGGACGACCGCGAACACCTTCCGGCAGATCACCAACCTGATCTGCGACACCTCGCGGTCGACCGACACGATCCTGTTCGCCGGCCGGCACACACAGCTGCGGCAGTTCATCAACGCGCTGGGCGGACGGGGCTGCCAGGACCGGAAGTTCACGGTGCTGACGGGTGACGAGGGGTCCTACCTCACCGGCGAGAAGGACCTGGACCGGGACGCCCTCCGGCACAATCTGTCGGTCCGGTACACCGCCCTCGCCCATCCGGACGCGTGGCTGAAGGACAGCCCGAAGACCGGGGGTTCGGCCGCGGAGGCGCAGACGCTGACACGGCTGCTGAAGAGCGCGGAGAAGTCGCCGGTGGGGCCGATCGGGCAGGTGGCACTGCAGGACGGGCAGCTGATCATCGGCTACGACGCGATGCGGCTCGCGGTGCACGGCATCCGCGAGGCGGTGCCGGCGGGGAGGTCGGTGCCGACACTGGCCGACGTGGGGTTGCAGTGGCCTCAGGTGAAGGGATCGTTGCGGGTGGACGGGGCGAGTGGGTGGATCTGCCTCGACGTGCACGGAAACCCGTACGACAAGGCGGTGCCGATCGTGGAGCTGCGACCGGAGGGCGGGTCGCGGTTCGTGACGATCGCGTGGCCGCAGGGGAAGCCGCCCAGCAAGGAGTGTCTGCCGCCGTCCTAGCCACGACCGGAAGGAAATGCGGGTGGACCAGCAGCGCCCATCCGCCGCCTCTTCGGCCGCCGCTCACCGTGCTGCCCCGACGCCTGCGCGCCGCGGCGGTCAGGTGCCGCCGCGGCGCGTGGTGCGGATGCCTCACGAGGCGTAGACGAACGTCTCGCTGTTCGTGTGGGAGACGTCGGACAGCGCACCCGCGATGACCTTGAGCGTGGCGACCGCCTGGAGGAGGTCGCCTTCGGTCACCTTGGTGGTGTCGAGGGCGTTGAACGGGATGCGGATCGTTTCGGTGAGCGTCGCGCTCGCAGGCGAGGCCGGCTGGTCGTACATCTGGGTCTGGACCTGGACGAGCTGGGTCTGGTTACCGACCGACGCCCGGATCTGGACGCGGCTGCTGACCGCGTTGATCGACGCCCCCACCTCGATGTCCGCGACGACGTCGAAGTCGTTGGTGACACCGAGTACGTCCACCGTGGAGGACGTACCCTTCCTGACCACCGAAAGCGCCTTGATCCTCGCGTTGTAGTCCTCGGGCATGACGGTTCTCCTTCGCCGTTGAAGTCGAGTGCCCTCACCGTAGGTTCACCGGTCCCCGGGTCGCCCCGGGGAAATCCCCAGGGTTGCCGGTACGAATCCGGTACGCCACACCGCGTACGCCGCCCGGGTCCGGATGGGGGAGGTTGCGAACCTCGGCAGCCCGAATCGCCCGCGGTACCCCACTGCCCGTCACCCGCCCCGCCCCCGGGGGGCGCCCGTCCTACCCTGGGCCATGCTTTTCGGACGGCACACGGAGACCGAGCGGATCGGTCGACTGGTACAGGACGCCCGCCGGGGCAGAAGCCGTGTCCTGGTGCTGCGGGGCGAGGCCGGAATCGGCAAGACCGCGCTGCTGCGCCACGGTGCCGACGCGGCCCGGGAAGAGGGCATGCGGGTGCTCTGGCTGCGGGGCTGGGCGCCGGAGAAGCACCTCGCCTTCGCCGGTCTCTCCCAGCTCGTCCGCTTCGACGCCCAGCTCATCGACCGGCTCCCGGCGGCCCAGGCCCAGGCACTGCGCGGAGCCGTCGCCCTGGGGCCCCCGCGACCCGCCGCCGACCGCTTCGGGGTCTGCGCCGCGACCCTGAGCCTGCTCGCCGAACTCGCCGGGGAACGACCGCTGTTGGTGGCCGTGGACGACGTGCACGACGTGGACCCCGCCTCCGCCGGGGCGCTGGCCTTCGCGGCCCGCCGGCTGCTGGCCGAGGACCTGGGCATGCTGGTCACGGCCCGGCCGGATCCGGCGGTCGACTCGCTGATCGTCGCGCTCCCCGTGCTGGAGGTGGCCGCGCTGACGGAGACGGCCGTCGGCGAGCTGGTCGCCGACCGGACCGGGGTACGACCGCACAGGGACGTACGGCACCGGCTCGCGCTCGGCAGCGCCGGCAACCCGGGGGCCCTGATCGAGCTGGTGAACGGGCTCACCGGCCCGCAGCTGAGCGGGCGCCACCCACTGCCCGGCTCGCTGCCGGCGAGGGTCACCGCGGCAGCCGGGGACGCCCTCCCGGGCGGACGCGACACACCCGCCAGGGACCTCCTCGCGGAGGCCGACGCTCTCGTCGGCAGACCCGGACCGCGCGCGGCGACGGCCGCCGGGCCCGGCCGCGTCGAGTCCCGCGTCGAGTCCCGCGTCGAGTCCCGCGTCGAGTTGTTCACCGGACATCCCGCCCTCGCCCGCCGGGCCGTGTTCCAGGCCGCCGAGGAACTCTGCGACACCCACCCACGGCGCAGCTCCGAGCTGTTCGCGGACGCCGCCATGGCGTCGCTGCTGTCCGTTGATCCCGCCGCCGCCTTCGACGCGGCCGCGCGGGCGGAGGAACCGTTCGACGGGGCTCGGCCGCCCGGGGCACCGGTGACCGGACTGATCCGGGGCATCACCCTGCTGCACCTGGGGCAAAGCTCCGAGCACCTGCTGGGCCGGCGGACCGTCAGGACGTTCCTGGAGCGGCTGCGGGCAGCCGGAGCCCCCGGCATGCTGCCCTTCGCGCTGTACGTCTCCTCGTACGCGGACATGTTCACGGGTCGTACGGAGGCGGCGCGTGCGACGGCGACCGAAGCCGTCGAACTGGCCGCGTTCACGGGCAACGAGTTCTGGCAGTACCTGTCCCTGTCCGCCCTGGCGCACGTCGAGGCGGTACGCGGCAAGGCCGAGCTCTGCCGGGAGCACGGGCAACGGGCGCTCGCACTGCGACGCGCCGGCACCGACTGTCCGCGTGACGCGAGTGAGGCCCTGGGACTGCTGGAGCTGAGCATCGGCGACTACCCGGAGGCACTCCGCCGATTCCGCGAGGGAGCGATGTCCACGTCCACAGACGATCCCGACTGGCTGCTCGACGGCGACTTCGACGCCATGGAGGCACGGATACGCAGCGGAATGCCGCTGCCGGAGAGGGCACGGGTGTCCCTGGCACGGCATGCGGGGCAGGGGCGCCTTCCGCTGCGCGCCGCGATCGCCCTCAGACTGCGCGGCCTGGCCGCGGGACCGAGGGCGGAAGGCTGCTTCGAGCAGGCCCTGGCACTCCATGCCGAGGTGCCGTGCCCGCTGGAGACCGCCCGGACCCGGCTCGTCTACGGGGAGCGGTTGCGCCGTGCCGGGCAGCGGGCGAGGGCACGGGAGCAGTTACGGTGCGCGCTGGACGGGTTCGAGCGGCTGGGCGCCGAGGTCTGGGCGGAGCGCTGCCACCGGGAGCTGACGGCGACCGGGGAGACCGTACGGGCGCGGTCGGAGCCGTCCGGAGCCGGGGGCCTGACGCCGCAGGAGGTCCAGGTCGCCCAGTCGGTCGTCCGGGGAGCCACCAACAAGCAGGCCGCCTCGGCGCTGTTCCTCAGCCCGAAGACGGTGGAGTTCCACCTCGGCAACGTCTACCGCAAGCTGGGCGTCCGCAACCGCACGGAACTCTCCCACCGCTATCCCGGGCTGCGTGAATGAACTGCTCCGGGCTTCGGTTTCCGCCAGGAGGCGCCGCCGGCCAGGAGGCGCCGCTACGGAACATCGACATCAATCAAGCGTTCGAATCTGGTCCGCCAGCGCTGTTCCGTGTCCACCTCGCCCTTGAACTCGTGCGTGAAGCGCAGGGCGCTGCCCGACTCCCCGTCGCGCTCCAGGTGGAAGCGGATCCGGCCGCCGTTCTCCACCGTGTACTCGGCGACCCGGTCCACGTCCCACGCCGTGACCCGGCCCGTGCCCAGATCACGCAGGGTGACCGTGCCTCCCAGGCGGGGTTGCAGGACGTCGGCCGGGGTGAACCAGGCGGCCAGGCCGTCCGGGGTCGTCAGACTGGGCCAGACCTGGTGCGGCGACCTCGGAAGCCGCACCAGGAAGTGGAGGATGTGCGTTCTCCCGTGGGTCTGACTGGTGGCCTGTTCGACGGAACCGGTCATGACACCAGCCTGACCCCGGCCCCCGGGATCCGCACCCCTGGGGTCGCTCCCCGTACGACGAAGGCCGGTCCCCGCGACCTGGGTCACGGGAACCGGCCTCTGCCGACAACGGATCTACACGCCCGCGTAGGAGTGCTTGCCGGTGACGAAGATGTTGACGCCGTAGTAGTTGAACAGCCAGCAGCCGAAGGCGAGCATCGCCAGGTAGGCGGCCTTGCGGCCCTTCCATCCTGCGGTGGCGCGGGCGTGCAGGTAGCAGGCGTAGGCGACCCAGGTGATGAAGGACCAGGTCTCCTTGGGGTCCCAGTTCCAGTAACGGCCCCAGGCGCTGCCCGCCCAGATCGCGCCCGCGATGATCGTGAAGGTCCACAGGGGGAAGACCGCCGCGTTCACCCGGTAGGCGAACTTGTCCAGCGAGGCCGACGCCGGGAGGCGCTCCAGGACCGAGGCGGCGAAGCGGCCGGGGGTGCCGCCGGTCTCCAGCTTGTTCTCGTAGGAGTCCTTGAAGAGGTACAGGATCGTGGCGACCGCGCCGACGTAGAAGACCGCGCCGCAGAAGATGGCGGTCGAGACGTGGATGTACAGCCAATACGAGTGCAGGGCCGGGACCAGCGGCTCGCTCGCCGTGTAGAGGACGGTGACCGCGAGACCTAGGTCGAGCAGGACCGTGGTGATGAGGAAGAGGCCCATCCAGCGGACGTTCTTCTTCAGGGTCAGCAGCCCGAGGTAGATGGCGACGGCGACCGTGGAGAACGTGATGTTGAACTCGTACATGTTGCCCCACGGCGCCCGCTGCACGGAGGCCGCCCGGGTGATCACGCCGGCCAGTTCCACGAGGAAGGCGAGGACCGTGAGGGAGATCGCGATCCGGCCGTAGAGGTCGCCCTGCTCGTCGCCGCCGTGGGCGCCGGGACCGTCCGGCACGTCACGCGAGCCCGCCGCGGAGCGCACCACGATCTGCGGGCGTTCGAGTACGGCGGTGCCGCCGGCCTTCTTGACCGTGACCGCCGGCGCCTTCTTCGCCGTGCCCTCGGTGGTGAGCGCGTTGGCGGTACGGGCGACCCGGCTGCGGCTGCCCAGCAGCCACTCGAAGATGTAGGCGAAGAAGGCCAGCGTGTAGACGGCCATCGAGGAGTAGATGAGCGTGTTGCTCATGCTCGCGAGATGCTCGTTGGTCGCGGCGAGCGTGGTTGCGGCGGCGGAAGTCATCGCTTCTCAGCCCCTTCGGCAGGTACGGGGGATTCTGCGGAACGGTCGTCTTCGTCGGGGTCGGGAGCCCCCGGCGCCTGGTCGTAGAGGATTCCCGCGAGGTCGCCCAGCTCGTCGGGCACCTTCGCCGATTCGCTGCGGCCGAGGCCGGCCATCTCGACGACGGTGACGCCGTCGGGGCCCGGCACGGCCCGCACCCAGACGCGGCGGCGCTGGATGAACAGCGAGGCGGCGAGGCCGAAGATCGCGGTGAGGGCACCGCCCAGCGCCCAGCCGCTGCCGGGTTCCTGGACGATCTCGAAGCCGGCCCATTCCTTGACGTCCTTCTCGAACGTCACGGAACCGGCGCCGTTCGGCAGCTGCATGGTCTGCCCGGGCTTCAGGTTGTCCCGCAGCTGCGCTCCCTTGGAGTCCTTGAACTCCTTCATGTGGGTCTTGTCGAGCTGGTACACGCTCTGCGGGATCCCGGCGTTGACGCCGAGGTCGCCGTGGTACGGCGTCAGGTTCAGCACGGGGTTGTCCAGCGACGGGAAGGTGGAGAGAACGGAGGAGCCGCCGCCGTAGGTCGGCAGGAAGAACGCCGAGATGCCGAGCTGCTCGCCGACGCCCTGGGCGTTCTTGTAGCCGTCCATCACCTTGACCACGCCCTGGGAGGTGACGTTGGCGTCGAGCGGGAGCAGCGGCACGGCGTCGTGGTAGACGACGTCGCCCTTGCCGTCGCGGACCGTGATGACCGGGGCGTAGCCGTGGCTGACGAGGTAGACCTTGGCGTCGTCGATGTGCAGCGGCTCGTTCACCTTGATGGTGGTCCGCTTCGCCTTGCCGTAGGCGCCCTCGCTGTAGTCGATGTCCGCGCTGAAGGTGACCGGCGTGCCCTTGCTGGGGCCGCTGGTCTGATAGCTGGCGCGGAAGTTCTTCAGGTCGAAGCTGAACGGCACCAGGTCGTCGGTGCTGAACATGGAGCCGGACTTGAAGTCGTCGTACTGGAGGATCGAGTTGGCGAACCCGTCGCCCTCGACGACCAGCTTGGTGCCGTCCGACTTGTACATCTGGCCGGAGGCGAACGCGATCAGCAGCACGATCAGCGCGATGTGGAAGGCGAGGTTGCCGAACTCGCGGACGTACCCCTTCTCGGCGGCGACCGCGTCCCCGACGAGGTGGGCGCGAAAGCGCCGCTTCTTCAGCAGCCTCAGCGCCGCCGCACGGACCTCCTCGGGCTCCGCCGTGGTCCGCCAGGTCGTGTACGCCGGGAGGCGGTTCAGCCGCTTCGGGGCGCCCGGCGGGCGGCCGCGCAGCTGGCCCACGAACTGCCAGGCGCGCGGGATGATGCAGCCGACGAGCGAGACGAACAGCAGGATGTAGATCGCCGAGAACCACACCGAGCTGTAGACGTGGAACAGGCCGAGCTTGTCGTAGACCGGCGAGAGCGTCCTGTGGGCCTTCTGGAAGTCGGCGACCTTGTTGATGTCGGCGCCGCTCTGCGGGATCAGCGAGCCGGGGATCGCGCCCAGTGACAGCAGCAGGAGCAGCAGCAGCGCGACCCGCATCGAGGTCAGCTGCCGCCAGAACCAGCGGGCCCAGCCGACGACACCGATGCCGGGGACGATCGGCGGCTCGTCCTGGGAGGGCGCGGTGGACAGCTGCGAGCCGGCCGCGCCGAGATCCTGATCGTCGGAGGCGTTCTTCGAAGTCGTACTCATCGATCAGATCCCTACAGTGAAGCCGTCGGACCAGCCCTGCATCTCCTGCACGAGGCTGTCCCAGGCCCCGGTCAGCAGCAGCACACCGGTCACGATCATCATCGTGCCGCCGATGCGCATCACCCAGACATAGTGGCGCTTGACCCAGCCGAAGGCGCCGAGCGCCTTGCGGAAGGCGACCGCGGCGAGCACGAAGGGCACGCCGAGGCCGAGGCAGTACGCGACCGTCAGTATGGCGCCGCGGCCCGCGCTGCCCTGCTGGGCGGAGAGGCTCAGCACGGCGGCGAGCGTCGGGCCGATACACGGCGTCCAGCCGATCCCGAACAGCGCGCCCAGCAGGGGCGCGCCGACCAGACCGGCCACCGGCCGCCGGTGGAAGCGGAACTCGCGCTGGGTGAACCAGGGCATCAGGCCCATGAAGAACACGCCCATGGCGATCATCAGGACCCCGAGCACCTTGCCGAGAGTGCCGGACTCCTCCTGAAGGTCCTGGCCGAAGTAGCCGAACAGGGCTCCGCTCGACACGAACACGGCGGTGAAGCCGAGCACGAAGAGCGCGGCGCCGGTGGCCATCCGGCCGCGCCGGGCCTCGGCCAGGTCGGTGCCGGCGACCCCCGTGACATAGGAGAGGTATCCGGGCACGAGCGGCAGCACGCACGGGGAGAAGAAGGAGACGAGTCCGCCGAGGAGGGCGATCGGCAGGGCGAGCAGCAGCGCGCCGTTCATGACGGTCGTGTTCGGTCCGTCGGTCGCGGCCGCGAACGTCAGGAGGGCACTCACGTCACTTCTCCGTGAGAACCGGCTTGATCATCTTCAGCAGGTTCTCCTCACTGAGCGCCGCCAGCGAGCGCGCCGCTACGTTGCCCTGCCGGTCGAGGACGAGGGTGGAGGGGATGGCCTGCGGGTTGAGCGTGCCCTTCTTGAAGCGGAGCATCAGCTTGCCCGTCGGGTCGTACAGGCTCGGGTAGCCGATGCCGTTCTGCTTCTCGAAGGCGACCGCGGAACCGGTGCTGGTGTCGCGGGTGTTGATGCCGACGAACTGGACGCCCTTGCTCGCGTACTCCTTGGAGACGGAGGCGAAGTAGGGGGCCTCGGCGCGGCACGGGCTGCACCAGGAGCCCCAGACGTTGATGACGACTACCTTGCCCTTGTAGTCGGCGACGTCCAGCGTGCTGCCGTCGATGGTCTTCCCGGACAGGTCGGGGGCCGCCGCGCGGTGGCCCTTCGCGACCGTGTCGATGCCGTCCTTGCCGGCGACGAAGTTGGTGTTGCCGCCTCCGCCGGAGGCGCCGCCGTTGCCGCACGCGGACAGGGTCAGGGCCGCCGCGGCGGCCATGGCGCCAAGCAGGACGGCGCGGCTACGGGTACTCATGTGAAAAGTTTCGCATGCCCGTTCTGAGGATCTTGCGCACCCCCCTTGGTCCGGGAAACGTCCCTTTCAGGCCGCGGCCCCCTGCTTGAGGAAGGCCTTCCAGCCGCCCGTCGGCTGCTGCCCCACGTCCAGCGTGCGGAGCTTCGTCAGGACCTCGGGCTTCTGTACGTCCATCCAGTCCACGAACTGGCGGAAGGAGACCAGGCGTACGTCGGCGCCCTTCTCCTTCTCACGGGCGATGTGCTTGAAGGCCTCCTCGACGGAGTCCATGTAGATGCCGCCGTTCCACTGCTCGAAGTGGTTGCCTATGAAGAACGGCGCCCGGTTTGTCGTGTACGCCCGCTCGAATCCCGCTATGTACGACCCTGCCGACTGGCGCCGCCAGCCCGGGTAGTTGTAGGCGGGGGCCTTCGTCGAGTTGACCGACTGGTTGGCGAGCATGTTGTAGTCCATGGACAGGACCTCGAAGGAGTGACCGGGGAAAGGTATCTGCTGGAGGGGCAGGTCCCAGATGCCCAGCTTCTTGTCCGGCCAGGTCTGGCGGCCGCCGGGCGAGGAGGCGTCGTAGCGCCAGCCGAGCTCGCGGGCGGTGGGCAGCAGGTTGTTCTGGCCGAGGAGGCAGGGGGTGCGGCCGCCGACCAGCTCCTTGTCGTAGTCGAAGGGCAGGGACGGCAGGTCGGTCCAGCCGCTGTTGGTCCGCCACTCCTTCACGAACGCTTTCGCCTGGTCTATCTCGCTGCGCCACTGCTTCGGCGTCCAGTTGCCGACCGTGCCGTAGCCGCCGCAGAAGTGGCCGTTGAAGTGGGTGCCTATCTCGTGCCCTTCGAGCCAGGCGCGGCGGACGTTGGTGAGCGTCGCCTTGATGTGCTCGTCGGTGAGGTAGCCGATGTCGGAGGCGCCGCGGGGGTTGTTCGGCGGGTTGTACAGCCGCTTCTTCGACTCGGGGAGGAGATAGAGGCCCGAGAGGAAGAAGGTCATCGACGCGCCGTGTTCCCTGGCGAGGTCCAGGAAGCGCGGGAAGAGGCCGTTGCCGACCTCGCCGGCGCCGTCCCAGGAGAAGATCACGAACTGCGGCGGGGTCTGGCCGGGCTCCAGCGGCTCGGGGGCGCCGGGCTGGTGGGGCTGCTTGCCGCTGTTCGAGGTGGAACCGTCGCCGAGGGGGCGGGCGGTGGGCTTGGGCTTGGGCTTTCCGGAGGGCGTCCCGCCGGAACCGCCGACATGGGTCGTCCCGTCCGACGATGTGTGAGTGCCGCAGCCTGCGAGGCCGAGTCCGGCCGCGGCGCCCGCGCCGACGCCGAGTATTCCCCTTCGGGTGAAGGTGCGCATGGTTCCCCGATTCGTCGCGTCCTCTGGTGGTCACCCAGTCAGAGGGCGCGACGAACGATCGGGTTCCTTCACTTCTTCGCCGTTTCAAGCCGAATGCGACGAAGGAGTGGATAAGTACCGTATGCCATGGGGGCCTTACGCCCCGAAGGCCTTGTCCTTCCCCTTCACCGGCTTGGCGCCGGCACGGAGGTGGGCCGGGACGAGGTCGATGGCCGGCTCGCTGTATCCGACGGAAACGATCCTGTCGCCTTCGTATGTGAAAGTCGTCAGGGAGGCGAGGGTGCACTGCCGCTTGCGCGGGTCGTGCCAGAGCCGGCGCTTCTCGACGTACGACCGCAGGATCCAGATCGGCAGCTGGTGGCTGACCAGCACCGCCTCATGACCGCGTGCCTGGTCCCTGGCCGCGTCCAGCGCGCCCTTCATCCGGACGACCTGGTCGACGTACGGCTCGCCCCAGGACGGCCGGAACGGGTTGACGAGGTACTTCCAGTTGGCGGGCTTCTTCAGCGCCCCGTCGCCGACCCCGAAGGTCTTGCCCTGGAAGATGTTCTCCGCCTCGATGAGCCGCTCGTCGGTGGCGAGGTCGAGCCCGTGCGCCTTGGCGATCGGGGTGGCGGTCTCCTGCGCACGCTCCAGCGGCGAGGCGACGACGTACGTCACGTCCCGGGAGGCGAGGTGCTCGGCGACCCGGTCGGCCATCTGCCGGCCCAGCTCGGAGAGGTGGTAGCCGGGGAGTCTGCCGTACAGCACCCCGTCGGGGTTGGCGACCTCGCCGTGCCGCATCACGTGGACGACGGTGATGTCCTGCTGCTCGCTCATGCTGCCGTGGCCTCCGCGGCCGCTCGGGCCGCCGCCGGGAGGGCGTCGGCGATCTTCTGGATGGCCCGCTCGTCGTGGGCCGTGGAGACGAACCAGGACTCGAAGGACGACGGCGGCAGGTAGACGCCGTTGGAGAGGAGGGAGTGGAAGAAGGCGGTGAACCGGAAGGACTCCTGGCCCCGCGCGTCCTCGTAGTTGCGCACCGGGCGGTTGGTGAAGAAGACGGAGAACATGTTGGAGGCGTTCTGCAGCTGGTGCGCGACGCCCTCCTTGCTCAGCGCCTCGCCGACCAGCCCCTGGATCTGCGCGGAGACGGCGTCCACCTTCTCGTACGCGGCGTCGTCGAGCAGTCGCAGCTGGGCGAGTCCGGCGGCGGTGGCGACGGGGTTCCCGGAGAGGGTGCCGGCCTGGTAGACGGGCCCGGCCGGGGCCAGGTGCGCCATGATGTCCTCCCGACCCCCGAAGGCGGCGGCCGGGAAGCCACCCCCCATGACCTTCCCGAAGGTCATCAGGTCGGGCACCACCCCGTCGATCCCGAACCACCCGGCCCGGCTGGTCCGGAACCCGGTCATGACCTCGTCGGAGATGTACAGGGCGCCGTTCTTGTGGCAGGTGTCCCTGACCCCCTGGTTGAACCCGGGCGCGGGCGGCACGACGCCCATGTTGCCCGGCGAGGCCTCGGTGATCACACAGGCGATCTCCCCGGGGTGCCGGTGGAAGGCCTCCTGCACGGCTTCGAGATCGTTGTACGGCAGCACGATCGTGTCCCCGGCCTGGGCGCCGGTGACACCCGGGGTGTCGGGCAGCGCGAAGGTCGCCACCCCTGACCCGGCCGCGGCGAGCAGCGAGTCGACGTGGCCGTGGTAACACCCGGCGAACTTGATCACCTTGGTGCGCCGGGTGAAGCCGCGGGCCAGCCGGATGGCGCTCATCGTGGCCTCGGTGCCGCTGCTGACGAGCCGGACCTGCTCCAGGGGCTCGATCCGGGCGACCATCTCCTCCGCGAGGGCGACCTCGCCCTCGCCGGGCGTACCGAAGGAGGTACCGCGGGAGACGGCGTCCTGGACGGCGGCGATGACCTCGGGGTGGGAGTGCCCGAGGATCATCGGTCCCCAGGAGCAGACAAGATCGACGTACTCGCGGCCGTCGGCGTCGGTGAGGTAGGCCCCCTTGCCGGAGACCATGAAGCGGGGGGTGCCGCCGACGGCACGGAAGGCGCGCACCGGGGAGTTCACGCCGCCGGGCGTGACCGCGGAGGCGCGGTCGAAGAGCGCCTGTGAGACGGGCGCGTCGTAGGGATAGGGCGTTTCGCTCTGGGCGCTCATGACGTGCGGCTTCTCCGGCTTCTCGGACTCCGGTTGCTGGGTGACCTCCTCAGGGTAGGCGGAGGACGGTGGTCTTCTCGCAGCGGAGGACGGCGGTACCCGCGCGGTGCCCGGGGCATCTGCGAGACTGTGACCCGATACACCCAGCTCATCCGGTACGTAGCCGGCCGGAGGCTGTAAAGATCCTGCGGACTGATGTTTCGACGCACGTTTCGGCGGGCGGCCGTGGGGGAGGTCACTGACACGATGATCGGGTTGCGCGGCGGGGGCCACGCGTCCTAGAAAAGCAGTCGGGTGGAGATATGCATCGCGGTGGCGGACTGGGCGAGGGGACTGACGACCTGGGTCCTCGACGTGCCCGGCGGGGAAGGCACCGACGCGACGCGGAGGAAGCGGCTGAGGCAGCACGTCAGGAACAGGGCGGCGTACCGAGTGAGTCCGAGCGGCGCGACCGACGTATGGATCAGTGGGACCAGCGGGGCCAGCGGATCGATCGCCGGATCGACCGCCTTCAGACCGGGAGCAGGAATGGTGGTCGGGTGGGGGTGACGTACAAATACTTCGGCGCACCCGACGGCGCGACCGCGGCCCGGGTCCCGATCTCGATGCGCCCCGAGGAACTCGGCGGCGACGAGCTCGGCATGAACGGCATGTTCACGAAGATCAAGCCGGAGACCATGGCCGCGATGGTGCTGACGGGCATCGAAGGCGTACCTCTGAACAAGGTGCCACCCCTGGAGCTGGTCGTCCTGCACCCGGACTACGCGGTGGTCAAGCTCCCCATGACGGTCGTCGACCCCCTGCGCGGCATCGGCGAGGAAGCGGTAGGAGCGGCGGCCTTCATCTGGTCGACGGTCCCGGACCGGGGCGGCCCGAGGGACGCGTTCAACGTGTACCAGCTGCTGCACGAGTGGCAGGACTTCTCGCACCGGCTGCATGAGGCGGGGCATCAGCCTTATTGCCTGGTGTGGCCCTGACCTGGGGTTTCGTTTGGTGCGGGCGGGGCTTTCGGGTCCCGCCTTTGTCATGTGCCGGGAGGGGCCGTCAGGCGGCCAGGGCACATTGAGGGCACATTGGTTTCGCTGGGGGCGCTGATGTGCCCTGGGCGCCGGGTGGGTTGCCTTCCGCCTCGGTTTCCGTGAGGGCGTCGTCGATCGCCTTGCGGGTGCGGGTCTCGCTGGACGGCAGTAGGTGCGTGTACGTCCGCAGCGTGAAGCCCGGGTCCGAATGGCCGAGGTACTCGGAGAGCGCCTTGATGCTCTCCCCCGCGTCCAGGAGCACGGAGGCGTAGGCGTGCCGGAGGGCGTGCATGCCATCTTCCGGGGCCGCCTGGAGGTAGCACGCGCCGCGCTCGCGCGGAGGGATCACGCCGGCGGCGGCCAGGGCGAGCTTCCAGGCACCCATGTTGAAGACGCTGCGGTTGTAGGGCAGCAGGACACAACGCTGCCATCGTCCTCGACCAGGCGCTCGGCCAACGCACCCTGCACGATGCCCACAGCCCCGCCCGCGCGCTGACTTGGCGCATCCAACGCCTCGGCGAGCGCCACGCGCCCGGTCCACGAGCCGAGGTAGCGAGGCGAGGGCTCGCAGCGTCAGGCAACACCCGGCCCTGCCCGTCCGATCTCCGCCGCAATCGGCACGACGGCGCTGATCAGGTCGGGGCGGACAGCTTGGGAGTGAGCAGTTCCAGCGCTTCCTCCCAGCGGAAGAGGTCCGCCCCGCCCCCGGCCTTCGGCCGGTGCGGTTCGTACGAACCGATCAGCACACCCATCTCCCGCAGCCAGTCCAGACTGCGGCGGTAGGCGGGGTGGGTGGCCTGGGCCGAGTTCAGGTACGGCAGGACCGCGGTGGGGATGCCCATGCCGTACGCCTCGCACAGGATGCCCAGGGCGAGGGTGTCGGAAATCCCGGCGGCCCACTTGTTGACCGTGTTGAAGGTGGCCGGCGCGACGGAGATGGCGTCCGCGGGCGGCAGGTGACGCGCCTCACCCGGTGTGCGCCAGGCTGAGCGGATGGGGTAGCCGGTCTGTGCGCCGATCGCCTCGGTGTCGAGGAAGCCCAAGCCCTGCGGGGTGGCAATGACACCGACGTCCCAGTGCTGTTCCTGCGCGGCTGTGATCAGCTTACCGACGTCGTTGGCGATGCCGCACGCGCAGACGACGACGTACAGGAAGGGCTTTTTCTCCGGAGCGCTCGGCTCAGTCACGCGGAAACCCCCAGGGCAACAGCCGGTCGATGTTCGATCAGCTTCTCCCCAAAGGCCGCTGGCCCCAAGCTGCTCATCGCCCAGAGGCTGCTGGTCTGGCGGGCCCACCGCCACAGCGGGTCGCCCATGTCCACAGGGGTGTGGAAGGACAACACCTCGATGCCGTGGGCGTCGAACGCCTGGGTGTCGAGGTAGCGCCAGCCGCCCGTGCCACAGAGGTAGTGGGTACTGCTGGTGGCCGCGGCGAGGTCGGCGAGTCGCTCCGAGCGGCCTTCTCGGGTCGGGATCGCGCTGCTGTTCAGTACCTCGCCGCTCCAGCCCAGCGCGGTGAGCAGGGCGACCGTCGACGCTCTGGCAACGTCGGATACACGGTCGGTGTCCTCGAGCTCATCGAGGACCGCCTCCAGGACTTCACGCACCGCGGGCCAGTGGCGGCTGCGGCCGTAGTACTGGCGAATCAGAAGACTGGCGGTGCGACGGGAGCGGCCGGGGTCGGCGAGCCGCGCCTGACTGATCAGCGTCCGGCGCCCGTCCGGCAGATGCGTAGGAAGCGTGAGCCACTGCTGATGTGCGGGCTCGTCCAGTGCCGCAAGGCGGGCCCGGTGCTGATAGTCGCGCCGGGCAAACTGGACGTCGTCGAGAACGATCCACCGGTCGGCGGCGTACAGCTTGGCCAACGTGGACAGCCGCGGAAACAGGTTCGGCTGGTGGATCGCGCACACCCCGCCCGGCGGCCCGACGCGGGGTGACTCAGGTACTGATGAGGCGGCTGTCGAATCCGCCGTGTAGAAGGCGCTCGTAAGCGTCATGCACATCCCCCGGTACGTCCTGCTCGACGGCGAACCCGAGCTTCGGGTACTCGATCACCCGTTGCAGGTCACCGACGAGCATGTCGACAACGAGCTTCTCGTCGCCGATCGACTTGATGTAGTCGTCCAGCTCCAGCGGCTCGGACGCACACACGACCTCGACCTCCGGCCACAACTTGCGGCACGTCGCGTACGAGCGACGCTCCATGTACGGCTTGGAGATCAGCAGCAGCGACTCGACCCCGATACCTGCCCCGGCCAGCAGCTCATGGGAGAAGGTGATGTTCTGGCCGGTGTTCGCCGCCTTCGCCTCGACCAGGATCGCCTCGTCCGGCACACCCAGGCTCAGAGCGTGCTCGCGGTAATGGATCGCTTCGCCGCGCGGGAAGCGGGCCCGTGTGGTGGGGCTGTTGCCGCCGCTGAAGACCACGACCGGGAAGAGGCCGGCGCGGTAGAGGTCGGCGGCCGCCGTGGCGACACCGAGGTCGTGGCTGCCCAGGCCGATCGCCGCCGAGCAGGGCCGCTGCTCGTGGCCCATCTGGTGGTAGTTCCAGATCAGCGTCGCGTCGTGGAACTGCTCGTCGGTGATCTGGCGCTGCTCGTGCTCCGGCACTGGCACTCCCTGGCTCATCCCTGCTGGTCCTTCCGGATGCCCTCAATGCTGCGCAGCTGGTGGCTCAGCCCGTACTGGCGAGCCACCTGTGCCGCCTGATCGAGGACGGACAGCCCATCATTCCGGGTCGCCGCATCCGACAGAAGGATGTGCCCGTACGCGGTGTCCAACCGCACCCGCTGCATCGGGGAGTCGACCGTGCCGGTGGTCCGCGCGATGCCGATGTAATGCAGGGCCTGCTTCAGGTCACCGGCGCCCCGGTGGGCCAGGGCCAGCTTCTGGTGGGCGACCGACCAGTCCTCCGGCTCGCCCAGGTCCTCGAAGGAGCGAGTGGCCTCGACCATGACGCCGGTCGCGTACTCGTTGTCGCCCTCCTTGCTCAGCGCCGTACCCACCCAGAGCCGGGCCCTGGCACGGTCGCGCGGGCTCAAGCGCTCATCCCCGGCGAGGAGTTCGTAGTGGCGGGCGGAGGATTCCAGCTTGCCGGACATCTCCTGCACGACGGCCAAAGACAGCTCGATCTGAGCCACCCGGCGTGGGATGTCGAGCTCGGTGAACATGCCGCGGGCGGTCAAGTAGGAGTGCCGGGCTGAGAGTGGGCCGAGGATCGCGCCCTGATCGCGTTGAAGGTCGCCAAGGAGCACAAGGGAACGGCCGTACAAATAAAGGCCCTTGTCGTCCAGCTGCTGGGGTGCACGACTGCTCAACCAGCGGTTCAACAGGGCTGCGGCAAAAGGGAAGTCCTGGCGGCTGATGCAGACAACAGCCCGCTCGATGTCCTCGGTCCAGGTCTCGTAGTCCGCCGGCCGCGCGCTCTTCCGCTCAGGGAACAGCACTGCCTCGAAACGGGTTTGGGCGGCGGAATCCGCCCGTGCGAGTGCGGTGTCGAGGATGGCCTGGGTGTCCGGTCGGGGCTGCGTCTCCGCGCCGAGGCTCTCCCACTTCGCAACCGTGCGCAGCGCGACACCGAGGTGCTCGGCGAAAGCGCGCGTGCTCATACGCAACGCGGCGCGCAGGGCGCTCGCCTCCCGACCCGTCCACTGCTGCACGCTGACCACGGATGACCTCCCTCTGTCGCGTATGGAAGCACTCTCGGTGACGGTGTGGGGCGGGAAGTGCAACGGAAGTGCAACAGCAGGTCATTTCGAGGCCGTTGGCGACGGCCGAGGCTGTGGGCATGGACGACGAACTCATCACCGAACGCCGCCCCGTCGCCTTCCCTCAGGTCTTCGGCTACGTACGCCACGTCACCGGCGGGCTGCCCCGCCACGCGGCGCTCGTCGACTGCCTCACCGAGTACTGCGACCGGCACGAACTGGCCCTCTGCGGCGTCTTCACCGAACGCGACCGCACCGTGGTCATCCACTCCCCCGCCTTCGTCGGTCTGCTCGACGCGCTCGAACTCCCCGATGCCTACGGTGCCGTGGTTCCGGCTCTCAGCCACCTCGGCCCGAAGGGCCTCGGCACCGAGCGCAAGCGGCAGATAGCAGCAACAGGCGCTCGTCTGATCGTGATCCGCCTCCTCACGCCGACCACGCGATCCGTCTCTTCGCTCAGCGCGAGCCACAGTCTCGGCCACAGGGAGGTGTGTGATGTCCGTGCGTGACGCGTTGCGAAGCGCGCCCATGGTCAACGACGTGCCAGGACTACGGCTGCTGAAGGTCGGCGACGGCTGGGACGTGGTGCGCACCTCCGCCGAGATCGGCCTCCTGGCCCTGGCCTACCTGCGCGGCACCGGTACCTCCGTCGGCCCCGTGCTCTACGACAGGCCCAACGGGCGTCTCTACTACGCCGTCCCGACCGGCACCGCAGCCAGCTGGGACGATCTGCCGGTACGGCACCTCTCCGCCAACTCCTGGCTCGTCGCACCCGGCCTGGAGCTGCTCGACGACTGGTTCGGCGGGTGGTGCGAGCTGCCTGACGACGACACCCTCACCGACGCGGACGCCCTCCGTGCCGCGCTCCAGCACCCGTACGTCGCCGCGGCCAAGGACGAAGCGCACGCCGACGCCTATCTCTAGGCCCCGGGCCCCACGCCCCACTACCCCAACCTCAAGGGGAAACCTGTGACGACCTGCCTCGTCTCACCGAACACCGTGCTCGCCAACGCCCTTCTCCGCGCCGAGGACATCCTGACTCCACGCATCCTGGCCACTCCGCCGGAGCGAATCGTGCTGGTCGTCGGCACCCAGATCAACGGCGCACCGCACATCGGCACCTCGCTCGTGCAGTCCCTGGCCTTCGCGATGGCCGCCCGCCTGCGCGACCGTTTCGGCATCCCCACCGAGGTCCTCTTCAGCGCCCTCGACAACGCCCCGTACGAACTGGCCACCGACCCCACCAACGGCCACCGCTACCAACGCGCCTACGCCCAAGCCCTCGGCGTCACGGCCGTGGTCGGCTTCGTCAACGCCCTCTACCAACCCCTCTTCACAGCTCTGTCCCGACGCCTGGGCATCCCGCACCGCATCGAGACCTACACCCAGCAGCAGGCCAGCGAGCACTTCCGCCGCACCTGGCTACGACTGCTCCCCCGGCTCGACGCCGCCCGCTGGTGGCTCGCCCCCTCCACCGGGACGCCGCACCTGCGCATCCCCTGCCCGCACGCAGACTGTGGCTGGGCGGAGAAGCACGCGGAACACACCCGGGTCCATCTCACCGACCGAGAAGAGGCCACCGTCGCCGCCGTATGCCTCTACCACGGCCCCTACCGAACCACCATCACACCCACCGCCGGCGCCTACCTCGACCTGGCGACCCTCTACCGCAACCTCGTCAAGGAGCTCGCCCTCACCGACACCCCGCCCTATGGGACCCTGCACGTCATGGTCAAGGGCGGCGACTGGATCTTCGGCTCCCTCCTGGTCGACGAAGCTCTCCAGGCCGTCGGCCTCACTCGGGCCCAACTCCCCGCCCGCCTCTTCTGCCCGCAGGTCGTCACCGACACCGGCGCGAAGCTGTCCAAGTCCCTCATCCGCGAAGGCGGCGCCGCCTTGCCCGAGGGCACCGCCGACTGGATGCTCGACACCCGGCAATGGCCCGGCACCGTCACCGAGTACGCCGATCAACTGCTGGCCACGGCCGAAACTCTGCTGTCCGACCCGCGACACTTCTTCCGCTCGTACTCCGCGGCCGAGATCGGCCGCCTGATCACCACACCAGCACCCAGGAGCATCCCCGCCCGATGAGCAACACCACCCCACGCGTCCACGAACTCAACCTCTACCGCCAGTACTTCGACCTCGTGGCCGCAGGCACCAAGACCATCGAGGTGCGGGTCAAATACGCCCACCTCGCCGACCTCGCCGCCGGCGACACGATCCGTTTCCGTATCAAGGGCACAGACGAGAATCGCGAGGTCACGGTCGAGCGAGTCACGGAATACCCCAGCTTCGAGGCTCTGCTCGACGGCGAGGGCCCCTCCAACGTGAACCCCACGGCCACCCGCAACGAGCAGCTCGTCGACATTCGGGCTATCTACCCACCGGAAAAGGAAGCTCTCGGCGCCCTGCCATCCAGATCAGGCTCATCAGCTGACACCTGACGCCCTACCCATCCCCTGGACGGACAGGTCTGGGACGCGTTCCCGCGCCCACGTGCCGAGGCTTGTGCTGTCGGCGCCTGACCAGAGGGAGTTGCTGGGAAGGTTTCCGGACGGGGTTCTGCTCGACGGGACAGCGGTTCTCACCGCAGCTTTTCGCCGCGGTCCACGGCTTCATGGAAGGAACTTCACCTCTGGGAAGGCCGCGCTCGGGCCGTCGAGCAGATGCCCTCGACGGTGCCGCAGGTGCAGGTCGAAGAAGACGAGCGGGTATGCCTGTTGGATCCGTACCGACCGGGCCGGGTCGAGGGTGCCGATCCAGTCCTGGATCTGCTGGTCGGTCATGCCGAGGATCTTGCCTGCCTGTGGGATGAGCGTCGCGTTGTCGCCGTATGAGTTGTGGATGGCCCCGTCGGCCTGGATGTTGAGCCGCCAGCCGCGAAGGTGCCTCCAGAACTCGGCGACGTCCGGCATGGCGGCCCGGGTGAACACGGCGGTCATCATCATGAACGGCCGGTCCAGGTCGGCGGTGATGGTCGGCTGCATCGGGCCGTCGATGCTGAGCCCGGCCGTGACGCGCCGGTCGGCGAGCATGGTGAGCGCGGTGGCGGTGCCGCCCTTCGACCACCCGAACGCGCCGATGCACTGCGGGTCGAGAGCGCCGAGCAGGCCCGGGGGCAGTGGCTTGCCGTCGACGTCGGGGTTGTGCCCGGCGGCGAGCCCCTCCACGCAGTCGAGCAGGAACCGGAGGTCGGCGGCAAAGTCCCTCGGGAACATCGGAACGTTGCCCGGGGTGAGCACCCGGCCGTCGGGGAATTCAGTGAACGTGTCGTGGGTGTGGTCGACGGTGACCACGGCGTAGCCGTGGCTGGCAAGTTCCTGGACCATGATGGTGTGGTCGCCACGGTGGCTGCCCGAGCCGTGCGAGTACACGATGACGGGCAGGCGGTGGCCCGTACGGCGCACGGGTGCGCCCAGGTGCCCGGCGGTAAGCGGGCCGAGGGCGGGGTCGAGAGGGAAGCCGGCGTCTGTCAGCAACGCCCGTAACGCGTCCTCGGTCATCCAAGGGGCGCGCGGCAGGTTCTCCGCCCTGCGGGCGGGATACCAGACGCCGGCCATCAACTCGCGGTGATGCCCCGGGCCGGCCACGGGATCCGGACGTGAGGTGTCGACGAGGTGGAGCGCCACCGTGCCCACCGCGTGCGGTCCGGTGGGCGGAGGCAGGGTGAGTCGCGCCGGGCCGGAGGCGGTCGGAGCCGCCCACGCGCGGGATGCGACGCCGAGCGGCACGGCAGACCCGAGCCCAGCGGTCAGCGCTGCCCCGAGCATGCGGCGGCGCGTCATTGGTTTTCGGCTGTTGGACGCCGTGATGGTCATGAATCCTCCCGAGTCTGGGTTTCTTGGTCGGAACCGGGCTTGTAGCCCGTGGCGCTGGGTGTGGCGTGGCATCGTCATGACCTCGCGTCAGGTCCTCGACGTTGCTCCGCCGAGGCGGCCGCTTTCGGGCTGATCCTGATGTGGACGATGCCGCTGTCGAGGTCGATCGGCCCGCGGTAGGGATGGCCCTCGCCTTCGTCGTCGCGCATCCACTCCAGACGCTGTCGCTCGTCCTGAACGTGGCGGGCGCTCGGAAGGAAGACCTCTTCGAGGATGTTCACCGCAGGACACTGCCGTGATCGGGCCGAGGTTCCCGACGCCGACCAGACGGATGGCCTGAAGGGACGTACATCATCAAGGCTCCTGGCTGTGGATTCAGAGACAACCGTTGTCGTGTTGCCGAGTGCTCCATCAGCTCCGGACGCCGATTGGAGGGGTGTCCGGGGCCGTAGCGGGGAGTTGGCGTGTCAGCCGTTGCGGGCGGCCTCTGGCCCGGTGATGCGTTTGAGCAGGGGGAGGGTCGAGGCGATGATGCCCAGCGAGGTGACGAGGCCGAGGGCGATGAGCGCGTAGTACGCCGCGCCCGGCGACACCAGGTCGTAGTGCATCTGGGATTTCAGGAACAGGGCGGAGGCGGCGAAGGCCGTACCGATCGAGATTGCGGTCACCACCAGCAGCGGCAAGGTGCTCTCCAAGCCGATCACCCGCTGCAACAACGGCAGCGGCGCGCCGGTGAGCCGCAGCAACGCGAACGGGCGTCGGCGATCCGACAGGCCCGCGACGACGCTTACCGCCAGGCTGCAGCCTGCGATCGGCAGGGTGGTCAGCAGCACCACGTTGGCCAGTTGCCGCCAACCGGCCAGCTCCTGCTGCAAGTCGGTGCCCCAGTCGCCCACCGTGCGGGCCTCTTGGTGCGGGTAGGCGATGGTGAGCAGGGTCCGTACGCGTTCCATGGCGGCTGTCGACCCATCGTTGGCCACGTAGATCAGTTGTACGGGCAGCTTGGCGACGGCTGCGGTGCTGATCGCGGCGGCGGGCCACGGCAAGCTCGGGTGCGACTGCAGGCTGACGAACGCGTAGAAGTCGACGGCCGTGACGCTCGCCCCGGCCGGGCAGCGGCCCACCATGGGAATCTGCGCCAGGTCGGAGCAGGTCACCAGTGCCGGCGCGTCCGGGCCGGGATCACCCGGGTGGACTCGCCGGTTCACCACCTTGCCGACGCCGTCGGGGTTGGCGTGGACGACCGCCACGCCCCGCACGCCCGGGATCGCCCGCACCTCGGTGAGCAGCCGTGTCGGGATGGCCCCGGCCAGCGGCGCATCGCCGTCGCCGCCGACCTCCACCACGGTTCGGGTCTGCCGGTCGCCGCCCAGGGTGCCGCGGTAGTCGTTGATGGTGCCGATGATGCTGACTGTCGCGGTGGTCACGAACAGGGCCAGGACGAGGCCGCTGACCGCGCGGAAGCCGGCCTTCGGGTCGTCGGCGAGCCGGCGCACCGCGATCAGGGCGGCCGGGCGTCGGGTGCGCCGGGCCACCGCCCGGGCGGCGATCATGGTCAGCCAGGGCCCGGCGATCACCAGGCCCAGCATCACCACCAGGAAGCCCGGGAGGTAGGCCGCCGTCTGGCCGTTCCCGGTCGCCGGGCGGCGGCCGGCGAAGACGAAGTACGCCAGCTCGGCCAGGCCCGCCAGCAGAGGGATCAGCCGCCAGGCGCGCGGCGGGCGCGGGGTCACCCGGCGGGTCACGCCGAGCGGGGAGATGGTGACCCGGCGCAGTGCGAGGCGCGCCGCGATTGCCGCCGCCACCGGCACGCCGACGGCGACGCCGAGGGCCTGCGGGGCGCTGAGCGTCAGATCCGAAAGGAAGAACCGCTGTTGCCCGGTGAGCGGAATGGTGGCGACCAGCGGGCGCAGCGCGGCGTAGAGCCCGAAGCCGATCACTGTCCCGGCGGCCGCCGCCAGCGCGGACTCGACCGACGATATCAGCGACACCTGCCGGGGAGTGGCGCCGACCAGCCGCATCGACGCGTACCGCTGTTCTCGCGTGGCGGCGGACAGGCGGGTCGCGGTGGCGATGAAGATCAGTACCGGGAAGATCAGTGCCCCGGCCACCACGGAGGAGATGAGCGTCATGGCGTCGCCGCGCACGGCGTTGTCCCAGCACTCGTTGTCGCAGACGGATGGCCGGGTGCTGGCGATGGTGGTGACCGCTCTCGCCCCAGGTGCGCCCTTGATCTGGGCGGGGGTACGGCCGATGACGGCGGTCAGCGAGTCCGGAGAGGCCAGGGCGGTGTCGCCGATCGTGCCGGCGAGCCGCCCGGGGAAGCGGTTGCCCAGCTGGTCGGCCGGGGTGTCGCGGATCAGCTTGGCCAGCGCGGGGGAGGCGTAGTACTCGCCGACCGCCGGCAGGTGCGTCAGGCCGGGCGGGACGGGCGAGGTCGGGCCGGTCGCGGCGACGTCGACCTCGGTGAGGGACTTGCCGTCGTAGTAGTCGTCGTGCGGCCACCACCACAGTGGGTCCGCCGACGCCTGCTCGGTACGAGTCGCGGCGCCGGTGTCGAGCCACACCTGCCGCTGGTTCGTCCGCTCGACGGCGTTCATGCTGGCGAAGGTCGACAGCAGCAGCCCGACCCCGATGGCGACCGCGGCGGCGATCATGGCCAGCCGGGCGAGGGCCTCCCGGCCGCCGCTGACCGCGAGGCGGAAGGCGAAGGCGATCATGAGGCGATCCGTCCGGTCATGAGCAGGCTGGCCTTGCCGTCCCGGACGATGGCCTCTCGGTCGGCGTGCGCGGCGACCCGGGGCTCGTGGGTCACCAGGACGATGGTGGTGCCCTCCTCGTGGGCCGCGTCCACCATCAGGTCCATCACCTGCTCGCCGGTCAGTGAGTCCAGCGCCCCGGTCGGCTCGTCGGCGAACAGCACCTTGGGCCGGGCCACCAGACCGCGGGCCAGAGCCACCCGCTGCGCCTGACCGCCCGACAACTCCCCGGAGCGGCGCCGCTCCAGGCCGTCCAGGCCAAGCCGGGCGAACCAGGGCCGGGCCTCGGCGAGCGCGGCTGCCCGGCGCACGCCGGAGAACAGCAGCGGCAGGGCGACGTTCTCCTCGGCGGTCAACTCGGGGACGAGCTGGCCGAACTGGAAGACGAAGCCGAAGGTGTCGCGGCGCAGGGCGCTGCGCTCGGCCTCGTTCAGGGTGTCGATGCGGCGTCCGTCGAAGTGCACCTCGCCCGAGTCGGGAGTGAGGATGCCGGCCAGGCAGTGCAGCAGGGTGGACTTGCCCGAGCCGCTCGGGCCCATCACGGCGAACACCTCGCCGGCCTCGACGGCCAGGCTGGCGCCGCGCAGGGCGGGGGTCTCGCCGAAGGAGAGAGTGAGGTCGCGGGCCTCGATGAGGGCGGTCATGTGCGCACCGCCGCTGCCAGCGTATCCATCCGGGCCGTGGTCAGCTCGATCCATCGCAGGTCGGCCTCCAGGTGGAACAGGCCGTGGTCGGCGAGCAGCGCGTCGATGATCGGGCCGGTGCGGCGCAGCTTCGTCAGCTCGTGCATCCGCTGCAGGTGGGCGGCCCGCTGGGTGTCGAGATACTGCTGGGCGTCGCGGCCGAGCATCAGGGCCAGCACCACCTTCGTGAACAGCACGGTCTGCAGATTGGGCTCGGGGGCCACCGGCTCGGTGAGCCAGGTCTCGAACTCCGTCGCCCCCGCCTCGGTGATCACGTAGCGCTTGCGCTCGGGGCCGACCCCGGGCTCCGCCTCGCCGGCCATGACCTTCCCGTCCCGCGCCAACCGGCCAAGCGTTGTGTAGACCTGCCCGTATGGCAACGGTTTGCCGCGGTTGAAGAAGGCGTCGTAGTCGCGCTTGAGGTCATAGCCGTGGCTCGGCTCACGCTCCAACAGCCCCAACAGGGTGAGAGGAACACTCATGCAAGGACCATACACCGCAGATATATCCTGAGTGTATATCTGCTGAGAGTGCGTTCTGCTCCAGGGGAGTGAGCCTGGCGACGATGCCCCCCACCCATCCGTCGGCCGAGCAGGGCGCCCTCTGGTGAGAGGGCCGCGAGGGCACATCCAGGGCACATGAGCCTGGGAAACGGCGTTGACCTGTGAGAACTACGGAGCAGAGTTTTCCCAGGTCAACGCCCATTCCCCTGCGAAACCCCAGGTCAGCCCCCTCCCGCTCCCATTCGCTGCACGAGTGGCAGGACTTCAGCCATCGGTTGCATGAGGCGGGGCATCAGCCGTACTGCCTTGTGTGGCCCTGAGCCGGGGTTTCGCTGGTAGCGGGCGGGGTCTTCGGGCTTCGCCCTGACTGAGCGAGCAAGAGCATGACCTTCCCCGTAACGACCGGGAGGGCCATGCTGCTCAGCTGATGCGGGTGACCGATCGGTTCTCAGCGGGTCCGCCGCCGCTCTCGGGCGACCTGGGTGGCGTCAGGCCACAGTGAATCCTCCGTCGACGGGCAGGATCGAGCCGGTGACGTAGGTTGCGCCGATGAGGTAGCGGACAGCGTCGGCGACGTCCGCCGGGTGGCCGATCCGCTTGGCCGGCACAGTGTCGGCGGCAGCCGCGAACTGGGCCTGCTTCTGTTCCTCCGGCAGGAAAGACCACCAGGGTGTGTCGATGGCGCCCGGCGAGACGGCGTTGATCCGAACCGGCGCGAGTTCGGCGGCCAGGGGTGACACGATCCGCTCGATCGCGCCGTTGACCGCGGCGAAGGCCACCGTTCCGGCCAGCGCCGATCGTGCGGTGGAGGCGGAGATCAGCGTGATCGAACCTGTCACCTGCCCGCGCTGGATGGCGAACATATCGAAGGCATCGCCGCCCGTGCCGGCGTCGGCAAGCAGACCATCTACCGTTGGTGGCCATCCAAGGCCGATGTCGTCCTCGACGCCATGCTTGACCTGGCAGAGACCGGGATCACGGTCCCGGACGAGGGTTCACTGCCCGCCGATCTGACGGCGTTCCTGCGCAGCACGTTCCGCCAGCGCGGCCAGCGTCCGGTCCTGATCGGGCTGATGGCCCAGGCCCTGCTCGATCCGGTATTCGCTGTCGCGTTCCGGGACCGTTTCCTCTTCAGCCGTCGCGCTGCGCTGCGCGAACTCCTCGACCGGGCGATCGCGCGCGGAGAGATCGCCGCCGACATCGACCCCGAGCTCCTCATCGACATCGTGTACGGCGTTCTGTGGTACCGGCTGCTGCTCGACCACGCACCACTGGACGAGGCAGCGGGCCAGCAGCTCGCGTCGCTGGTGGTTCGTGCCACTCGCTGAGTCGGTCCCTGAGTTTTCGACCAGGCCCGCGACCTCGCCGAGCACAACCTGCCGGCGGGCTTCGGCGATGCGCTCAGTCGAATGCGTCTCCAGCTCGTGCAGCAACGGAAGTCAGCGGGGCACGCCATCGACTATCCGGTACTCAACAGCCTGTTCACCGCGGCACGCTGACCGCGCCCACCGGCGCGCCCGGCGCGGACCGGAACCGCCGCCGGGCACGCGACGGGCCGACCCACATCGCCGACGCCGGCCCGCTGGGGAGCCAAGAGCGGCCCTGGCCGGTTTCAGGGGTTCTGTCAGCGGTCTTCGTGGCATCCGAGGTCAGGGGCGTCCCGGAGCGGCCGCACGGGCTGGCGCCGATTACCCATGTCGCCGTCGCCTTCGGCAGGATGAGCGCCATGACCGAGATCCACACACCCCGCCTTCTCCTCCGTCGCTGGCATGACGACGACCTCGCGTCCATGGCGGACATCAACGCGGACCCTCGGGTCATGCGCTGGATCGACGACGGCTCGGTGCGCGACCTGGACCAGACGGCGGAAGCCATCGAGCAGTGGGAGGAGGAGTGGGACGAGGAAGGCTTCGGACTCTTCGCCGTCGAGCTGCTGGCTTCGGGGGAACTCGCCGGCTTCACGGGTCTGTCCGTGCCCGAGTTCCTGCCTGAGGTACTGCCCGCCGTGGCGATCAGCTGGCGGCTCGGCTCACAGTTCTGGGGCCAGGGATACGCGTCCGAAGCCGCCCACGCCACGCTGGAGTTCGCGCTCCAGGACCGCGGCCTCGACCGCGTCATCAGCATCAGCCGGGCGGGGGACGACGCCTCCGAGAACGTCATCCGCAAGCTCGGCATGGTGCCGGAGCGGGAGACGACGCACCCGGTGCACGGCTATCCGCTGCACGTCCACACCATCGATCTCACCGAGTTCCAGGCGTGAGGCCGCCAGGTCGTCGATCACCACAAGAGAGCCGACCACTGCCCCTACGTCCGGCCGAAGCCTGACCTTCGGCCGAAGCCTGACCTTCGGCCGAAGCCTGCCCTTCGGCCGAAGCGGGACCTTCGGCCGAAGCTGGACCTCCGGCCGACCTCGCGCTGGTTCAGCGGATGCGGGCCACGCCCGCGTAGATGCCGCTGCCCTCCGGCTCCGGGGCCGGGGTGGCGGCGAACCACTCCGTCGCCGTCACCAGGCCGGGTGACACGAGATCCATGCCGTCGAAGAACCGCTCCACTTCCGGGCGGGTGCGGAAGGCGAGCTGGATGCCGCCCTTGGCGTACTCGGCGACGACCTGTTCGACGAGGTCCGGGTAAAGGTCGGACGCGGCGTGCGACAGGATCAGATGGCTGCCCGACGGCAGCGTCTCGACCAGGGCGCGGACTATGTCGTGGGCGCCCTGCTCGTCGCTGATGAAGTGCATGAGCGCGATGAGCGACAGCGCGACCGGGCGGTCGAAATCCAGGACGTGCCGGGCGTGCCGGACGATCGCCTCCGGGTCGCGCACATCCGCCTGGATGTAGTCGGTCACCCCCTCGGGACGGCTGATCAGCAGCGCCTCCGCGTGCCGCAGGACGATCGGGTCGTTGTCGGTGTAGACGACCTTGGCCGACGGCACCACGTTCTGCACGATCTGGTGGAGATTCGGCTCGGTGGGAATTCCGGTGCCGATGTCCAGGAACTGATCGACGCCCTGCGTGGCGAGCCACGCGGCAGCGCGGTGCATGAACTGACGGTTCTGCCGGGCGGCGTCCCTCGCCTCGGCCGGCAGCTTCTCGCCGACCGCCTCGTCGACCGGGTAGTTGTCCTTGCCGCCGAGCAGCCAGTCATAGACCCGCGCAGGGTGTGCCCTGCTGGTGTCGACCGACTGAAACGGCTGAGGGGTGGTCGTCATGGCAACTCCATCGCGCCGATGAGGGGTGCTGAGGGGTACAGAGCGAGTTCGCGGTGATCGTACTCGGGCGTCTCATCTGGCTTGTACCGGGGGCGACTTGAGCAGCCTGGGGCGCGCACCCCGGGAGATCCCACGAGTTGCGACGAGTCCTGCGGCGCCGGATCGGAGCCGGGATTCGCTACCGGTACTGGTGGGGACGGCGGGTGGTCCGTCTCCAGACGGAGGGCGACCTCCACCCGCCCAGGTTTGCCGCACGGCGGCGGACACCTCCGAACCGTAGAAGGGCGGGGTCGGCCCGCGTGCTGCTAGCGTCGCCCCACATGGCCCTCGCCGAGATCGAGATCACCGCTGAGCTGGTCCGGGAGTTGTTGCGCGAGCAGCATCCCGATCTGGCCGATCGTCCTGTGCGGCTCGGTGCGTGCGGGTGGGACAACCAGTTGTGGCGGCTCGGTGACGACCTCGCCGTCCGGTTGCCGTGGGCGACACAGTCCGCCGACGACCTGCTGCGCAAGGAGTACGCCTGGCTGCCGGGTCTCGCCCCGCGTCTTCCCCTGCCGGTCCCGGTCCCGCAACGCCTCGGCGAGCCCTCCGCCCGGTTTCCGCGGCCCTGGATCGTCACCACCTGGGTGGCGGGTGCGCCCGCCGACCGCGCTCCCGTCACGCGCGGCGACGAGGCCGCCGACGTCCTGGCCGCGTTCCTGACGGCCCTTCACCGGCCCGCTCCCGACGGGGTGCCCGCCAGTCGTGACGGCAACGGGGGGCCGCTGGAGGCCCACACCGAGCAGTTCGTCGCGGGCCTCGCCTCGGCCACCGAGATGGGGCTGATCCCCGACCCGGACGCCGTCCGCGCCGTCTGGGAGGACGCCGTCGCCGCGCCCCCGTGGGCCGGTCCGGCGCGGTGGCTCCACGGCGACCTGCATCCCGCCAACGTCCTCACCGCGGACGGCACCTTCTGCGGCGTGATCGACTTCGGTGACCTCTGCGCGGGCGATCCGGCCCGCGACCTCGCCGCCCCCTGGGCGCTGCTCCCGGACGGCGCCGCCGACCGTTTCCTCGACGCCTACCGGCCGGCCCCGAACGCGGCGACCCTGCGCCGGGCCCGCGGCTGGGCCGTACGGCAGGCCCTCGGCGGGATCCTCGTCGGCGAGGCCGGCGTCCGCGGCCGCCCCGGCGGCAAGCCCAGCTGGGGTCCGCCGGCCCAGGCCGCCCTACGGCGACTCGTCGCGACGGCCCGCTGAGCGAGCCGGGCAACCGGGGCGCGGCAGCCGGCCGGAGCAGTCCCTTGGGGCGGGCGAGGGCTGCCGTGACGCCGCTGCGCCGGTGCCCCCGCTCTGGAGGCCGTCCGGGCCCACGTCGGCGCCGGCAACCGCACCGCCCTCAGACCCAGCTGTCGAGCCACATCCTGGCCTGCCAGCCGGAGTACGGGATGGTCTGCCCGGTGTAGATCGGGAAGAAGTAGACGAAGTTCCAGGCGATGAGCAGGACCAGCACGCCCGCGGCCACCGCGCCCGTCTGCCGGCGCCGCTTCGTCGCGCCCGGCGGCCCCAGTACGGCTCCGATCATCATCGCCACGGCCAGGCACAGGTACGGCACGAAGACGACCGCGTAGAAGGAGAAGACCGTACGGTCCTGGTACAGGAACCACGGCAGGTAGCCGGCGCCCACCGCGCACAGGATGGCGCCGGCCCGCCAGTCGCGGCGCAGTGCCCAGCGGTAGAGCAGATAGACCAGGGCGAAGCAGGCGGCCCACCACAGGACCGGGGTGCCCAGGGCGAGGACCGTACGGGAGCAGGCGGACGACGTGTGGCAGCCGTCCTCGCCGGGTTGCGGCGAGTCGTAGGAGAACAGCACGGGGCGGCCGAGGACCAGCCAACTCCATGGATTCGACTGGTACTTGTGGGGTGTGTGCAGCCCCGCGTTGAACTGGTACACCAGGTACTCGTAGTGCCAGAAGCTGCGCAGCGGGGCCGGGATCCACGACCAGGGGCCGCCCCGGCCGTCCGCCCAGTGGCGCCCCCAGCCGTCGTCGGACAGGAACCAGCCGGTCCAGGTCACCAGGTACGTCACGACGGCTACCGGCGCGAGGGAGAACAGCGACGGGCCGAGGTCCCTGCGCAGCACCGCCCGGTACGGGTGCCGGGCTCCGGCCACCCGGCGCGCGCCGACGTCCCACAGCAGGGTCAGGACCATGAAGAAGGCCAGGAAGCAGAGGCCGTTCCATTTGGTGGAGGCGTCCAGGCCCAGGAAGAGGCCGGCCGCGAGCCGCCAGGGCCGCCATCCCGTTCCCGCACGGTCACCGGTGTCGCCGTCGGGCCGTACCCGGCCGTCCGCGTCGGCCGGCAGCGCCGCCGCCAGCCGGGCCCGCGCCCGGTCCCGGTCGACGAGCAGGCAGCCGAAGGCCGCCAGGGCGAAGAACATCACGACCAGGTCCAGCAGCGCGGTACGGCTCATCACGACATGCAGGCCGTCCACCGCCAGCAGGGCGCCGGCCAGGCAGCCCAGGAAGGTGGACCGGAACAGGCGGCGCCCGATCCGGCAGAGCAGCAGCACGCTCAGCGTGCCCAGCAACGCCGTCATGAAGCGCCAGCCGAACGGGGTGAGGCCGAACAGCCCCTCGCCGAGGGCGATCACCCACTTGCCCGTCGGCGGGTGCGCGACGAAGGAACCCGCGTCGGAGAGCGGGATCACCTGCGGATGCGCGAGGATCTCCGGGTCGGCGATCTTGCGGTCCGGCCAGGTGCCCTCGTAGCCGAGGTGCAGCAGCGACCAGGCGTCCTTGGCGTAGTAGGTCTCGTCGAAGACGACCTCCCGCGGCCGGCCGAGCCGCCAGAACCGGATCGCCCCAGCCAGCACGGCGACCAGCACCGGCCCCAGCCACTCCGTCGCCCTCGCGACGCGGCTCGCCGACGCGGGCGCGAGCCCGACAAGCGCCCACAGACGGGGAGACGGCTCCGGAAACGGCGGGACAAGCCGTTTCCGGACATCGGAAGGGGCCTGCCCGGGAACCGCCCCCACGATCCTGCGAGCCCGGAGGCGTTCCATCGCGTCCATTCCGTCGAACAACTGAGTCACGTCAGTCGGACGCGTCTTCCCCGCGGGGATTGTAGTTCCGGGGGTCTCCGGCGTCACGGGCGCATCAGCCGTCATGGCGGAGCGGCGGCCAGGGCCGCGGAGCCGGATGCGCGCAGCGCGCATCCGGCTTCCTCTCACCGGACATGACCGGGCATCAGCGGGCATCACCGGGCGGCTCCTGCACGGCGACGACGCCGGATGGTTCACGAAAGCCCCGGCCGGTAAAACTCCGGGGTGCGCACGTCGGATGTGTCAAACGCGTGCGCTCCGTACGCTGGTTCATTCGTGGGGGCGTCCGTCGACGGCTTCGCGCGGGGGAAGGGACATGACAGTGGTCAAGGGGGACACGGCAGGACGCCCGGCCTTAGGGAGAGTGCGCGTCCTGTCACCGCAGGGAGTCGTCAGGGGCTCCGGGCTCCTGGTCCTGCCCGGCGTGGTGCCGACCGGCGTCCGGCGGGCCGTGCGGCTGCTCGACGGCGGTTCGCGGCCGGCAGGGGGCCGGTCATGACGGACGCCCAGGGCTCCTGGGGGCCGCCCAAGGTGCTGGTCGACGCGCTGGAAGCCATCTCGTGCTTCGAGGATCCGGCGATGCTGCACGAGTGCGCGCGCCATGTGGGCCGGGCACTGCGGATCAGGATCCAGCTGCCCGGCACCGGCCGCCCGCGCAACGCACTGCTGATCCTGCTCCGCGAGGTGATGCCGCACCCGGAGGGCCTGCAGGCGCTGGGCATCGTGGTCTCGGCGCTGGAAGGAGAGACCCGCCCGATGGCACGGCTGCGCGCCGCGATCGCGATCGCCGAGGTGCCGCTGTTCGACGGGAGCAGCTGGGAACGGCTGATGATCCTCCTCGGCGGCCTCGACGTGCTCGACATCGCACGGGTCTTCCGCGAGGCCGTAGGGGACCGCCCCGACGCCTTGCCCGCGCACTACCAGGAACCCTGGTCGGCGGTGCTGTACGCCGCGAATCTCAACGCACGCCCTGGCCGGCCGTTGCCCTGTGTCCTTCTCGTCGAGCACCTGGCGCGGTACGCGGAGGGACAGCAACGGCAGGACCTGCTGGACTGGGTCGCGGAGCACCGGGACCGACCCGAGGCGTATCCCGCCGACGCGGCCGGACCCGACGGGCCGTGGCCGGCCGCCGGCGGGGGCCAGGCTCCTCCGCCTGCCCGCTCCCACACGGAGTTCGGCCCTCCAGACCGCCCCGGTCCGGAGCCGTTGCCGTTGCCGCTGCCGCTGCCGGCGAACGGCACGGGGGACGGCGTGGGGGGCGGCGCGGAGACCGTCTGGGCACCGTCCACCTGGTTGCTGATCCGGCTGCGCCCGCTGTTCTACTCCGAGCACGAGGGCAGGCGGCAGCTGACCTACTGGTGGCGGAACGGCGGCGACCCGAACCCGTATCCGGTCAAGGGCGGCGATCTGGAGGTCGACGAGACCGACCTGCCCGAGCGGGTGAAGTCACTGGTGCACGAGGCCGAGACCGGATGGGCCTATCTGTGTCGCGAAGACATAGCACTGGAGTTCGTACTCTCCAAGGATCTGATGCACCTGGACGTCGAGAACTGGGCGAAGAAGGCGTTCGGCAAGGCCGAGGCCACCCTGGGGAAGGACCACCCGGTGGTGCTGCGCAGTCTCGAAAGAGTGGAAGGCAGAGCCACGCATGGACGCTGGCTCAAGCGCTGGGACGCCCTCAAACCCGATGGCCAGGGCCCCGTCCACTGGTTCCCCGACGAGCACCCCGACCGGCTGCTCTCCGAGCCGCACCCGGTGATGGCGGTCCTCAGCGAACCGCCGGGCGAGCAGGGCGGCACGGGCGCGGGGAGCGACGAGTTGGACGCCTCGCTCCGGGCCGGCGTGCCGATCGTGGTCTGGGACCGGCGTGGGGGAATCGACCCCGTCTTCCGCAGAGAGTTGCTAAAACTGGCCGAGGGCAAACGCATACACCGGTTACCTGACGAAGTCAGGTCGTTGCGCATTGCGGCCGGAGGCGAGGATCCTGCTATGAACGGCGTTTCATCGCTCGGCCGTTACGCGGCCGTGCTCTGGGACGACCCCTACCGCCTTCCGGGCGGGCGGGCCGAAGCGGCGGAGTCTTCCGCACAGGGGGGAGGGGAGGGACGAGATGCTGCCAGAGGACGGTGAGAGCGAGAGGACGCGTCCGGGCGAGGACGCACCGGTGCAAGGCGGCACGACGGCTCCGGACCCGAAGAGTGCCTTCGGGCCCGACGGCAGCACTGCGGGGCCGCACGGAGCGGACCACCGCTGGTGGTTCTACCACGGCACCGGTCAGCCCCGTTACGACGATGTCAGCGACCTGCTGCCCGAGCCGCCGCCCTGGCGCCGCTTCACGGGTGGCCCCCTCGTGCCTCCGCCCCCGTCGGACGACGAGGAGATCGAGCGTCGGCTGGGGCGGATCAGCGCGTTATCCACTGGTTCCGACCAGCTCAGGCGTGAAGTGGACATGGTGAACGCGGCCCTGGTGCTGCGTCGGCCGCTGCTGGTCACAGGACGTCCGGGAACCGGCAAGTCGTCACTCGCGTACCGGATCAGCAGGGAGCTGCGGCTGGGCCGGGTGCTGCGCTGGCACATCACCAGCCGTACCACCTTGCGCAGCGGCCTGTACGAGTACGACGCGATCGGCCGCGTCCAGGACTCGGCGGCCCGGCACACCCTCCACCCGGCGGGTGGCACCGCCGTCACCGGGGCGGAGCAGCAGGCCGAGGAACAGCTTCCCGGGATCGGCGACTACCTCCAACTCGGCCCACTGGGTACGGCGTTGCTGCCGTACGAGGTCCCGAGGGTGCTTCTGGTCGACGAGCTGGACAAGAGCGACCAGGATCTGGCCAACGACTTGCTGAGCGTGTTCGAAGAGGGGCAGTTCCGGATCCCCGAACTGGTGCGGGCCCGGCGGCAGCACCCCGAGGTGACCGTCGGGATCGACGACCCCGGCCGCGACGCCGAGATCGTCGAAGGCGTCGTCAAGTGCCGCGCCTTCCCCGTCGTGGTGATCACGTCCAACGGAGAGCGGGAGTTCCCGCCGGCCTTTCTGCGCCGGTGTCTGCGGCTGCAGATGCCGGATCCCGACCGGCCGCAACTCGTCGGCATGGTCGCGGCCCACCTGCAGCGGGCCGGGTCCGCGGCATCGGGGATCTCGGCGGCGGAGGGCCTGATCGACCAGTTCCTGCGCAGCAGCCGGGAACGCGGCGGCCTCGCCATCGACCAACTGCTCAACGCCGCGTTCGTGGCGACCTCGGGGCGCTTCTTGGGCGACGAGAGCGCGTTGGAGGACCTCGTGGACGCGTTGTGGCACCGGCTCGACGGGGCGGGGGCGGAATCGAGGACCGGATGACGGCGGCGTCCGCTGAGCCTCCGGCCCCCTCCGTATCAGCAGAGGGGGCATTCACCTCTGCCCCGGACCAGGACATGCCGGACTGGTCGGAACTGGCGGACGCCCTGTACCTGGCGGCGTATCAGGATGCCGCGGTGCCCCGGTTCGACGTGCCGGGGCGAGCCGCCCTGGAGCGCGGCGAGGGCCTACGGCAGGCCGGGCGCCGACGTGCCGAGCGGGTTCCGCCCAAAGGACAGGACACCCCGCCCAAGGGACAGGACACCCCACCCGAAGGACAGGACACCCGGCCCGAAGAGCAGGACGGTCCCGCACCTGACGCCCCCGCGGAAACCGGAGAACAGCGCCCGGCCGGTCCCCGCCCCGAGCTGGGCGCGCGCGTACCGGAAAGCCCGCTCCCGTCCCGTCCGCTGCACACCCTGCGCCGGCAGGCGGGGACGGATCCCGGGCCGTCGGGGTGGCCGGCGTCGCCCCAGCCGGCCGACGGCCTCGGGCTCGTCAGATCGCTGCGTCCGCTGCGCCTGACCCACCACTCGCCCTACGAGGTCGAACTGGACGAGGAGGCGACCGCCGAGCAGGCCGCCGCGGCAGGGGTGTGGACGCCGGTGTGCCGACCGGTGTCGGAACGCCGGCTGGATCTTTTACTGCTGGTGGACACGTGCCGCTCGATGGACCTGTGGGCCCCGGCGACGCGCCGGCTCGCCGAACTGATGGAGCACACGGCGGCGTTCCGCACCGTGCGGACGGTCCCCTGGGACCTCGCCGCCGGTACGCCGACCGGCCTGCCGGCGGCCGAGGTCCACTCCGACGGCCGGCAGCTGCTGCTGGCCGTCACGGACGGCGGCCACAGCGTCTGGCGGACCGGCCGTGCGGCCTCGGTGCTGAACCGGCTGGGCCGGTCCTCCCCCGTCGCCGTACTGAGCCTGCTCCCACAGCAGTTGTGGGACCTCACGCTGCCCACGGTCACCCGCACCCGGTTACAGGCCCCGTCACCCGCCGTCCCCAACCGGGCCTACGACGCCGACTGGAAGCGCCCGGGCACGGACCCTCTGGACCCGCGGTCACCCACGGCCGGCGGACCCGGCCGGGACAACGCGATCCCGGTGCCCGTCCTCGAACTGCGGCCGAACGCGCTGGACCGCTGGGCCCGTCTGGTGGCCGCGGCAAGCGGCGACGAAGGGCACACCCTGGCGACCCTGTGGACCGCCCCCGACGGGGATCTGCGGTCCGCGGTGGTCGGCCCGACGACCGGGGAACTGGCCGACCCGGTGACCGAGCCTCTCGGCGGTGAGGCGGACGAGGCGCGCCCCGCCGAGTCCTCCGTGGAGCTGCGGGCGAAACGCGCTGCCACCGCCGTGCGGCGCTTTCGGGCAATGGCCTCCCCCGCCGCCTACACCCTTGCGCAGCGGCTCGCGGCGGCCGCGCTCAGTCTCCCCGTCATGCGGCTGCTCCAGGAGCTGCAGCCCGGGTCCGAGCCCTGGAACCTCTCCGAGATCATGCTGCTGGGCCTGGTGCGCCGCGTCGACGACACCCCCGAGGCCGAGGCCGTCCATCGCGTGTCGTACGACTTCCCGGAGGGGGTACGGGAGGAACTCCTGGCCCTCGGCTCCCGCTCCGAGACGCTGCGCGCGATGCGCCAGGTCCGCCGGTATGTCGGGCCGAGGCTGGAGGCGCTCTGGGGTGAGGGCGGGGACGCGCTCGTGGCGCCGGAGGGAGATCCCCCGGACCCGCCGATGACGGAACAGACCCGTCCGTTCGTGGCCCATCTGTACACCGCGTTGTGCTCGGTCTCGGGGCCCTATCTCGCGCGAGCCAACCAGCTTGGCCGTCTGTTGCAGCGCAGCGAGCCCGGGCCGGCCGGGCAACCCGCGCCCCCTGCCGCCCAAGCCGCACCGGATCAAATAAAAGGATCAGGCTACAGACACTCCGAAATGCGGTCAAACTTGAATATACCCCCCGAGGGCGCGCTAGATTACGGGCCTACGCCTCAGCCCGCGGAACCAACGAACATCCGGCCCCTCGCGGGGACTTCACCAGCAGCGCCACCGCCCATCGGTGTTTTGCCCGTACCCAACGCCCCGCGACAAGGAGGCAAAACCGTGTCCCCCGGCTCCCTCGCTGCCTCCGGTGCACAGCCCCCGAACTCCCCGCCCCGCCTCTGGGGCAACGTCCCCCAACGCAACCGGAACTTCACGGGGCGGGAGGCGTTGCTCGACCGGCTGCGGGAGCGGTTGCGCGGTGGCGTCGCCGCGGTCCTGCCCGAGGCCCTGCACGGCATGGGCGGGGTGGGCAAGTCCCAGATCGCCATCGAGTACCTCTACCGGCACAACCGGGAATACCGGCTGGTCTGGTGGATCCCGGCGGAACAGGAAAGCCAGATCGTCCAGTCGCTGATCGAACTGGGCGAGCAGATGGGCCTGGAAGCCGGCTCGGACGTGGGCGCGGTGCCGACCGTGCTGAATGCCCTGCGTGAGGGTCACCCGTACACCGAATGGCTACTGGTGTTCGATAATGCGGAAGATCCCCGCACAGTACGCAAATACTTCCCGAGCAACGGACCAGGCAGCATCGTCGTGACATCTCGCAACTCCCACTGGTCCACCGACTTCAGCTCCCTGGAAGTCGACGTCTTCACCCGTGAGGAGAGCGTGGCCCTGCTGCGTCGCCGCAGCGAGAACCTGCCCGACGACGCCGTGGACCATCTGGCCGCCGCGCTCGGCGACCTGCCTCTGGCGGTGGAGCAGGCGGCGGTCTGGCTGGCCGAGACGGGCATGCCGGTGCAGCAGTACCTGGAGGTGTACGAGCGCAACTTCACGGAGTTGATGCAGTCGGACCCTCCGAGCGACTACAACCGGTCGGTGGCGGCGGCATGGAACGTGTCCCTGGAGCGGCTGCGCGAGAGCCGGCCGGACGCTTTGCAGTTGCTCCAGGTCTGCGCGTTCTTCGCTCCCGAGCCGATCGACTGGGATCTCTTCTCGGCGGTGCGCGGTATCTCGGTTCCTCCGGAGTTGCAGTCCACACTGGACGATCCGGTCAGACTGGGCCGCGCCGTGCGAGAGATCGGGCGGTACGCCCTGGCCCGCATCGACCACCGTCAGAACACGGTCCTCATGCACCGGCTGGTACAGCGGGTGCTCATCGAGCAGATGAACCCGCAGGAGCAGGAGTCGATGCGGCACGCCGCGCATCAGCTCCTGGCCCACGCGGATCCGCGGAACCCACAGCGATCCGTCTACTGGCCTCGGTACTCGTCGCTGCTCAGCCACCTGAGGGCGTCCGACGCGGTGCGGTGCAAGGACGGCTGGACACGTCGGCTGGTCCTGAACGAGGTGCGGTTCCTGCGGGCGCGCGGCGACCACGAGGGATCCCTCGCCCTGGGCGAGCAGGCAGCGGCCATCTGGCGCGCGGACCTGAGCGAGGATCACGAGGAGATCCTCGCCATCGACCAGCAGATCGCCGAGACGCTGCGCGAGCAGGAGACCGACCTGCAGCGCGCTTACAGGCTGCAGTCCAACCTCGTGGAGCGGTACCGCAGGGCCCTGGGCGAGGGACACGAGAACACCCTGCGCGCCCAGAGCTACATGGCCATCCACCACCGTACCCGGGGGAAGTTCGAAGAGGCCCGGGAGATGGACCAGCGGGTCTTCGAGACCAGCGCTCGGGAGTTCGGCAGGGACGACCCGGCGACCCTCCTCGCCGCGCACAACTACGCCGTGAGCCTCCGGCTGGCCGGCAACGCCGAGGACGCCCTGAACCTCGACTACGACACCTGGCAGCGCCGGATCGAGGTGCTCGGCGAGGACCACATCAACACGCTGGGCACGCGGGAGGCCTACCTCCTCGACCTGCAGGAGGTCGGTCGCTACGAGGAGGCCAACGAGGGGTACGAGGCGCTGGCCGCGGAAGTCACCGCAAGCCTCGGCGAACAGCACCGGTTCGTGGCGCTGGTGAACCGCAACCGGTGCGTCACACTGCGCAAGATGGGCGACCACCAGGGCGCCTACGCGCTGTCCAGCAAGTACCTGGAACTGACCGACGAAACCCTCGGCGCCACCAGCCGCCAGTATCTGCTGATCGCGGTCAGCCACGCCAACGACCTCCGGCAGGTCGGCAAGCTCCAGGAATCGCGCGCCCTGAGCGACAGAATGCTCGAAATGCACCGCGAGAAGTACGGCCGGGAACATCCCCACAGCTACGCCATCGCCATGAACCTCGCGGTGACACTGCGTCTGCTGGGAGAGCCCGAAGCCGCGTTGGAACTGGACACGGAATCGGTCGAGGGCCTCACCCTCGAACTCTCTTCCGGGCACCCCCGCACCCTGCTCGCCCGTATGAACCTGGCCAGCGACTACTTCGCTCTGGGGCGCATCGAAGAGGCGCACGATCTCGACGACGCCGTGGCGGAGGAGTCGAGGCGACCGCGTGAGAACCACCCGACGAACCTGGCCGTGGGACTCAACCTGAGCCATGACCTGAAGGCGTTGCGCCGGGCCGAGGAGAGCGAGCGTCTGTACGCCAGGACGCTGGAGCAGTACCGCGAACGCCTGGGCCCCTCCCACCCGGCCACACTCGACGCCGAAAGGGGGCTGCGGGCCAACGGAGACATCGACCTGCTCTCCCTCTAGGAGCCGGCCCCGCCCAGCCACTGGGCGAGTTCGGCGGGGGCGGGCACGTCTCCTCCGGCCGCGGCGACCGCCCGGCGGACACCGGCTACCGCCTCGGGACGGTCCAGCAGCAGAGCGGCACCTGTCCCCCTGGCATGCTCGGGTTGCGCCAGCACCGCGCCGATCCATGCCTCGGGGTCCCCGGGGTCCTGCGCCGCCCACTCCGCGTACGCGGCCGCGGCCCGCTCGGTGTCTCCCGCGACGGCGGCGTAGCCGGCCCTGAGCGCGGGCTCTCCGTCCCTGTCCTCCCGTAGCCGCCGACGGTCGAAGGTGTCCGGCGCGGAGAGCCGGACCCTGGCCAGCGGTCCGTAGGTGTCGAGACGGATCAGGTCGGGGCGCGGACGCAGTTCTGCGGGCGGCAGGGCCGGAGCAGCGGCTCCGGCCATCCAGGCTTCGGCCAAACGATTCGTCACCGGAGCGGGAACCTCCAGGTGCCGCGCGCGCCACACCGCACGCCGCAACGTGCAGTAATCGCGGGCCAGTGCGGCCGGCCCGGCGGCCACTTCGTCGTCCTGCCAGGTGGCGACCAGGTCCGCGATCTCGCCGACGAACAGTTCACCTGCCCCCGTCAGGTTCTCGCCGGGCAGCAGCGCCGTCACCGCCTCCTGCAACTGCTCCCGCAGCACGGCGAACTCGAAGTCCGCGCGTCGGGCCTCCGGGCCCGTCACGTGCCTGCGATGTGCGTGCCAGAACCGCCCGACACCGGCGAACGCGAACAATCCGTGGATAAGGCCGTGCACCGGCCTGGGATCACTGCGCCACGGCGCGTAGTAGAGCCGCTGCGCCTTCGGCTCGCCGCCGTCCTCGCCCCCCTCCCCTTCCTTCTCCTCCCCCTCCCCCTCCCCTTCCTTCTCCTTCTCCTTCTCCTTCTCGGGGGCGTGGACCAGGGACACCAGGCCGAGCAGGGCGTTGAGCTGTTGATGGCGGGACTCGTGGACGAGGACGGCCGCCGTCTGGGTCTCGTCGGAGGGCAGGGACAGGGTGACCGCGCCGAAGGCGTCCAGCGAGGAGGCACTGGCCACCAGCGCTCCCCGCGCGCCTCGGAACGAGCGCGGCACGAGGGCCCGCACCAAGGTCCTGAGCGCGACGGCCTCCGCCGGGCACTCCCGGTCCAGCAGGGCGTACGCGCCGGCCAGCCGGGCCTCCCAGACGCGCAGCCGCTCATCGCCCGAGCGGTCGGGCGACCGCGGGTAGCGCGTGAAGTCCCGGTAGGGACTCACCGTGTCCAGCCACGGCCCCGGTCCCGCGGCGCCGTCCCCGGTGGGCGCGAAGCCGCGCACCGCCCGCAACGGACGCCAGCCCGGCGCCTCGGAGGCGAGGAGGCGGGAAGCCGGCAGCCGTACCTCTGCCAGTTCCCCGACCGCGACGGCGCCCTTCCGGTCCACCCGGATCTCGGCCTCGGACCACCGGCGGCGTGCCACCGGACCCGCCATTCCCGCGCCGGGGAGCCAGATCATGCCCCGGTGTGCGGGCACCCGCAGCACACCGGGAACCCCGGCGCGCAGGGCAGCCGCCGCGGCCAGCGCATGGAACTGGCCGAGATCGGCCCAGAGCGGGGCGGCGGACGCCGGACCCTCGGCGGTGCCGCCCACGCGGCGGAGCAGGCGCAGTGCCCACGCCATGACGGTGGGATCCGCGAGGACGGCTTCCACCGCTTCCGGAGACCGCTCCTCGGCCGTGCACAGCAGGCTCCAGGCGGTCCGGCCCGACAGGACGCCGGCGTGCCGGCCGCGCCGCACCGCCTTGTCGTCGTGTTCCAGCAAAGCACGCAGCACCAGGAGGAGTTGGCTGCGCTGAGCGGCACCCAACAGGCGGAGGTCCGCCTCGCTCGCACGGCCCGCCGCTATGTCCCGGAGCGAGTCCCGAGACACCCGGTGGACGTCCAACGGCCCAGCGGTCACCGCCCGCACTCGTCCGGACGCCTGCCCCGGGCGAATCTCATCTCGTCGCTCTGGCTGTCTCCCACCAGCGTTCCGAAGGCCAGGGCCGCCTTGACGTTCATCTCCCTCAACGCGCGTCGCAGGGCAGGATCGTCACTCGATTGCAGCTCCGCCAGAGAGAGCCCAGACAGATCTAGAAGGTCGGAACGGAAGTCCTTCGCAGGGTCTGCCATACGTGGTTCCCCCCTGACATGGTGTTTGGCGGCTCTGGGCGCGCTTCCATGGTGGCTGCAATGCCCCTGCAGTGGAAGACGGCCGCAGGTCATCCACCGTGCGGCCCGAACGGGTGCGCGGCAGGCAGGCGAGGGGGGAGCAACATGAGGAGGTCACTGTGGTTTCCGGCGGTGAACGGTGACGGATTCCTGGTCGGGGAGGTGACCGATGACGGGCCGGGGGAGCCAAGGTCTCCAAGTCAGGGGGTGAGGGACGCCTCAAGGTGACCGTGGCATGGCGCCGGCACGGTACCTGCGGACGGGACGGTCGCCCCCGTCGGTCACCGAGGCGAACGGGGCTTCGCCTCGCGTTCAGAACAGGCCATTGTCGTGCGGCGGTTGCGGGGGGAGCCGGGGGAGCCGGGGGGACGGCGTCCCGGACGACCGGATCCCGGGTGCGTCCCGGACGACCGGATCCCGGGTGCGTCCCGGACCGACCCGGTCCCCGGTGCGTCCCGGACCGACCGGACCCCGGCTGCCTCCCGCTCCGCGCGCGAGCCGGCCGTACGCGGAGCCGGTCACTGGTCGCCGTGCTGGCGGCGGATTCTCGCGGCCACCTCGTTCTTCTCCGTCTCCCACCAGGGGCGGACCCGTTCGGCGGACGGGGCGGTAGTGGTGGGGACCCGGGCGGGGGCGGCGGAGGCTTCGGCGGCCTGGGCGGCGGAGGCCTCGGCGGCCTGCTGTCGGTCCAGATGGCGGTCGAGCGCCGCCGTCTGCACCCGTTCCGCCCGCGCCCACTGGAACAGGATCGTCAGCAGGAACGGCAACGCGACCAGCTCGGCGATGCTCAGCATCGCGCCGCCGCCGATCTGCTGGTCGTGCCGGACGTCCGGGGACCAGGACGGGTGGTGGTGCAGGTACCAGGCACCGGCGATCAGCGTGCCGTGCGTCATGACGACCACGCCCGGGATCGCGTCGATCACCCCGTCCAGGAAGACCAGGGCCGCCCGGACCGGGTGGGTGCACCAGGCCGGGAGGGTCTCCTCCCGGGTCAGCACCGGTACGACGAACAGGCATCCCGCCACCAGCAGGTGCAGGTACATCAGCTCGTGCAGCCAGCCCACCCGCAACGCGGTGGCGAAGTAGGGGGTGAAGTAGACGGTCAGCTCGGTGGTGAGCACCAGCGCCGTGCTGACCAGGGGGAAGGTCAAAAGACGGACCAGGCGGCCGGTCATCGTGCGGCGGAGCCGTGCCGCCGCGGGCTCCGGCAGGGCCTCCACCGCGAGCCGGAGCGGGTCGCCCAGCGCCAGGCCCAGGGGCCCGACGAGGTCGAGCAGGATGTTCTGGACGGCGGCCGGCCAGAACAGCGCGTGGTCGTAGACGGCGAGGGCCGACATCGTCGCCACCACCAGCGCACCCAGGCCCAGGACCGTGAAGGCGGCGGTACGGGCCGGCGACCAGGGTTCGCCCTTCGCGCGTACCCGCAGCACGCCCCAGCCGTACAGCCCGCCCAGGGCCACGACCAGCAGCAGCGCCGGCACATCCGGTTGCCACGACGTCAGCAGCCGGCCCACGGTCAGCTCGGCCATCCCGCTCACCCTCCTCGGGTCCTTCGGTCCGGGACGAAACGGGTCAGGTCAGACCCACTGCGCGACGCTATACCCGGCCCGTCCGGGCCGGGTATCGGGGTTGCGTGTGACCCGCCTGGCGCGATGCCCCGCGTCACAGTTCTGTGCCGGGCAGAGGCGGTCCTTGTTCACTTTCACCGGACCGTGCTTAGGGTGATCACCGCGGTTACGGATCTTGACCGGGTCCGGCTCCGCAGGAACTTGGTTTACGCACTGGGGGGCGTCTTCATCATGGGGGAACGATCTGTCATGCCTCGGCGTGTGCCGGCGCGGCCCGTCGCCGCGGTCCTGGCCGCCGTCGGGATCGTCGCCGGAGTGCTGGTCGGCGGACCGGGGCTGGAGTCGGTGCCGGGGTGCGGGACGTCGGGGGACCTCTATCCGTCGGGGACCGCGCGGGACTGGGTGTCGTACGCCGATCACGTCGTCGTCGCCAGCCCGATCCGGGAGCAGGAGACCAACCGGCGGACCTACCGCAAGGGGGCGGTCGCGTACGCGATGGACCGGCTGGTGAGCTTCCGGACCGGCAGCAGGCTGTGGTCCCGCAGCTCACCCCGGCACGCCATCGGGTCGGACTTCGACATGGTCGCCCCGGGCTGGGAGGTCTACCGGTCCAGCGGCACCCGCGTGGCGCAGCCGGCCACCGACGCGCCCCGGCTCCAGGTCGGCCACACCTATCTGCTCGCCCTGCGCTGGCGCGAGGGCGGCTGGGTGGTCCTCGGCGAGGGCGGGGCCGTGCCCTTCGACGACCATACCGGCGACCAGGGCGAGTGGTGCGGACGGGTGCTGAGCAAGGAGGACGTCGCCGAGGGGGAACGATTCTCCCGGCACGACGACCACAGCCTGGAGAAGGCGGTACTCGGCCAGAACGAGCAGGCCGTCAAGCGCATCCTCGACAACGCCGAGCACGACTGAGGCCGGCCACGACTGAGCCGTACCCCGCCCCAGCCCGAACCGGCCCGCCACCAACCGGCTCCGCCCCACCCGCCACCCAACCGGCTCCACCCGGCAACCACCCAACCGGCTCCGCCCGGCCCGCCACTGAGTCAGCTGCGCCCGGCCCGCGGGTGAACCATCCGGCCGGGCCCACGGCCGAACCGCCCCCGCCCGGCCCATGACCGAACCGGCGCGCCCGACTCCTGGCTCAACTCCCTCCCCCGCCCGTGCCCGGATTCCCCGTCCGGAACGGTCGCTCGACTCCCCGACGTGGCACTCGACTTAACTTTCCCGTCACCCGGCCGCAGCCCCGGCCCCCGGCCGCGCTCGCCCCGCTCGCACGCCCTTCGCACCCGTTCACCGGCGCCTTCACTCCACCCACGCCCGCCCTCGCCGCCGCACACCGCCTCGTCGGCCGCGTCCCGCCTGCCCCTCCAGCACAGGGACACCCACATCTCCCCCACTGAAATGGCATGAACAGTTCACCAGTCCTCCACATTCGACGCGCTGGAGCGCAAGGAACCGGCCATTGACTCTCCCCGCGCGGCACCCCATTTCGGGGCCGTGTGGGGAGAATCGTTTTCGTATAGGGGGGGCACAGTGGTGTCCGCACTCGAGGATTCCGCCGGGGCGGAATCCGAAAGACCCGTGCCCAGGCGGCTGTCCGCCGCCCGGGGGCTCGGGGACCGGATGTTCCGGTACCAGTTGACGGCCACGGGTGGCATCGTCCTCGCCATCATGGCCGCCGTAGGGCTGTTCCTGCTGCTCCGGTCCGGGCAGGCGCTGCGGGCGAGAGGCGTCTGGGCCTTCCTCACGACCGCCGAATGGCAGCCGGACGTGCACAGGTTCGGCATCGCGGCCGTGCTCACCGGCACACTGCTCATCGCCGCCGTCGCCGTCACCATCAGCGTGCCGCTGGCCATCGGCACCGCCCTGTTCATCTCGGACGTGGCGCCCCGGCCCCTGCGCCGCACGCTCGTCACGATGGTGGACCTGATGGCCGCCGTGCCCTCCGTGGTCTACGGCCTGTGGGGGCTGTTCTTCCTCCAGGAGCATGTGATCGGGCTCTCCCGCTGGCTGTCGGACTGGTTCGGGTGGATCCCGTTCCTGCACGTCGACGGAACCCAGCCGGGCGAACCCCTGGCCTCCCAGAGCGTCTACACCGCCTCCACCTTCGTCGCCGGGATCGTCGTCGCCCTGATGGTCGCGCCGATCCAGTGCTCGGTGATGCGCGAGGTGTTCGCCCAGGCACCGGCCGGTGAACGCGAGGGCGCCTACGCGCTCGGCGCCACCCGGTGGGGCATGATCCGCGCGGTCGTACTGCCGTACGGCATGGGCGGGATCATCGGCGGCACCATGCTGGGCCTGGGCCGGGCGCTCGGCGAGACCATCGCGGTCTACCTGATCATCTCCCCGGTATTCGTGATCCAGCCGCACATCCTGCAGACCGGTTCGAACTCGGTCTCCTCCCTCATCGCCCTGCACTACGGCGATGCCTCCACCTTCGGCATGTCGGCGCTGATGGCCGCGGGCCTGGCGCTGTTCCTGCTCACCCTGGCGGTCAACTTCACCGCCTCCTCGATCGTGGCGCGGTCACGGTCCGGCGCGCAGAGCGAGGCGTGACGATGACCGTCGTAGACCTTGAGATGAACGTTCCGCAGGACGCCCCCCGGGACGTGCCCGCGGACGGCACCCCGAACGACACCGTCGCCGAACTTCCCGACGTACCGCGCCGGATCGGCGGGCTGACCCGCTCCGGGGTGCTGTCGCTGTTCGGCGCCGCCGCCTCCGGGCTGTGCACCGCCGTCCTGCTCTTCGGCGAACTCGCCCCTTTCTCCGGGGGATTGGGCTTCTTCGTCACCGCATACCTTTCATTCCTGGGTATCTACGCGGTGTTGACAGGCCTTGAGGAGGACGGGCAGGCGGTACGGGACCGGGTGATGACCGTCGTCCTGTGGACCGCGGGCGGACTGATGTTCCTCGCGCTCGCGATGGTCGTCGGCTTCACCGCGTGGCGCGGCCGGGAGGCCCTGCCGCACGGCAACTTCTTCACCCAGGACATGCAGGCGGCGGGCCCGCTCGACCCGCTGACCCACGGCGGCATCGCGCACGCCATGCTCGGCACGCTCATCATGATCACCATCGCGCTGGCGATCACGGTCCCGCTGGGCCTGGCCTGCGCGGTGTACCTCAACCAGATCCACGGCCGCTTCTCACGGTTCGTCCGGACGATCGTCGAGGCGATGACCGCGCTGCCGTCGATCGTGGCCGGCCTGATGGTGTACGCGGTCTGGATCCTCGGTCTCGGCATGCAGAAGTCGGGTCTGGCGGCGGGCTTCGCGATCAGCGTGATGATGCTGCCGATCGTGATCCGCGCGGCGGACGTGGTGCTGCGCCTGGTGCCGGGCAACCTGACGGAGGCGTCCGAGGCCCTCGGCGCCCCGCGCTGGCGGACGGTCTGGCACGTGGTCCTGCCGACGGCTCGCTCCGGTCTCGCCACCGCCGTCATCCTCGGCACGGCCCGCGGCATCGGCGAGACCTCCCCGGTCCTGCTGACGGCGGGCTTCACGGCGGCGCTCAACGCCGACCCGACAAGCGGCCCGATGGTCTCCCTCCCCCTCGCCGTCTTCAACTTCGTCAAGTCCCCGGAGCCGACGATGATCGCCCGCGGCTTCGGCTCGGCGGCGGTCCTGATGGCCCTGGTCCTGGTCCTCTTCGCGATCGCCCGGGTGATCGGCGGCCGCGGCCCCGGCCACCAGAACAAGCGCCAGGCGAGAAGAGCGGCCAGGGCGTCCCGCCGGGATGCCACGAGGTTCGCCGAACTCCACACGCCGGGACTGGAGTTGTTCGAGACCGTGGACAGCGAAAACTCCGGCGAGAGCAACAGACTTCTTGGGGGCGTGGGGAACGGCGCGGCCAGCCACGACGCGCCCGCACCCGACAACGACGGCCAGGCCCCCGAAGCCGCACCCGCACCCGCACCCGCCGGCGGCGAACAGGCCCCCCCGACCGGCGCCCCGGCAACGCAGCCCGCACCCGCCGACGGCGATTCCGCCCCGCACGGGCCACCCGCACCCGACGACGAAACCCGCACGGGTGGTGCGGGTGGGAACGAAGACCTCGCAACAGGAGACAGCCACTGATGTCCAGCCCTGTCATCAACGCCCTCCGACGGCTGGGCATCCTGGCCGCACTGCTCGGCATCATCGGCACCCTCGCCGGTACGCCGGCGTCCGCCGACAGCTACACCCCCATCGCCGGCGCCGGTTCCACCTGGGCCGAGAACGCCGTCGACGAATGGCGTCGCGCCGTCAACCAGTACGGCATGCGGATCAGCTACGCCGGCACCGGTTCATCGGACGGCCGCCGCCAGTTCCTCTCCGGCACCGTCGACTTCGCCGTCTCCGACATCCCGTTCCAGACGAACCCCACCGACGGCAGCGCGGCCGAGCGCCCGGCCTCCGGGTCGTACGCCTACATGCCGATCGTGGCCGGCGGCACCGTCTTCATGTACCACCTCACCGTCAACGGCAGGCGGGTCACCAACCTCCGCCTCTCCGGCGACGTGGTCACCAAGATCTTCACCGGGGTCATCAAGACCTGGGACGACCCGGTGATCAAGGCCGACAACCCCGGCCTCCAGCTGCCGCACCGCACCATCGTCCCGGTGGTCCGCTCGGACGGCTCCGGCTCCACCGCCCAGTTCACGATGTGGATGGCGAACCAGCACAGGTCGCTGTGGAACGCGTACTGCGCGAAGGTCGGCCGGTCCGGGTCCTGCGGCCAGACCTCGTACTACCCCACCGTCTCCGGCATGATCGCCCAGTCCGGTGACCTCGGTGTCGCCGGTTACGTCGCCCAGAACTACGGCGAGGGCGCGATCGGGTACGTCAACTACTCGTACGCACTCAACGCGCACTACCCGGTCGCCAAGGTCCTGAACCACGCGGGCTACTACACCGAGCCCACTCCGCAGAACGTGGCGGTCTCGCTCCTCAAGGCGAAGATCAACACCAACAAGAGCTCGGCGGACTACCTCACCCAGCAGCTCGACGGCGTCTACAACGACTCCGACAAGCGCAACTACCCGCTCTCCAGCTACTCGTACATGATCCTGCCGCTGAAGGTGCAGGGCACCTTCACCAAGGTCAAGGGCAAGACCCTCGGCGCCTTCTCCTACTACTTCATGTGCCAGGGACAGCAACAGGCCCCGAAGCTCGGCTACTCGCCGCTCCCGATCAACCTCGTGCAGGCGGGGTTCGACCAGATCCGCCGGATCCCGGGTGTGCAGGCACAGAACATCAACATCAAGAACTGCAACAACCCGACCTTCACGGCCAGCGGCCAGAACCGGCTCGCCCAGACCGCACCCTACCCCGCCACCTGTGACAAGAAGGGCGCCGCGCCCTGCACCACGGGCACCGGCGGCAGCAAGGCCGGCACCGGCAACAACGGCGGCGGGACCTCGGGCGGCAGCGGCGGCAGCGGCTCCGGCGGCGCGACCGGCACCGGCGCCGACAGCGGCGGCTCCGCAGGGGGCAGCAGCGCCACGCCCTCCGTGGACCCCGACACCGGCCAGACCATCTCCCCGGACGGCGCCGGATCCGGCGGCACCGCCTCGTCCGGCGGTACGACCGCCGACGGCACCGTCGCCCTCGCCCAGCCGGTCGCCGTGGCCACCGCGCACGGCTGGACCGCCACCCAGACGCTGATGCTGCTGGCCGCGGTCCTGGTCCTCGGCCTCCTCCTGCTGCCCTCGCTGGTCTCCCGGCTGGTCGGCAGCAAGGCCAATGGCAACGGCACCAGCCGGTCCGAAGACGGGAGTTCGCGATGAGACGCACCCGCATACGCAACGCGCTGATACGGCTCCTCGCGGGCGCCACGGTCGGCGCCCTCGCCGGACTCGCGATCGCCCAGACCGCCCCCACCGCCACCGCGGCCACCGGCCCCGCCGTGAGCGTCGCCGGGCGCGGCGAGTTCAAGGACATGAAGTTCACGGTCTCCCAGACCACCCACCTCACCAGCCAGGCCGTCACGGTCAGCTGGTCCGGCGGCGTCCCGACCACCTTCGCGGGCACGCAGTTCAACACGGACTTCGTGCAGATCATGCAGTGCTGGGGCGACGACGACGGGACGGTCCCGTCGAACCCCGGTCCCTCCCGCACCCAGTGCCAGTACGGCGCCTCGCCGACCACGGACCGCGGCAGCTGGCCCGGCAACGACTACGACGACACCCGCCGGGTCTTCTACAGCGCCGACCCCACCAATTACGGCCAGGACGACCGCTTCGGCGCCGGCAACCCCAACGCCCCCGGTGAGGTCCCCTTCAAGCCGGTCAGCGGCGACACCGTCACCAACAACACCCAGAACAACCCCTACTTCAACCACAACACCACCAACGAGGTCGACTTCGCCCGCACCGGCGCCGACGGCACCGGGCAGGAGTTCTTCGAGGTCCAGACCGCCAACGAGGCGCCGCATCTGGGCTGTGGAGTGCCCGTGACGGTCGACGGCGCCACCAAGCCGCGCAGTTGCTGGCTGGTGATCGTCCCGCAGGGCCATCTCGACCTCGACGGCAAGCCGTACGCCGACCAGAGCCAGGTCAACGCGGGCTCCCCGGTCTCCTCCACCAACTGGAAGAACCGGGTCGCCGTCAAGCTGGACTTCAACAGCGTGGGCACCAACTGCGCCCTGGGCGCCGACGAGCGCCCCACCGCCGGCAGCGAGCTCGCCGCCGACGCCATGACCAGCTGGCAGGCCGCCCTGTGCGCGACCGGCAAGGTCTACGGCTACACGGAGATGGGCGAACCCGACGCCCGCACCCGGCTCGGCAACGACGGTTCCTTCGGCCTCGCCTTCACCACCCGCGCGCTCGGCGCCGACCTGGGCACGACCCCGCCCTCGGGTACGACGTCGTACGCGCCGGTCGCGCTCTCGGGAACCGTCATCGCCTTCACGATCGAACGAAGACCCAGGTCCGACGCTCCCGAGTCGGAGAACAAACTCGCGGGGACCAAGGTCGAGTCGATCGACATCACCCCGCGTCTGGCCGCCAAGCTGCTCACCGAGTCGTATCGCAACTCCACCTGGCAGGCAGTGATCAACGGCACCGCCGCCAAGGGGTACGGCTGGACGAAGAACAACCCGGCCGGTCTCGCCACCGACCCCGAGTTCATCGCGCTGAACCCGGAGTTCGCCCATCTGTCGGTCGCCGAGACCCCCGCCACCGACACCGACCTGCTGACCTCGCTCGGCCACTCCGACTCGGCCCGCGCGCTGTGGCAGTGGATCGTGTCCGACAAGGACGCCCGGCAGTTCCTCGCCGGTGTCCCGGACGACTGGGGCATGCGGATCAACCCGTACTACTCCACCAACACGGACCTGAATCCGACCGGCCTCGCCTTCGACCCGTCCCAGACGGACGACTACCCGAAGAGCGATCCCTGGTGCACCATCCCGTCCGGCAGCGGCGCCACCCTGAAGCAGTGCATGATCGACTTCCATCCGTACGTCGACGACATGCACGCCGGCGCGCTGCACACCCGCCGCGCCGACGGCCTGTGGAAGTCGACCTGGGACCCGCTGGCCAGCCCGCCCGCCTACAAGAGCCCCGGCCCGCAGACCGTGGGTTCCCGGTTCCTCATCACCGTCACCGACGCGGCCTCCGCCACCCGGTACGGTCTCCAGACCGCCCGCCTGCGCAACGCGGCAGGAAAGTTCGCCGGACCGACGGAAACCGCCCTGACGTCCGCCGCAGCGAGCGCCTCCGGCAAGGGACTCGCCGAGATCACCCCGTCCGGGGCGACGGCCAAGGGTGCCTACCCGCTGGCCCAGCTGGTCTACGCGGCGGTCCGCCCCGGCAAGGTGAGCAAGGCCGCCCGCCAGGACTACGCCTACCTGCTCAAGTACGCGGCGGGCAACGGCCAGATCACCGGCGCCGACCCGGGCCGGCTGCCCGTCGGCTACGCCCCCCTGCCGCAGAAGCTGCGCACCCAGACCGGCAAGGCGGCCGACGCACTGCTCCACTACACCGGCCCGAGCCCCGCCGGCGACGGCGGCCCCGCGGACGGCGGCGGCACCGACACAAGTGGCGGCGGGCCCTCCGGCGCCGACGGCCGCGACGGCGGCACGACCGGCGGCGCCGGCACGGGCACACCGGCCGGCGGTTCCTCCGCCTCCCCCAGCCCCAAGGCGTCGTTCGACGGCGGCGAGGCGCTGGAGACCACCGCGGCCGGCAACACTCCGGCCGACCCGGCCAACCCGCTGCGGTACGCCGTCCCGGTCGGGGCCGCGCTCGGCGCGGTCGCCGGAGCCGGGGCGCCCTTCGCGGGCGGTGGCCGGCTCAGGCTGCCGCTGCGCGTCCCGCTGCCCGGCGGCCGCACGGTGACGGTCCTTCCCGAACTTCCGCAGCGACTGCGGAGGCTGCTGCGGCCCTGAGGCCGCCCCACAGACGGCCGTCCGCCCCGAAGGACAGTCGGGGCGGACGGCCCGCACCACCCTGCCAGATCCCTTTCACTCCTCGCTCCTTCACACATCACGGAGACACTCGATGCGCAGAACGCGCTCCACGGCGGCCCTGGTCGCCGCCGCAGTGGTGGCCGGTGGCCTGGCTCTGGCGAGCCCGGCGTACGCCGACCCCACCCCCGCCGGCACCTTCCGCCAGCTCGTCGGCGTGGGCTCCGACACCACCCAGGACGTGATGAACGCGCTGGCCGGCGACACCGTCAACGGCAACTCCTACGCCGACAAGGCCGTGAAGTCGTCCGCCGGCGCGGGCCTCGCCTCCTACGACGCGATCGGCTCCGCCACCATCCAGACCCGCTCCGGCGGCCCGTCCTTCAACCGTCCCAACGGCTCGGGCCCGGGCCGTACGGCGCTCAGCGACTCGCTGACCGGTGACAAGTTCAACGACACCACCGTCTCGGGCCAGCTGGACTTCGCCCGCTCTTCCGGCGGCCCGAGCAACCTGGTGGGCAACGCCCTGACCTACATCCCGTTCGCGCGGGACGCGGTCGGCGTCGCGGTCCGTGGCACCGGCCTGGACACGCTGACGAAGGACCAGCTGTTCGACATCTACAAGGCCGGCGGCACGCGCACGCTGAACGGCCAGACCCTGCACCCGGTCCTGCCGCAGGGCGGTTCCGGCACCCGCAAGTTCTTCCTCGCCGCGATCGGCCTGAACGAGGGCACGGTCGACACCACCCTGCCGACCGTGCAGGAGAACCAGGCCGACGCCGCCCTCACCCAGGACGGCGCGCTCGTCCCGTTCTCGGTGGGCAGCTGGATCGCGCAGAACAACGGCGTCGCCCCCGACTACAGCTCCGACGCGGTCGCCGCGGGCGCGCACCTGGCAAGCGTCCAGCTGCCGGGCGACATCGGTGGCGTCACCAGCCCGGTGACCACGGTGGACGGCAAGCTCGCCCCGGTCTCCCACTACTACGAGAACTCCACCTTCGGCCGTGACGTCTACAACGTCGTGCCGAGCCGGGCCATCGACCCGACCAGCATCTTCTTCAACAAGGACGTCTACGACGTCTTCGTCACCAGCGGCGACCACGAGGCCGCCATGGCCTCGGACACCGCCGAGGACGTCATCGCGGACTTCGGTTTCCTGAACGAGTCCTACAACGGCTCGATCAACCAGGCCAAGCACGCCAGGGTCGGCGGCCTGGAGTCGACCACCACGGGCAACGCGCCCGCCAAGCCCACCCTGAAGGCCACGGTCGGCGACGCGAGCCTCAAGCTCAGCTGGACCCCCAGCACCATCGCCCCGGCTCTGCCGGTGACCGACTACCGGGTCACCCTGAAGGACGCGGACGGCGGCGTCCTCATCACGAAGGACCTGCCGAAGTCCACGACGTCGTTCTCCTTCACCGGTCTCGCCACCGGCACGTACAGCGTCACCGTCACCGCCAACAACCTCGTCGGCGCCGGTACCGAGGCCACCTGGACCGGCGCCGTCAAGTACGCCAGCACCACCAAGGCCACCACCGCCACCACCGCCTACGGCAAGACCCCGAAGGTCGCCGTCACCGTCACCGGCACGCACGGCGTCAAGCCGACCGGCAAGGTCACCGTCAAGGACGGCACCACGGTCGTCGGCACCGGCACCCTGGACTCGTCCGGCAAGGTCAGCGTCAGCCTGTCGAACCACCTCAAGGTCGCCACGCACTCGCTGTCGGTGTCCTACCCGGGCACCTCCAAGCTCAACGCGTCCTCCACGCTCGTCTCCCTGAAGATCACCAAGGCGACGGCGGCGGTCTCCACCTCCCACCCCACCTCGGTGAGCCACACCGCCCGGGCCAAGGTCACCGTCAAGGTCACCGCGACCGGCACCACCCCGACCGGCACCGTCCGGATCTACCAGGGCACGAAGGTCATCGCCACCGGCACCCTGAGCGGCGGCAAGGTCACCATCACCCTGCCGAAGCTGGCCAAGGGCAAGCACACCCTGCACGCGTTCTACGTCGGTTCCTCGACCGTGAACTCGAAGACCGGCGCCAGCTTCAGCATCACCTCCAAGTAACCCCCTGACGGGCCCGCCGGGAGCCGCAAGGCTCCTGGCGGCCCCGCACGCGTCTTCCGAAGGAGGCGGGCCCCGTGACCGTCGCCGTACCGACACCGAAAGCTCTGGCCGCGGCCGTGCCGCGCAAGCCCGTCCGCAGCGTCACCTTCGTCCGCCACCTCTCGCGCGGCGGACTGCTCAGCCTCGCCGCCCTGCTGCTCGGCATCACCGTGCAGCTGCTGGTGGTCAGCGGGGCCCAGCAGCACGCCGCGCAGCACGCCGACTTCGACCAGCTGCGCGAGCAACTCGCCCTCGGCACCGCCCCAGTGGCCCAGACCGGCCAGGACGGCAAGCTGCTGGCACCGGGCACCCCGCTCGCGATCGTCAGGATTCCGAAGCTGGGCCTGAGCCAGGTCGTCCTGGAGGGCACCGACTCCTCCGTGCTCACCGACGGCCCCGGGCACCGCCGGGACACCCCGATGCCCGGCCAGGCCGGCACCAGCGTGCTGATGGGCCGGGCGGCGGCGTACGGCGGCCCGTTCGGCAGGCTCTCCCAGCTGACCACGGGCGACACGTTCACCGTGATCACCGGCCAGGGCAAGGCGAAGTACCTGGTCATCGACGTACGACGGGCCGGGGATCCGGCGCCGCCCGCGCTCGCCGCCGGCAAGAGCCGGCTGGTGCTGATCACGGCGACGGGACCGAGGTTCATCCCCTCGGGCGTCCTGCGCGTCGACGCCGACCTGGTCTCCGAGCCGTTCCAGACCCCCGCGGCCGTGATCCGCGCCGGCACCCTGCCGGACTCCGAGGAACCCCTCGCCCGCCCCTCCGGGGTGCCGTGGCCGCTGGTGATGTGGCTGCAGGCGCTGCTGCTCACCGCCGTGGCCGCCGTCTGGGCCTGGCATCGTTGGGGCCGCCACCAGACGTGGATCGTCTTCGCCCCGGTCGTCGCGGTGCTCGGCCTTCAGGTCGCGACGCGGACCACCGAACTGTTGCCGAATCTGCTGTGAACCAGGTGAATGAGATGACCGAGACCGCCACGACCGAGTCCGCGACGACCGACGCCGCCGTGACCGACACCGCCGTACTGCCGGCCGCCCTCCCGGTGGTGGACGGCCCCGCCCCCGCCACCCTCGAAGCCCGTGCCGTCTCCGCCTGGTTCGGTTCCCACCAGGTGCTCAGCCGGGTGTCGCTGACCATGCCGGCGGGCGAGGTCACCGCGCTCATCGGGCCGTCCGGCTGCGGCAAGTCGACGTTCCTGCGCACCCTCAACCGGATGCACGAGATGATCCCCTCGGCGCAGTTCGGCGGTGAGGTGCTCTTCGAGGGCGAGGACATCTACGACCCGTCCTGGCGGCTCACCGACGCACGCCGCAGGATCGGCATGGTCTTCCAGAAGCCGAACCCGTTCCCGGCGATGTCGATCTACGACAACGTGGTGGCCGGCCTCAAGCTGACCGGCACGAAGGTGAACCGCCGGGAGCGGGACGAGCTGGTCGAGGAGTCCCTGACCCGTGCGGGCCTGTGGAAGGAGGTCCGCGACCGGCTCCGCCAGCCCGGCGGCGCCCTCTCCGGCGGCCAGCAGCAGCGCCTGTGCATCGCGCGGGCGCTGGCGGTCCGCCCCCGGGTCCTGCTGATGGACGAGCCGTGCTCGGCCCTGGACCCCACCTCCACCCGCCGCGTGGAGGAGACGATCCAGGACCTGGCCGGTCAGGTCACCATCGTGATCGTCACCCACAACATGCAGCAGGCGGCGCGTGTCTCCCAGCAGTGCGCGTTCTTCCTGGCCGAACAGGGCACCCCGGGCGGCATCGTCGAACACGGCGCCACGGAGGCCGTCTTCAACTCCCCGCAGGACCAGCGCACCGCGGACTACGTGGCGGGCCGGTTCGGCTGAGCCGGCTCAGCAGTACGGGGGCTGGCTGGTGAGCGAGGCGGCCACCCGCATCCAGACGCCGAACTGCCGGTAGAGCGCCGGGAGTTGACCACACGCCTGAACGGTACGGCTGTCCGTGGCCGTCACTCCCGGGATGCCGAGGAGGACGGCGGGGACCGAGGCGGACTGCCAGCGGACGGCGAGCGTGGCGTCGCCTTCCGGCGGGGCGGGCCGCTTCGGCGCGGGCGCCAGGGCCCCGGCGACGGCCTCCTCGATCGCCCGACGGGCCTCCTCGGCCGGGCGCAGCTCGGCGGCGAACCGGTCCCGGGCGTACTTCACCGGGACGGTGGCGACCGATTCGTCCCACGCCGTCATCTCGGCGCACGCCACATCGTCACCCGTGAGGGCCACGACGGGCACGCCGAGCGCTGCGGCGGTGGCGTGCGCGAGCCCGATCTCACCCACCGGCTTGCCGTCCAGCCAGATGTCCTCGATCTCGTGCCCCATGAAGCTGTGGCTGAGGACGCCGAGGGCACCGGCCCGAGCGTGGTAGCCGACGAACACCGCCGCGTCGTCCTGCGCGGTCAGCCCCTCCAGCATGACCATCTTCTTCGGCTTGCCGCGCACCAGGCGGGCGGCCGGGTGCAGGGCTTCGGGGAGCAGGTTCCGCATGGGGCCGTGGGCGTCGTTGACGAGCACCTCGGTCGCCCCGGCGGCGACCGCCCCGCGTACGGCGGCGTTCACATCCTCGGCCATCATGGACCGGCCGCGCTCGTAGTCCCGGCCGTCGGGCTGCACATCGTCCCGGTCGACGAGCCCGGTGATGCCTTCCATGTCCACGCTGATGTAAATACGCACGTCCTGAGGGTATCCAGACCCTACGTATTGTAGGTTCCCCATCGGCCACGGCGGCCCGTCAGCTCATCGGGGGTACTCATGCAGGGCACGGACACACAGGAGGCGCGGCGCGGCCTCGCCCCCACGGTGGCGGTGCTGGTGGCGAGCCTGCTGGTCGCGGCGGTGGGCGTGTACGAGCTGTCCGGCTTCGGCCTGCACAGCCTCGACCGGCGCCCGCACCTGTTCAGCGACGGGCTGGCGACGGGCGGGGTGATCGTCGCGGCGGTGGCGGCGGGGGCGGCGATCGGGAACCTGGCGTGGGTGCTGGCGGCCCGGTGGCGGGCCGAGCGGGAGTGTCCGTAAGAGGACCCTCTCCCTCTTCACACCGTATTCCGCACCGCGGCCGGTCATTCACCCGACCCCCCGCCGTTACCCTACAGACTGTAGGGTCACAGCTCCCTCCGCCATCGTCCCCGTCCCCGTCCCCAAGGTGACCGGTCACCATGCCCGCACAGCCGACGACCCTGATCCCCCCGCGCGCATCCGCCGACCGCCGCGCCCCCGCCGCCACACCCGGCGGCGCACTGCGCAGGCGGGCCGCCGACGCCACCGTCTGGTACCTGCGCCTGATCGCCGTCCTGAACATAGCGGCGGTGCTGTCCCTGCCGTTCCGCCAGGAGGTCGACGAACACAACAACGGCCGCCTCACCCTGCACCTCCACCGGCAGCACGCCCACCACTCCGGCCAGTTCTTCACGCCGTACCTCGCCACGGCGGGCCTGGTCTCGGCCGCCCTGGCGATCTTCTTCGTGCTGGTGATGCGGCGCCGCAAGCGAGCGGCGTGGCTGGTCAACGTACTCCTGTCCACCCCCGTCTTCGCCCTCTACGTCCTCGCCCTCACCCAGCACGCGTACCGCGCCCACGTCTTCAACTGGGTCTCCGCCGCCCTGACCGGCCTCTTCGTGGCCGCGCTGCTGATCAGCCGCCGGGAGTTCCACGCGGTCGGCGACCCGTCGAACCCGAGGCTGGCACTGGCGGTGGGCGTGGGCGGCGTGGCCCTCACCGGCGGCCTGGGCACGCTCCTCGTCCACGCGACGAACAAGCTCCCCGGCGCCACCCTCCCCGACGAGATCGCCTACACGCTCCTGAGGGGCGTCAGCGTCGGTCCGCTCGCCGACCACGTCACCGCGGTCCACGCCCCGCGCTGGACCGACATCGTCATCAACGTCCTGCTCGCGGCCGCCTTCTGCCTGGTCCTGTACGCCGGTTTCCGCTCCCCCCGCGGCCGCCGTCTGCTCGGCCCGGAGGACGAGGCACGCCTGCGCACGCTGCTGGACAGGCACGGCGCCCGCGACTCGCTCGGCTACTTCGCCCTGCGCCGTGACAAGGCGGCGATCTTCTCCCCCACCGGCAAGGCGGCGGTCACCTACCGCGTCGTGGGCGGCGTCAGCCTGGCCTCCGGCGACCCGATCGGCGACCCGGAGGCGTGGCCCGGCGCGATCGACGCGTGGCTGACGGAGGCCCGGCAGCACGCCTGGACCCCCGCGGTCATGGGGGCGAGCGAGGAGGCCGGCACGATCTACGCCCGCCACGGCCTGGACGCCCTGGAACTGGGCGACGAGGCGATCGTCGACATCGGCGACTTCACCCTCGAAGGCCGCGCGATGCGCGTGGTCCGCCAGGCCCACAACCGGGTCCGGCGAGCCGGCTACACGGTCCGCGTCCGCCGCCACGAGGACATCCCGGCCGACGAGATGTCCCTTCTGATCGACCGTGCGGACCACTGGCGCGACGGCACCACGGAACGCGGCTTCTCGATGGCGCTCGGCCGCCTCGGCGACCCGGCGGACGGCCGCTGCGTGATGCTGGAGTGCCGGGATGCGGACGACGTGCCCCGCGCCCTCCTCAGCTTCGTGCCCTGGGGCGAACAGGGCCTCTCCCTGGACCTGATGCGCCGCGACCGCGACGCGGAGAACGGCCTGATGGAGTTCATGGTCGTGGAACTCCTCCTGAAGGCACCCGACCTGGCGGTGGACCGGGTCTCCCTGAACTTCGCGATGTTCCGCTCGGTCTTCGAACGCGGCTCCCGCCTCGGCGCCGGTCCGGTCCTGCGCCTGTGGCACGCGACCCTGACGTTCTTCTCCCGCTGGTGGCAGATCGAGTCCCTGTACCGGGCGAACGCGAAGTACCGCCCGATATGGGAACCGCGCTACCTGCTGTTCGCGCGAAGCAGCGACATCCCGCGGATCGGCCTGGCCAGCGCCCGCGCCGAGGGATTCCTCACGGTTCCCTGGGGGACATGACGAGACCGGGGACCTCGGGGAGGGCGGCCCGGACGGCTTCGGTCACCTTGGAGAGGTCCACACCGAGGCGGGCGAGGCGAGGGAGGAGCTCGGGGAGGGGGAGGGGCGCGAAGCGGGCGATGTCGAGGAAGTCCGAGATCGGGTTGGGCAGGCCCAGGGGGAGGCGTTTTGTCTGGTTTCCCTGGACGTGCGTGTCCCGGCAGAGACTGAGATCGGTCTGGTCCAGGTCGTCGACACCGAGGGCGGGCATACGGAAGCCGAAGGCGGTCAGGCGTTCTACGACTTCCTGCTGTTCCATCAGCAACTCCGGGCCCACCGAGACAAGATGATGCACCGGCACCGGCGCACCCCAGTCGAACTTCGTCTCGCGGGCGTAGCCGGACCATCCCGTGAGGCCGTAGTCGCTTCTGCTCGCCTTGACGGGCGGCGCCGCGAGCGGCGTGCCCAGGCCGTAGCAGGCCAGTCTGTCGACGACGGCCCTGGGCGACTGCCCCATCTCCTGCGCGGCCCTGACCACCGCCGACACCGGCACCCGCCGGTCCGGACCGAGTCCGGCCCAGCCCCCCAGAGCGTTACTCACATGGCTGAGCAACTCCACGTCACCGGCCATCACTTCGGGAAGTCCCACAGCCAGTGTCCGCAGTCCGTAGGCACGCAGGCGGTCCGCCACCGCCGCCGGGGGCATACCGGCTTCCTCCGCCGCGTTCACCAAGCTCCCGGGGTGGACGACCTTGTCCTCCGTCGGCATCACCACGCTCAGGATCCTGGTGTCCGCCGGATCGACCCGGTCGGGCAAGTCGGCGACGCACAAGCCCAGTTCCGTCACCCGGCGGGCTGTCTCCCGCAGCGGAACGCCCGAGGCGATCGACGCTTCGGCCAGCAGGCGCAACGGCACCGGCACCGTCACCTCGAGGTCGCTCAGATCGTCGGCGTCCCAGTTCCACTCGGCGCGCTGTCGCAGCAGTTCCCGAGCCGTCTCCTCGTCCACCGAACCGAGCTCCGGACGGAAGCCGTACGTCCGTAGTGTCTCGACAACCTCCGAAAGAGGCCGGCCGGTCTGCCACATCGCGCGCAGGACGTGCCCGACCGGGACCGGGTCGTCCTGCTCCAGCCAGGGGTCATCGGAGTTCAGGAACCGGCTGAGCACGGCCAGTACCCAGTCCTCCGGGGTCTCCGTCGGCACGTGCTCGGGCAGGTCGAAGCCGACGGCCCGCATGCGGCCGAGAGCTTCTTCGAACCCGATGTTCAGCACCAGATGCGCCTTCACGAGGTGCCCCGGCGGAACGACGTCGTCCACACTCCGCCAGTCGCCGGCCAGGGCGTCCCGGGTCACACCGCGAAGGTAGGCGTCGAGGAGTGCCACTCCGGTCGGGTCGACCACGACGTCGTCCCGGGGAGGTCCCGGAGTCACCATGCCGAGCAGTTCCATGCGGGACAGCACGTCCAGATACGTCATGCCGCAGGCCTCAGCTATGGAGAGGGCATGCCCCGGGGGCGAGAGGTGGCGGGTGGCCGTGCGCGGGTCGGGCCAGTGCCGCTCATTCCAGCCTCCGGCCGACATGGTGCGCAGCAGCAGGTCCGAGGGTCGGGCGACCAGGACCGTCTCCACCCGGGACAGCTCCGGTACGAGTTCGGTCAGCGCGTCCGTTTCGGCGTTGGGCCGATGTGCGAGGAGGCGCCACAGCAGGGTGACGTCGTCCGGCGGGCCGCTGGGCCGGATGTCGTCGGTGTCGTCCAGTTCCGTGGGCTCATCGGCCGCCTGGTGGACGATGTCGACGTCCGAGGGAAAGAACCCGGCCGTGGCGACCGATGCGGAGTGGCCGTGCAACTCCAGCACGAACCCCGCCTCCCCCGCCGCCTCGGTCACGATGTCGGCGAGCCGGGGGCTGTGGCTCGAGACGTCCGCCAGCCACTGGGTCGTCAGCAGGGGCGGGTCGGCGGCCAGCAGGGCCGGCAGCGCGTCCCTGATGAGCCGCTCCACCTGCTCGTCCACATCGCCGTCCAGGATCTCCGTGCGGTCCACGGACAGGTCCTTCGGCCGGGTCGCCCCGGTCAGGTTGACCACCGCGCCGCGCAGCCGCCGCGTACCTCCCGGATCGGCCAGCACACCGCGCCGTACGCGGGGTTCGACGAAGATGCCGTCGGCCAGGATCCCGCCACCGTGTTCACACCACACCACCTGGCCGTGGACCGCGTAACCGCCTTGCGGACGGCCGGCCGTCCTGCCGTGGGCCAGGAATCCGTCCGGTCCACCGACAGGTGCCTCACGGGGTTCCAGCCGGCCGGGTTCATCCCATCTCGCCGTGCTCTTGGCGTGTTCGGCGAAGGTCGGAAACTCGGCGATGCCCAGGAACCTGCGCAGCTCCCGCACACAGGACGGGGCCTTCTTTCCGTCCCGGAGGTAGAGACGGACCGTGGTTCCCACGAACCGGCGTTCGTCACCGGGCCTGACCCGGAAGTAGTGACCGGGGCCGGTGATCAGAACGGTGAGCGGCCCCGATCTGCCGCTGGCCGGGCGGGTGGTGACCCGGATCTCGTCGGCGAGCATGAAGTAGCTGAGCACGCCGATGCCGAACCTGCTGTTCGGGTAGACGGCGATCCCGTCCTTCCGCCACTCCTCGGACTCCTCCTGGAACCGGGCGTGTTCGCTGAAGCGGACGCCGGCCCGGGAGAACACCTCCGCGAGCACGGTCTCGTCCATTCCGATGCCGTTGTCCCGGCACTCCAGGTAGTACCGCTCCTCGTCCTGGTCGTAGCCCTGCTCGAACTCGATCCTTCCCTTGAAGCCGTCCTCGCCGTTCCTGGCATGCTCCCAGGCCCTGCGCAGCCGGCAGGCGTCCAGGGCGTTCTGGTAGAGCTCGCGGATGGCGAGGGCGCGGTCGCGGTAGAGGTTCTCGCCCATGAGGAGTTCCTGGATGCGGGCCTCGTCCAGCCGGAACCGGATCACCTCGCCGGCCTGCCGGGGCTCTCCCGCGTCGTCCACCTCGTAGACCTCGTCGGCGTGCGCGTAGACGGGCAGGGCGCCGATCTCCTCCGTGGGCCGGGTGCGGCGCGCCTCCCGCAGCAGGGTGTCGACATGCTGCGCGTGGTCGACGAGCGCGGCCACGACGGCGGGGTGGTCGCAGGTCGCCTGGAGGCCCAGGGCGTCACCGCGAGGGATCCAGCGGGCTCTGTTCAGAGTGGTCAGGAACGCCTCGGCCGTCACCGGATCCGGGATGCCCACGTGCTCGACGATGTCCGGGGGCAGGGCGGTCGGCTCCAGGGCCATGGCATGGGCGATCGCGAACAACGGCCCCACCAGGTGCTCCCGGACCTCCTGCCAGTGTCCACCGCCGAGTTCGACCGGGAACGGTTCGGGCTTCAGCAGCCCGTCGCGCCCCCTGCCGTACAGCTTGCGGGGTGGCACCTGGGCACAGGCCAGCAGCCGGGTCAGCAGGTGACGGTCGAGGAGCGCGCCGAGGCCGGTCTCGGGGGACTCCAGTTCGGCCAGCAGGGCGGGCAGTGAGCCCATCTCCTGTTTCGCCCACTGGTGGAAGAGCCACCAGCCGGTCTCCGGGCGCCCGTCCCCACGGTCGGGCAGCTCATGCCCGCGGTTGGCCTGGCGGACGAGCCGCTTGTGGGCGCGCAGCAGGGCGTTGTGGGTCTGCCGGTGTGCGCCGCCCGGCAGTTGGTCGTCCAGGTCCACCGGGTCGATGTGGGCAAGCTCGGCGACGGTGTACGCGCCGTGCGCCTGGTGGAGGAACGGCAGCAGGGAGATCAGCGCGGCCTCGGCGGGCGTCAGCGTCGGCCGGCGCAGCCGCTCCTGTATCTCGTGCAGCAGGAGTTTCGTCGCCCGGACCATGCGCTCCCCCAGCTCCGGGTCCCGCCACGGGTCCCGCGCCAGCGGCCCGCGCCGCTCGTCGTACAGCTTCGCGAGCCGTCGTACGACGTCGAGGGTCTGCTCCCGCATCGTCCCGGCCCGTTCCTGTTCGGTGGGCGCGACGAGCTGCCATACGACGGAGCCGGTCACGGCGCTCAGCCAGTCCTGGCCGAAACCCTGTGGGGCGGGCGGCGCGGAGTCGGCCGTCCTCCCCTGCCGGGACGCCTCCGCGAGACGGTCCCACTGCTCCCGGGTGAGGCGGGGCACGGCACCGGGCCGCCGGGTCTGCGCGAGTTCGGTCAGCACACCGAGGAAGGCGTGCCGCTTCACCCGGTCACGGGGGACGCCCTTGCCCTGGAGCCAGTCCCTGACGGTGTTGGCGTGGATGCTCAGCCCGTACTTGGCCGCGATCGCCGCGGCCACCACCGCCGGACCGGGTCCCTCGGCGGCCCTGACGAGCCGGTCCAGCTGCTCCTCGTACGTCACCGGCCGTCCCCCTCCAGGCCCCGGATCGCACGACCCGTACGACCCGTACGACTCGCGAAATCGCAGATTACCTCCATGACCTGCGGTATCACCGGCATTCGAGCACATCGGCCGGAGCCCCGAGCAGCGCACCCGGAGCACAGTCGGCGGCGTCGTCGCTCCGGCCCTGGAAGGAACCCCGATGGCCCCCCTGCTCCTCACCGCCCTGTGCGGAGTCCTGGCGCTGCTGATCGTGGCCTGCGCCGCCGTGCTGATCGTCCGTACCGCGCTCGCCGACGCCGATTCGAGGGACCGGGCCCGCATCCTCACCGCCGTGGCCGACGTCGTCCGGGCCCTGCGCGGAAAGCGGTGAGCGGTGCGCGGCTTCACGGTGGGTGGGGGGGTGCGCGGTGCGGTGCGCGGCTTCACGGTGGGTGGGGCGCGCGGTGCGGTGAGCGGTGCGCGGTCCCGCTCCTGCGCGCGGTGCGGTACGGGCCTACACCCGTGGCATCCCGCCCGCGAACCCCCCGCCCACCGTGAAGCCGATCACCGCGCCGCCGCCCTCTCTGCGGAAGGCGAAGGGGGCTCCGCCGTGGGCCATCGCGACCTCGCGGACGATGGAGAGGCCGAGGCCGGAGCCGGGGAGGGAGCGGGCGTCAGCGGCGCGGTAGAAGCGGTCGAAGATCCGGATCAGGTCGCCCTCGGCGATCCCGGGGCCGCGGTCGAGGACCTCGACGCGGACCGTTCCGGGGCGGGCGGGGCCGGTGACGTTGATCTCGATGGGGGCCTTGCCGTCCCGGTCGAACTTGGCCGCGTTCTCGACCAGGTTGGAGACGGCCCGCTGGAGCATGCCCGGGCGGCCGTCGGTGGTCGTGTCGCCGCTCGCGCGGAGCAGGATCTCGCGGCCGGTACGACGGCGGGCCAGCCCGGCGACGTCCTCCCCGATGTCGGCCAGGTCCACCCGCTGCGGCGGCTCCGCGTCGGACTGCCCGGCCGCGAGGTCGACCAGCTCGTTGACCAGGTCGGTCAGCTCGCGCGCCTCCTGGCCGAGGTCCGCGACGAGCTCGTCCCGGGTGGCCGGCGGGAGTTCGTCGATACGGCGGAGCAGGGAGATGTTGGTACGGAGCGAGGTCAGCGGGGTGCGGAGTTCGTGACCGGCGTCCTGGACCAGCCGCCGCTGGTCCTCCTCCGACTGGGCCAGCCGCCCCAGCATCCGGTCGAAGGCCCGGCCCAGCCGGCCCACCTCGTCCAGTCCCGTCACCGGGACCTGGATGCCGAGCTGCCGGGTGCGGGCCACGTCCTCCGCGGCCGAGGTGAGGATCACCAGCCGACGGGTGATCCGGCGGGCCAGCCACCAGCCGAACAGCCCCGCGGCCACGACCACCGCCGCCATCAGCGCCAGCGTCCGCTGCTGGAGCGCCCGCAGCAGGTCCTCCGTGTCGCTGAACTCCTGCGCCACCTGCACCGCGCCCCGGCCGTCGCCGAGCGCCACCGTGGCGATCCGGAACAGGTCGTCGCCGACCCGGACGTCCTTGCGCTGGGCCGTCGTCCCGGCCTTCGCGGCCATGGCGGCCGCCCGGTCCGCGTCGGTGACGGGCAGTACCGGGCTGCCGTGGTCGACGGTCTCGCCGTGCTCGCCGAGCACCTGGACGTCGGTGCGGGGCGGCCGGACCAGGTCATGTCCCGGCTTGGAGGAGAAGAAGTCCTCCGGGACCATCCGGTGCTGCTTGACCTCGTCCTGGACGTCGGAGACGACCTGGGTGAACACCGACTGCTCGTCCACGCGGACCAGCCGGGCGGCGGCGTTGTACGACAGGATGCCGACGACGATCGTGACGGCCGCGGTGACGGCCGCGAAGGAGACGACGAACGTGGTGCGCAGGGAGACGAGCCGGGGCCGACGCCTGACCAGCACCCGCCGGAGCCGCCGGAAGCGGCCCACTCAGTCCTCCCGCAGCACGTAACCCACGCCCCGGACGGTGTGGATCAGCTGCGCGCCGCCGGGCTCGTCGAGCTTGCGGCGCAGGTAGCCGACGTAGACGGCGAGGTTCTTTGAGCCGGGGCCGAAGTCGTAGCCCCAGATACGGTCGTAGATCGTGGAGTGGTCCAGGACGATCCCGGCGTTGCGGGCGAGCAGTTCCAGGAGCTCGAACTCGGTACGGGTCAGCTCCAGCTCGCGCCGGCCGCGCCAGGCCCGGCGGGCCTGGAGGTCCATCCGCAGGCCGGCCGCCTCCACCTGCCGGTCGGAGACCTGCGGTTCCCGGCCGGGGTCGGCGACCACGCCGCCCGAGCCGCCCGAGCCGCCGCCGGTGGTCACCGGGGAGGTGCGCCGCAGCAGGGCCCGCAGCCTCGCGAAGACCTCTTCGACGTCGAAGGGCTTGACGACGTAGTCGTCGGCGCCGGCGTCCAGTCCCGCGATCCGGTCGGCGGTCTCGACCAGCGCGGTCAGCATCAGGATGGGGGTGCGGTCGCCCTCGGCGCGCAGGACGCGGCAGACCTGGAGGCCGTCGATGCCGGGCATCATCACGTCGAGGACGAGGACGTCCGGTCGCTCGCGATGGGCGTGCGCCAGGGCTTCCACACCGTCCGCGACCGCCGTCACCTCATAACCCTCCAGGCTGAGGGCCCGCTCCAGGGCGTGGCGGATGGCGCGGTCGTCTTCGGCGAGCAGCACAGTCTGGGGCACGCACCCAGTCTGCCAAGGCCTCCGGTGGTTCGGCCGGGGTGAGCGGGCCTACGATCACCCTTTTTACCTGGCTCTCACCGTCACAGAGGCAACGGGCGTCGAGTTCTGGCTGTCGCCCGGTGGGGGCTGGTCGCGCGGTGGGGGCTTAGCGCCCGGTGGGGGCTTAGCGCCCCGTGGGGGCTGGTCGCCCGGTGGAGGCTGATCGCCCGGTGGAGGCTTAGCGCCCGGTGGAGGCTGGTCGCCCGGTGGAGGCTTAGCGCCCGGTGGGGGCTGGTCGCCCGGTGGAGGCTTAGCGCCCGGTGGGGGCTGGTCGCCCGGTGGGGGCTGGTCGCGCCCCCACGACGGCGGCCGCACATCGAATACAGCCCCGCGCCCCTTACGGGGCGCGTCCCAGCTGCGGGCAGTCGTGCCCCCAGGGCGGCACGGGTGGGCGCTGGCGGCACCCCCTCTGGGGGAGGCACCCTGCCGGCGCCGGTAAGCGACACCCCCGGCCCCGGTCGATCTCAGCTCGCCGCCAGCCTCGCCAGCTGCTCCTCGAACGGCACCACCACCGGCACAGCCTCCGGCTTCGCCGGCCGCGCGCCGGTCAGGCCCGTCATCAGTGCCGCCAGCTCCCCCGCCGCCCGTTCGATCCGGGCCTCCAGGCCCTCCGCGCCCCAGTCCTCCGACGCCGCGTAGACGCCGGTCGGCGCGATCACCGCCCGCAGGTACGCGAACATCGGCCGCAGCGCGTGCTCCAGCACCAGCGAGTGCCGGGCCGTACCCCCGGTCGCCGCGATCAGCACCGGCTTGCCCACCAGCGTTTCCTTGTCCAGGACGTCGAAGAACGACTTGAACAGGCCGCTGTACGAGGCCGTGAACACCGGCGTGACCGCGATCACGCCGTCCGCCTCCGTCACCGCCTCCAGCGCGGCCGCCAGCCTGCGCCCGGGGAAGCCGTTGGTGAAGTTGTGCGCGATCTCTACCGCGAGGTCGCGCAGCTCCACCACCTCGACCTCGACACCGGCGGCCTGCCGGCCCACCGCGGCCGCCAGCCGGTCGGCCAGCAGCCGGGTGGACGACGGCACGCTCAGTCCCGCCGAGACGACGACGAGCTTCATGCCCCGACCTCCTTCTTCTCCGCGTCCGAGCCTTCCGCGCCTTCCGAGGCGGCCGCGGCGAGCAGCGACGCGTGCGTGGGCGCCTCCGGGACGTTCGCCGGACGGCCGTTCGCGAACTCCTTGCGCAGCACCGGTACGACCTCCTCGCCCAGCATGTCGATCTGCTCCAGGACCGTCTTCAGCGGCAGCCCCGCGTGGTCGACCAGGAACAGCTGGCGCTGGTAGTCACCGGCGTACTCCCGGAAGGCCAGCGTCTTCTCGATGACCTGCTCGGGCGTGCCGACGGTCAGCGGAGTCTGGTCGGTGAAGTCCTCCAGGGAGGGCCCGTGACCGTAGACCGGCGCGTTGTCGAAGTACGGCCGGAACTCGCGCACCGCGTCCTGCGAGCTGTGGCGCATGAACACCTGGCCGCCCAGGCCGACGATCGCCTGCTCGGGCGTGCCGTGCCCGTAGTGGGCGTACCGGGCCCGGTACAGCTCGACCATCCGCTTGGTGTGGTCGGCGGGCCAGAAGATGTTGTTGTGGAAGAAGCCGTCACCGTAGTAGGCGGCCTGCTCGGCTATCTCCGGCGAGCGGATCGAGCCGTGCCAGACGAACGGGGCGATCCCGTCCAGCGGCCTCGGGGTGGAGGTGAAGCCCTGCAGCGGCGTGCGGAACTTGCCCTCCCAGTTCACGACGTCCTCGCGCCACAGGCGGTGCAGCAGGGCGTAGTTCTCGATGGCGAGGTTGATGCCCTGCCGGATGTCCTGGCCGAACCAGGGGTAGACCGGGCCGGTGTTGCCGCGCCCCATCATCAGGTCCACCCGGCCGTCGGCCAGGTGCTGGAGCATCGCGAAGTCCTCGGCGATCTTCACCGGGTCGTTGGTGGTGATCAGGGTGGTGGAGGTGGAGAGGATCAGCTTCTCCGTGCGCGCGGCGACGTAACCGAGCATGGTGGTCGGCGACGACGGCACGAACGGCGGGTTGTGGTGCTCACCGGTCGCGAAGACGTCCAGCCCGACCTCCTCGGCCTTCAGCGCGATCGCGACCATCGCCTTGATCCGCTCCCGCTCGCTCGGCGTCCGACCCGTCGTGGGGTCCGGCGTGACATCGCCGACCGTGAAGATCCCGAACTGCATGCTCGCTCACCCTCCAGGTTGTTTACGATTCAACTATACCTGCAGAACGAGACCCCACCCACCGGTATTCCCCACATCCACAGCGCACCCGCACCAGCCACCCCATTTCCGTTGTCCCACCACCCCCGTCCGGGTCTCCCCCACGTAAGCCCACACCCGTGGGAACGGACAGGAGCCCCGTGCCATGCGCCACCACCGCCACCACCGCCACCACCGCCGCCGCCACCGACCCCGCCGGTACTCCGGCCTCGCCGCCACCACCGCCGTGGTCCTCACCTGCCTCGCCCTGGTGACCGGCGTAGTGCTGGCCCGTATGCAGACGGCGCCGGCCTCCGACCAGCCGACCACCACCGCCGACCCGGCGGCGACGCCCCGTACGACAGCCGCCGCCACCCCTCTCGCGAGCCCCTCCCCGAAACCGTCACCGACCCCCTCGGCCTCGTCGGCTCCGCACGCCGGGACATCGCCCTCGGCCAAGGCCTCCTCGCCCTCCCGTACGGCAAAGCAGCCGACGGCCGCCGCCAAGACCCCCGGCAAGCGCACCATCACCCTCGTCAACCGCCTCGGCCAGACCATCTGGCCCGCGATCGCCGCCGACCCCAAGCACCCGGTCGAGGCGACCGGCTGGGTACTGCGCCCCGGCGCCAGCCTGACCTTCCGCATCCCCGACCACTGGGACGTCCGCCTCTGGGCCCGCACCGGCTGTTCCTTCGACGCCGCCGGCCGCGGCCACTGCCTGACCGGGGACTGCGGCCGCTTCCAGTGCGGCTCGACCTGGGGCGAATTCCCCTCCACACTCGCCGAGTTCAACCTGAACGCCTGGAACGGCATGGACTTCTACGACGTCAGCCTGGTCGAGGGCAACAACCTGCCGATGTGGATCAACAGTTACGGCGGCTCCTCCCGCGACAGGATCGACGCGAACGGCTGCTCCGCGGCCGGCTGCACCCGGGACGCCAACGCCACCTGCCCCGCCAGGCTCCAGCGCGTCCGCGACGGCCATGTCGTCGCGTGCCTCAGCGCCTGTCTGGTGTTCAAGACCGACCAGACCTGCTGCACGGGCGCCTACGCGGCCCGCCCCCAGTGCGTCCCGTCCTCCTGGCCCGTCGACTCCGCGGCCGTGTTCAAGGCGGCCGAACCCAACGCCTACTCCTACGTCAACGACGACGCCACCAGCGTGCTCACCTGCTCCGGAGAGTGCGACTACCGCGTCACCTGGGGCGTGAGCCCATGACCCCGAGGGGGCCGGTGCCCACCGCCGCACGGCGGTCGCACCGGCCCCCTCCGCTCAGCGCGCCGCCTGGAAGGCCCGGCCCGCCGCCGTTGCCGCCGTACCGCTGGTGAACAGCCCGCTGCTCGGCTTCGACGGGTCCGCGCCCAGGCCGAACCACGCGTAACGCTGGAGGTACGGCAGCGCGTCCAGTGCCTTCGCGGACGCGGTGACGAAGTCCGCCTGCTGCCGCGCGGACGGGAACCGCGTCCCCTGCGAGAAGTCGATCAGGGCGTACTCGGTGAGCCAGATCGGCTTGTGGTACCGCTCGTACACCGAAGCCAGATACGACGTCAGCTGCTGCACGGCCTGCGGGGTGCGGAAGTCGCCGCCGTACCAGTGCAGCGCGATGAAGTCGACCCGGTACCCCTTCGCCTTCGCCCCGGACATGAACCGGTCCAGCCAGCCACCGGCCGTGTCCGCGCCGTACGCCACCGCCGGGCTGCCCAGCACCTTGCCGGCCCCCATCAGCCTGGGCCACAGCTCCAGCGCCTGCTCGACCGTCATGTTCGACTGCTGCGCCATGTCGGGTTCGTTGAACCCCAGCAGGTACGGCCCCTGCGCCCGGGCCTGCGCGAGCGACGCGTCGGTCACGGAGGCGGCGCCCCAGGCCATGGGCACGAAGGAGGCCGAACCCGGGGTCGTCACGCCCTGGTGCTGGGTGTTCCAGGTGTAGTACCAGCTCGCCCCGCTCGCGGCCAGCGCCTGGCTCACCCCGTTGAACGACCACACCCCGACACCCTTGCGGGCACTGGAGGCGACCTGCACGGGGGCCGCGGCGCGCGGGGACGGAGTGGGCTTCACCGACCGGCTCGGGGACGCACTCGGCTTGCGGGACGGGGAAGGCGACGGGGAGGGCGAGTGCGTGGAGCTCGGGGAGGTGACGGCCACCGGCGCCGACGGACGCGGAGCCGTCTGGTCCACCGGGGCCGACGGACCGGCCGTCAGCCGGGCCGCGACCAGCGCGGCCACCGCCACGACCGCGACCGCCGCCGAGCCACCGACCACGACAGGCTTGCTCACCGCCCGCCGGGCCCGCCGGGCCCGCCTGCCCGCATGCCCGTGCCGCCCGCGAGGAGCACCGGACGTACTGGAAGAACCGGAAGTACCGGAAGTACCGGAAGACGCTGTGACATGGGCGAGCACCCGCGCCGGATCGAGACCGGCCGGCACGGCCACCAGCGGCAGACCGCCCAGCAACCGGTCCATCGGCAACAGCCCCCGCTCCAGGCCCGCGCACTCCCCACAGTCACGTATGTGACGGGCGAATCGCTTACGCCACAGGGAACCCGGCGTGCCGTCCCACGGCGCGGCGATCTCGTCCAGCAGGGCACAGCGCGGTTCGGCGCCCAGCCCGCGCACCACACACCGCGCGACCTCCATCTGCTTCTTCATGCGCTGCACCCGCACGGCGGCATGCCGGTCGGACAGCCCCAGCGCACCGGCCAGCTCGGCGCGCTCCAGCTCACCGGTCTCCTCCAGCCACCACAGGGACAGCAGTTCCTGATCGTCCGGATCGAGCCAGCGCGTCGCCTCGGCGATCTCCCGGCGCTGCTCGGTCAGGCCCAGCCGCAGGATGGTCAGCCCGGCGAAGTCCAGGTCGGGGTCGGCCAGCACCTCCGCGTCCTCCAGCCGCGCCCTGCGGTCGCGGTCGGTGGCCCGCAGGCTCTCCCGGTTGCGCACCTGCCTGATCGTGATCGCGACCAGCCAGGACCGGAACGCCGACGGATCCCGCAGCTTCGGCAGCCCGCGCACCATGCGCAACAGCGTCTCCTGTACGACGTCGTCGACATCGGCATGACCGTTCAGGGCCCGGCCGACGATGTTGTAGACCAGCGGCAGGCAATCGGTCACCAGCTGCTCCAGGGCCCGCCCGTCACCCGCGCGCGCGGCCGTCACCAGGCCGGGATCGGGCCCCCTCCGATGGTTCTCGATCATGTGGGTCTGTTCCTCCGCGCAGGGATCCGGCTCTGGGACCGGCCTCGGTACCGGCTGTCGGACCGGCTTGTGGTGTGGAGACCTCCCGAGGCCCACGGGGACAACAGAAAAACCGGCGGGTCGACGTCGAAACCTGTTCGAGTCCGCAATTTATGTTGTACGGCCGCCGCGCACGAGGTCACCGAGAGGCAGGCACACATCCGGCACCGCCCGAGGAAGGCCCGAGGATGGCACGAGGACGCAGAAGACACGGCGCGAGACCCCCGCGACGCCGCTGGTGGTACGCCCCCGCGGCGGCCGCGGCCCTCGCGACGGCGGCCACCGTACTGATCACCTACGGCGCGTGGACACCGTCACCCGGAACCGACACCGCGGGCACACCGGCCCGCCGGACGGCCGCAGCCGCCCCGTCCACACCGCCGGCCACCTCGCCCGCGCCTTCCGCCGGCCGCAGTGGGCCCCCCTCCTCCTCCGCATCCCCCGCCGCGTCCCCGTCCCGCTCGGCCAAGCCGTCGGCCACGACCGCCCGGAAGCCGGCCGCCGCGCCGCACCAGCATGCCCCGGCGTCGGCCCCGGCCGGCCGGCGTCTGATCACGGTCGTCAACCGGACCGCGCAACCGGTCTGGGCGATCGTCACCAACACCGCCGTCTACCCCGCGGGCCGCAGACTCGCCCCCGGCCAGAGCCTCTCGCTGACCGTGGCCAACAACTGGGGCGGCCGCATCTGGGGCCGTACCGGATGCATCGGCACCGCCGCGGGCCCCTGCGCCTCCGGCGACTGCACCAGCGTCTGCACCGGCCCCAACCCACCCACCACCCTCGGCGAGTTCACCTTCGACGCGTACGCGGGCATGGACTTCTACGACGTCAGCATGGTCGACGGCGCCAACCTGCCCATGTACATCAACATCTCCCACAGCACGACCACCGACCCGGTCAGCTCCACGGGCTGCTACCACGGCGCCTGCACCACCGAGATCGACTGCCCCAAGGCGATGCAGGCCCTCTCCGGCGGCCGGGAGATCGGCTGCAAGCCGCCGTGCGCGGCGTTCGGCGGCGACACGTACTGCTGCCGCGGCGCCTGGGCGGGCCGCGACAACTGCGTCCCCGCCAAGTGGCCCGTCGACTACACCCAGGTCTTCAAGCGGGCCGCGCCGTACGCCTACTCGTACGCCTTCGACGACGCGGCGACCATGCCCTGCAAGGGCGCCTGCTACTACCGGGTGACCTTCGGCACGACCTAGCCAGGGGCCGTCCTGGCGTTCCGGTCAGAAGGCGTACGGATCCCCGGTCGCCAGCACCAGCACCCGTTGCCTGTCGTTCGTACGGTCGTGGTCCACCGCGCCGCCGCCCCACGCCACGTCGACCTCCAGCGTCACCTCCGACGGCCGCGCCCGCAGCCGTACCGGAACCACCAGCTGCTCGCCGGGCAGGTCCACGGCCAGCGGCCCGGTGGCGCACACCACCTCCCGGTCGCCGGAGCGGGCGCAGGCGGCCGGCAGCTGCTGCGTGTCCGCCAGCGCCGCCGACCAGCTGAACCGCACGGTGGCGTCGGACACGGTGTCCGGCCCGAGGTTGCGCGGCGTCACCCGGACCTCCACCAGGTCCCCGCTCATCACGACCGACCCGTGCACCTCGAGATCGGCGTCCCCGGCCCACGCGGTACCGCCCGCCCCGACCACCAGCGCGCCCACCGTCACCGCCCCGACCACCGCAAGCCCGCAACGACGCATCGCCATGCCACCCGTCCCGTCCATCCGTCCATCCCGTCCGTCTCCGGCGTTCGTACGGATGTATGCCACCCGGACCCCGGCGCAGGCGCCCTCCAACAGGTGACAGCCGGACGCCATGGCAGTCTGCGGACATGCTGATCCTCCGCTCCGCCGCCCTGTTCGTCGTCGCCGCCTTCTTCGAGATCGGCGGCGCCTGGCTGGTCTGGCAGGGCGTACGGGAGCACCGGGGCTGGCTCTGGATCGCCGGCGGGATCCTCTCCCTCGGCGCCTACGGCTTCGTCGCCACGTTCCAGCCGGACGCCCACTTCGGCCGCATCCTGGCGGCATACGGCGGAATCTTCGTCGCGGGCTCGATCCTGTGGGGCGTCGTCGCCGACGGTTACCGCCCGGACCGCTGGGACCTCACGGGCGCGGCGATCTGCCTGGCGGGCATGGCAGTGATCATGTGGGCGCCGAGGAGCGGCGGCTGACCCTCGCCTACGCTGGAAGGAGCCGACGCCCACCGAGCAATCAGGAGCACCGCATGGCCACCGCACCGTCCGCCGCCTCCCGCATCGCCGTCGTCACCGGTGCGAGCAGCGGAATCGGCGCCGCGACCGCCCGACAGCTCGCCGCTGCCGGCTACCGCGTGGTCCTCACCGCCCGCCGCGAGGACCGCATCGAGGCGCTGGCCAAGGAGATCAACGAGGCCGGCCACCAGGCGACCGCCTACCCGCTGGACGTGACGGACCGCGCGGCCGTGGACGAGTTCGCGACCGCCTTCAAGACGGTCGCCGTCCTCGTGAACAACGCCGGCGGAGCCCTCGGCGCCGACCCGGTGGCCACCGGCGACCCGGCCGACTGGCGCACGATGTACGAGACGAACGTCATCGGCACCCTCAACCTCACCCAGGCCCTGCTGCCCCGGCTGGAGGCGAGCGGCGACGGCACGGTGGTCGTCGTCTCCTCGACCGCCGGCCACGGCACCTACGAGGGCGGCGCCGGCTATGTCGCCGCCAAGCACGGCGCCCACGTCCTCGCCGAGACACTCCGCCTGGAGATCGTCGGCAAGCCGGTCCGCGTCATCGAGGTCGCCCCCGGCATGGTCAAGACCGACGAGTTCGCGCTGACCCGCTTCGGCGGCGACGAGGAGAAGGCGGCGAAGGTCTACCAGGGCGTCGCCGAGCCCCTGACGGCCGAGGACGTGGCGGACACGATCACCTGGACGGTGACCCGCCCCAGCCACGTCAACATCGACCTCCTGGTGGTACGCCCCCGCGCCCAGGCCTCCAACTCCAAGGTCCACCGGGACCTGTGATGGGGGACCGTCCGGACGCCGACCCCACGGCCGCCCTGGAAGACGACCTGGAAAAGCGCCGCCTGGCACAGGAGACCAGGAACGAACGCCAGGTCTGGTACTTCCTGGCCTACTTCCTCTTCGGCATCCACTTCCTCGCCTTCGTGATGATCTACGCGGTCCATCACGCGAATTGAATCCTCCCCTCCCTGAAGGGAGGGGATTCCTGGCTCAGGCCGCCTCCTGGAGCAGCGCTCCCGGAGGTCTTGCACCATCGGCACCAGCCGGGTTGAGACCAGCCCGGACGAGCATCACGTGTGCGGAGTTCTTGTCCCGTGGGGAGACGGTCTTGCACACGGTGCAGGTGTAGGTGCGCTCACCCAGCGGCAGTGCGTGCTTGGCTCTCGCTCCGCAGTGCGCGCAGTCCATCGTGGTGTACGCGGGGTGTACGAGGCGGATGTCCCGCCCGTGTTTGCGGCCCATCTCGACCAGAGCCGTCCTGGTGGCGCCGATGGCGGCGTCAGCGGCCTTGCGGGCCATGGTGGTCCTGGCCAGGAACTTCGGCTTGAAGTCCTCGACGGCGACAGCGTCATGGTCGCGGACAACCTTCTTGGCCCACTTACGGCCAGTGTCCTGCCTCTGCCGGGCAACCTTCTTGTACGCCTTCGCACGCAGTCTCTTCGCCTCGCGGTAGCCCTTCGAGGCGGGCTGGCCCTTGTCCGGTCTGCGGCGGGCCATCATACGGTCGTACCGGGTCAGCTTTGTCTGAGCCTTCCTGCCATGCCCGGCGTGAGGCAGATCATGGTCGTCGGACGTGGTGGTGGCAGTCTCCTTCACGCCCCAGTCCACGCCGACCACGCGGCCGGTCTCCGGCAGCGGCTGCGCCTGGGCGGAGACGACGAACGAGGCGTACCAGTGCCCGAGGCTGTCCTGGTACACGCGCACCGAGGACGGCTCGGCCGGCAGTTCCCGCGACCACACCACCGTCACCACGATGCCACCCGCCAGATGCAGACAGCCGTCCTTCAGCCGGAAGCCGCGCTTGGTGTAGTTGAGGCTCGCCAGCGCCTCGCGCTTCTTCTTGTGCCTGGGCATCCCGGCCCGGCGCGCCATCGGCAACCGCTCCCGGATGTCCTTGTGCGCCTTGGCGCGGGAGCGGCCGAAGTCGCGGATGATCTGCTGCTGGGGAACCGACGAGCCCTCACGCAGCCACGGCGTGCGAGCGCGGGCTTCGGTCAGCATCCTGTCGAGCTGCGCCGGGCCGCACGTGGCCTTCTGCCCGGTGGCCTTGTTGTGCAGGTGTACGGCCCTGGACTTGGCGACGCATTCGTTCCAGGTCCACCGGCACCGGTCCCACTCCGCCGACAGGGCACTGCGGGCAGCAGACGACACACGCAGCCGGTAGGTGCACCGGGCATGGCCCACGCCATCAGTCCCCGCCGCTTCCGCCACGCCGACACCCCGCTCGCGTTCCCGTCACCCGCCCTGCCCTCGCACGACCGTACGGGCGAGATTCGCACACCCACACCCAACTCCCGCCACGATCACCCCCATCAGCGAACGCAGGCACACACGTTCGCCTCCACCCGGCTCCGCCGGGCGAGCACGGTGGCGCTCCGCGCCCACGGGCCGGATACGGCGACGCTCCGCGTCGCTGTCACGGGATGCGATTCCTCCCCGGCGTGAACGCCGGGACCTCCTCACAAGACACCAGGTGAGCGCCGGACAGCCCACACGGGCGAACCTCATCGATCACCCGATCGCCACACGAACATCCACCCCAGGCTCGCGTCACACGATCATCTGGAGTCCGTGATCATCCTCCCCGGCACCAAGGGATCACACCGCTTCGAACCAGCCTCAGTCGTACCTGCATGGCACCGGACGGCGCGGAGAATGACGACCACGTAGCCACACCGCGTGCAGCGCAGAGCCCCGGTCTCGTCGACCGGGGCTCTGCGCTGCGGTCCGCGGATCATCCCTTGACGCAGACGACCTGCTTCAGCTTCGCCACTACCGCCACCAGGTCCCGCTGCTGGTCGATGACCTGGTCGATGGACTTGTACGCGCCCGGGATCTCGTCCACGACACCGGAGTCCTTGCGGCACTCCACCCCCCGCGTCTGCTCTTCCAGGTCCTTGGTCGAGAAGCGCCGCTTGGCCGCGTTCCGGCTCATGCGCCGACCCGCGCCGTGTGAAGCGGAGTTGAAGGACTTCTCGTTGCCGAGGCCCTTCACGATGTACGACCCGGTGCCCATGGAGCCGGGAATGATGCCGTACTCCCCGGCCTGGGCACTGATCGCACCCTTGCGGGTCACGAGCAGGTCCATGCCTTCGTACCGCTCGCGACTCACGTAGTTGTGGTGGCAGCTGACTTCAGGTTCGAAGGTGACCTTGGCCTTCTTGAACTCCTTGCGGATCACGTCCTTGAGAAGCGCCATCATGAGCGAGCGGTTGTATTTCGCATACTCCTGAGCCCAGTAGAGATCGTGCTCGTACGCCGCCATCTGCGGGGTATCCGCGACGAAGACGGCGAGGTCACGGTCGACCAGGCCCTGGTTGTGCGGAAGGTTCCGGGCCACGCCGATGTGGTGCTCGGCGAGTTCCTTGCCGATGTTCCGGGAACCGGAGTGCAGCATCAACCAAACAGAATCGGCCACATCTGTGCATACTTCGACAAAATGATTTCCGGATCCGAGCGTTCCCATCTGCTGATGCGCCCGCCCCTGACGGAATTTGACCGCATCGGCAACCCCGTCGAACCGCCCCCAGAACTCCCCCCACCCGGCCGTCGCCAGCCCGTGGAAGTCCCCCGGCTCCACCGGATCCGCGTGCATCCCCCGCCCCACCGGAATCGCCTGCTCGATCTTCGACCGCAGTCGCGACAGATCCCCCGGCAGGTCGTTGGCGGTCAGTGACGTCTTCACCGCCGACATCCCGCAGCCGATGTCGACGCCGACCGCCGCCGGGCACACGGCCCCCCGCATGGCGATGACCGACCCGACCGTGGCGCCCTTCCCGTAGTGGACGTCCGGCATGACCGCCAGGCCCTCGATCCACGGCAGGGTCGCGACATTGCGCAGCTGCTGCAGCGCCACCTCCTCGACCGCCGCCGGGTCGGTCCACATCCGGATCGGCACCTTCGCACCCGGCATCTCCACGTACGACATGGCTTCCTCATTCCCCCGCGGACAATCAAACAAAATGGACAAAAGACTTAATCAAGGAATAACGCAAATGCGTCGCCAAGGTCACCGAAATCAGACTTGGGACCGGCGTTCACGGCAGTGCGTGCGATACACATTGTCTCCAGGGGACGCCCCGCTGCGGCAAGCGATTAACCAGCGGGGACACTGGAGCAGGACCGAGCGACCCAGTGAACGGAAAGGAGCCTGACCGTGCAGCGGAAGGCGTACGTAACCGGCACCGCCGCCCTCCTCGCGGCCCTGCTGGCCGGCTGCACGAGCGGTTCCAGCGGTGGCGACGACATCAGCGACAAGAACGCGGACACCGGCACCGCCACCGTCGCCGCCCAGCCCGGCAAGTACCGCACCCTCCCCGAGCCCTGCGGCGCGGTCAGCCAGGACACCCTCGACTCGCTGCTCCCGGGCATCGCCCAGATCACCGACGAGGAGCAGCGCGACAAGGCGTACGCGGGTACGGCCACGCTCACCTACGACACGGACCGCAAGGTCGGCTGCCGCTGGAAGGTCGAGTCCACCGACGCCACGGACCGGCTGTCCGTCGACTTCGAGCGCGTGGTGTCCTACGACAACGCGGTCAGCGACGACAACGAGGCGCAGACGATCTACACGCAGCGGGAGTCGGCGGCCGACATCCCCGAGTCCGCGCCCCCGAGCGCCTCCGAGTCGGCGTCGTCCTCCGTATCGTCGTCCGGGACGCCGACCCCGACGCCGTCCGACACGGGGTCCGCGCCCGCGTCCCCCTCGGGATCCGCCGGCACCTCCGCCTCGACGACCGCCACGACGTCCACGTCGGCGTCCACCTCGGCCTCCGCCTCGACCACCCCGGTCGACCTCCAGCCCCGCGCCCTCGCCGACCTCGGCGACGAGGCGTATCTCGACGACCAGCTCAGCGGCTCCGGCTCGACGGCCGAACAGCGCACGGTGACTGTGGTGTTCCGCACGTCCAACGTCGTGGTGACCATCGAGTACGAGGAGCAGCCGATGACTACCGGGACCGTCCCGGACAGCAAGGAACTGCAGGACAGGGCCCAGAATCTGGCCGCCCAGCTGGCCGAGGCCCTCAACAGCTGAGCGCCCGGGCACGCCCTCCGCACCCCGCCCGCAAAGCCCGCGAACCGAAACCGCACAGCTTCCTCACCGCGTACCGTGGCCCCTCGGACCCGATCCGACCGCAGGAACCCCGAACGTATGAGTGAAGGAACCATGCAGCGAGTAGCAGTCCAGCGAGACGACCAGCGCGACCGGAACGAGCGGAACGCACAGCGACGGGCAGGGCGCCTGCGCCGCGGCCTCGTCTGTGCGGCCGCCGTCCCCGCCGTGGCGCTGTTCGCGGCGGCCTGTTCCTCGGACTCCGACGCCGCCGCGAAGGAGACGGGCGGCGGCTCCAACCCGGCCACCGCCCCCGCCGGCTCCGGCTCCGACGCCGGCACCGCCCCTTCGCCGACCGTCCAGGCTGCCAAGTACCAGAAGCTGCCGGAGCCGTGTGCGGTGCCGTCGAAGAAGACGCTCACCGCACTCGTACCGAAGGGCGCGAAGTCGGGCAAGAAGGGCACTTCGGACGACGTGGCCACGCGGGGCAGTTGTTCCTGGAGCAGCCTGGACAACAACGGCGTCAAGGGCTCGCAGTTCCGCTGGCTCAACATCTCCTTCCTCCGCTTCGCATCGGACACCAACCGCGGCTCCGGCGAGAAGCAGGCCGAGGCGTACTACGCGAGCCAGGTGCAGGAGGCGCAGTCCGTGACCGGTGCCAAGAACACCAAGTCGGAGCCGGTGACCGGGACCGGTGACCAGGCGACCGTCGTGCACTACGACCTGAAGAAGAAGGAAGGCGCCTTCCGGCAGCAGACGGTCGTGGCACGGGTCGCGAACGTGGTCGTCACCGTCGACTACAACGGCGCGGGTCTGGCCGGGGAGAAAACCCCGGACGCGGGCACTCTCGCGAAGTCCGCGGAGAAGGCCGCCAAGGAGGCGGTGGCCTCGGTCGCGACGGCCAACGGCTCCGCCACGACGCCGAGTTCACCTGCGGCGACGCCGTCGAAGTCGGCCTCCAAGTCACCCTCCAAGTCACCCTCCGCGAGTGCGTCGCCCTCCAAGTCGTCAACCAAGAAGGGCTGACCGGCAACACGCGCGCCGCACTGATGTGCCACCCTGTTGCGCGCAACAACATGCAAGGGGAGGGGAGTACGGGTGGCCGAGCGAATACAGCTGACTCGGATGCACCGCGTTCTCATCGGTGTGGTCGTGACCGGTGCGATGATCATCGCCGGTATCGGCTTCGCCGGCTCGTACGCGGCCGTCCGTGAGCTGGCCATCAAGAAGGGCTTCGGGAACTTCGCCTATGTCTTCCCGATCGGCATCGACGCGGGCATCTGCGTCCTGCTCGCCCTGGACCTGCTGCTGACCTGGATCCGCATCCCCTTCCCGCTGCTGCGGCAGACGGCCTGGCTGCTGACCGTCGCGACGATCGCCTTCAACGGCGCGGCGGCCTGGCCGGACCCGCTGGGCGTGGGCATGCACGCGGTGATCCCGATCCTGTTCGTGGTCGCGGTCGAGGCCGCCCGCCACGCGATCGGGCGGATCGCGGACATCACGGCGGACAAGCACATGGAGGGGGTCCGCCTCACCCGCTGGCTGCTCTCCCCGGTGCCCACGTTCCTGCTCTGGCGCCGGATGAAGCTGTGGGAGCTGCGCTCCTACGACCAGGTCATCAAGCTGGAGCAGGAACGTCTCGTCTACCAGGCGAGACTGCGCTCCCGCTTCGGCCGGGCATGGCGCCGCAAGGCCCCGGTGGAGTCCCTGATGCCCCTGAGGCTGGCCCGCTACGGCGTCCCCCTGGCCCAGACGGCCCCGGAGGGCCTGGCGGCGGCGGGCATAGACCTGCCGGCGCTCCTGCCGGCCCCCGCGCCGGCTGCCGCCGCGCCCGCTCCGGTTGCCGCCGCGCCCGCTCCGGCCGCCCTCCCGCGGCAGGCCGCACCTCCCGGCGAGCAGCGCCCCGGGCTGGTCCCCGGCCCCAACGCCGAGCAGCCCGCCTACGCGCCGGAGCCCGAGCCGGAACCCGACCCGGAGCTGAACCCCTGGCTGCATGCGAGGGACCCCCAGCAGATCGAGTACCACGGCGACTACGACCCGACGTTCGAGCCCCAGTTCACCGAGGAGCAGTACGCGGCCTGGCAGGCACAGCAGCAGTACGAGCAGGAGCAGTACCAGCAGCAACTGGCCCGGCAGCAGCAGCAGTTCGCGCCCGCCCAGTTCGCGGAGGAGCAGTTCCCGCCGGAGCAGCAGCCGCTGCCCGAGGAGTCCGCGTCGGAGACGACCGGCAGCTTTCCCATCCCCTCCGGCCCCGGCCGCACCCGTGAACTCGGCGAGGGCGGTGGCCCCCCGGAGCCGACCGAGGAAGACTTCTACCTGGTCTTCAAGAAGTCGATAGACGGGGGCTACCCCAGTTCGGGCCAGTTCCGGGGTGACGTGGAGGCGACGTACGGCATCACCCTCCCGCAGCGGGAGGCGGAACGCATGGTCAACCGCTTCACGAACCGTCACACGGCGGAACTGCAGGAAGACCACATCGCGTAGGCCGCGCACGGCATGAAGAAGGGGCCCTCTCCGGCGGAGAGGGCCCCTTCTTCATGCCGGTGCCGCTTACTCCCCGAGCAGGACCCGCACCCGCTCCTGTCCCACGGCGAGCAGCAGCGTGGGCAGCCGGGGCCCGGTGTCGCGCCCCACCAGCAGGTGGTAGAGCAGCGCGAAGAACGTCCGCTGGGCGGTCTTGATCTCGGCCGGCAGTTCCTTGGCCGTCGCGTCGGCGGAGAACCCGGCCTGCACCTTGGGCACGCCGTACACGAGGTGCGTCAGCCCGTCCAGCGACCAGTGCTCGGAGAGCCCGTCGAGCAGCAGCCGTACCGACTGCCGGGACGCCTCGTCGAGGGACTTCAGCAGCTCGACGTCCGGCTCGTCCCGCACGATGGTGCGCTGGTCGGCCGGTACCTGGGTGTTGATCCAGGCCTCCGCCTTGTCGTACCGCGGCCGTGCCTCGTCCACCGATCCCAGCGGGTTGGCCGGGTCCAGCTCGCTGAGGATCCGCAGCGCCTGGTCCTCGTGCCCGGCGGTGATGTCGGCGACCGACGCCAGTGTCCGGTACGGCAGCGGCCGCGGGGTCCGCGGCAGCTCGCCGGAGGCCGTGCCCACCGCACGCGCGTGCGCGGCGACGTCAGCGGGCAGCGCGGCGCCCTCGCTCACCTTCGTGTCCAGCTTGTCCCACTCGTCGTAGAGCCGCTGGATCTCCTGGTCGAAGGCGATCTTGAAGGACTGGTTGGGCCGGCGGCGGGCGTAGAGCCAGCGCAGGATCTGCGGCTCCATGATCTTCAGCGCGTCGGCGGGCGTGGGTACGCCACCGCGCGAGGACGACATCTTCGCCATCCCGCTGATGCCCACGAACGCGTACATCGGCCCGATGGGCTGCTCCCCGCCGAAGATCCCGACGATCTGCCCGCCCACCTGGAAGCTCGACCCGGGCGACGAGTGGTCGACACCGCTCGGCTCGAAGACGACGCCCTCGAACGCCCAGCGCATCGGCCAGTCGACCTTCCAGACCAGCTTGCCCCGGTTGAACTCGCTCAGCCGGACGGTCTCGGTGAAGGCACACGCCGTGCAGACGTAGGTCAGCTCGGTGGTGTCGTCGTCGTAGGACGTGACGGTCGTCAGATCCTTCCCGCAGCCGCCGCAGTACGGCTTGTAGGGGAAGTATCCGGCGGAGCCCGCGGAACCGTCGTCCTCGCCGGCCGCGCCCGAGCCCTCCGCCGCCTCCAGCTCGGCCTCGTCGACGGCCTTCTGCTGCTGCTTCTTCGCAGGGGCCTTCTTGGTCCGGTACTGGTCGAGGATCGCGTCGATGTCACCACGGTGCTTCATGGCATGCAGGATCTGCTCCCGGTACACCCCGGAGGTGTACTGGGCGGTCTGGCTGATCCCGTCGAACTCCACGCCCAGCTCGGCCAGCGACTGGGTCATCGCGGCCTTGAAGTGCTCGGCCCAGTTCGGGTACGCGGAGCCCTTCGGGGCGGGGACGGAGGTGAGCGGCTTGCCGATGTGCTCCGCCCAGGACTCGTCTACCCCGGCGACACCGGCCGGCACCTTGCGGTAGCGGTCGTAGTCGTCCCAGGAGATCAGGTGCCGGACCTGGTGCCCGCGCCGTCGGACCTCGTCCGCGACCAGGTGCGGGGTCATGACCTCCCGCAGGTTCCCCAGGTGGATGGGGCCGGACGGAGAGAGCCCGGACGCGACGACGACCGGTTTGCCCGGGGCCCGACGCTCCGACTCCTCGATGACCTCATCCGCGAAACGGGAGACCCAGTCGGTGGTCTCGGTGCTCTGAGCCACGATCGGCACGTCCTTCTTTCTGACATGGGACAGCCGGTACGGTCGCACGGCTGACCGCTCTATTGTCCCAGCCGAGGTCGAATCCACGAAAACGGGTTACCGAGGCCCTCCCAACGACCGCCGCGGCCCCGTCTGAGGGCGCGACCGCCGTCTGGGGGCGCAGCCGCCCTCGGGGGCGCGGGGAACTGCGCGACCAGCCCCCACGGCGCCGCACCCGGCCGCCCACCACACCCCCTCGAGCTCGTAGCCGCAAAAACCCCTTTACCCCCCGTGAAATACTGGTCCCGTCTACCCGCACCCACGAGGAGAACGGCTCCCACCCCATGGCCTCGGTCACGTCGCTCACCGATCTCGTCAATCAGCGTCTCGCGGACGCCCTCTCGGCAACCCTGCCGGAGGCCGCCGTCGACCCGCTGCTGCGACGCAGCGACCGGGCCGACTTCCAGGCGAACGGCATCCTCGCCCTCGCCAAGAAGGCCAAGGCCAACCCCCGGGAGCTGGCGACGCAGGTCGTCTCCCACATCGTCACCGGCGCGGACCTGATCCAGGACGTCGAGGTCTCCGGACCCGGCTTCCTCAACATCACCCTCTCCGACAAGGCGATCACCGAGAACCTGACCGCGCGGTACGCGGACGGCGACCGGCTCGGCGTGGCCGCCAAGGCGAACCCGGGCATCACGGTCATCGACTACGCCCAGCCGAACGTCGCCAAGGAGATGCACGTCGGCCACCTGCGCTCCGCGGTGATCGGCGACGCCCTGCGCGGCATGCTCGACTTCACCGGCGAGAAGACGATCGGCCGGCACCACATCGGCGACTGGGGCACCCAGTTCGGCATGCTCATCCAGTACCTGATCGAGAACCCGGACGAGCTGTCCGCGGAGACCGACACGGACGGCGAGCAGGCCATGTCGAACCTGAACCGGGTCTACAAGGCCTCCCGGGCGGTCTTCGACGCGGACGAGAGCTTCAAGGAGCGCGCCCGGAAGCGGGTGGTCGCCCTCCAGTCCGGCGACAAGGAGACGCTGGACCTGTGGCAGCGGTTCGTGGACGAGTCGAAGGTCTACTTCTACTCGGTCTTCGAGAAGCTGGACATGGAGATCCGGGACGACGAGATCGTCGGCGAGTCGGCGTACAACGACGGCATGCCGGAGACGGCCCGCCTCCTGGAGGAGATGGGCGTCGCGGTCCGTTCCGAGGGCGCGCTCGTGGTCTTCTTCGACGACATCCGGGGCAAGGACGACCAGCCGGTCCCGCTGATCGTGCAGAAGGCCGACGGCGGCTTCGGGTACGCGGCCTCGGACCTGACGGCGATCCGCAACCGGGTCACCGACCTGCACGCCACCTCGCTGCTCTACGTCGTGGACGTGCGGCAGTCGCTGCACTTCAAGATGGTCTTCGAGGCGGCACGGCGGGCGGGCTGGCTCACCGGCGACGTCACCGCGCACAACATGGGCTACGGCACGGTGCTGGGCGCGGACGGCAAGCCGTTCAAGACGCGTGAGGGCGAGACCGTACGGCTGGAGGACCTGCTGGACGAGGCGGTGCAGCGGGCCGCCGAGGTCGTCCGGGAGAAGGCGCAGGACCTCACCGAGGCGGAGATCCAGGAGCGGGCCCAGCAGGTCGGCATCGGCGCCGTGAAGTACGCGGACCTGTCGACGTCGCCCAGCCGGGACTACAAGTTCGACCTGGACCAGATGGTCTCGCTGAACGGCGACACGTCCGTCTACCTCCAGTACGCGTACGCCCGTATCCAGTCGATCCTCCGCAAGGCGGGGGACGTCCGGCCCGCCGCGCACCCGGAGCTGGAACTGCACGCGGCGGAGCGGGCGCTGGGCCTGCACCTGGACGCGTTCGGCGACACGGTCTTCGAGGCGGCGGCGGAGTACGCCCCGCACAAGCTGGCCGCGTACCTGTACCAACTGGCGTCGCTGTACACGTCGTTCTACGACAAGTGCCCGGTGCTGAAGGCCGACACCCCGGCACAGGTGGAGAACCGCCTCCTCCTGTGCGACCTGACGGCCCGCACCCTCCACCAGGGCATGGCCCTGCTGGGCATCCGGACGCCCGAGCGGCTCTGAGGCCGTCCGGGCCGTCCGGAAGGTCCGGGCCGTCCGGGCCGTCCGGGCGGCTCAGCAGTAGGCGTTGAAGTCCCAGAAGGCGGCCTTGGTCGCCGGTCCCGCGACGCCGTCGACGTCGAGGTTGTAGCCGTACTGGTTCAGGTAGCGCTGCAGCGCCCTGATCGTGTTCGGTCCGACGACGCCGTCGACGGTGCCGGCGCCGAGGCCCTGGTCGTTGAACATCTGCTGAGCCGCCTTCCAGCTGTTGGTGCCCAGCTGCCCGTCGATCGTGCCGGGGTTGTAGCCCCACCTCGCCATCCAGCACTGCCAGTTGGCGGCGTGGGCGGTGTCCAGGCCGAGGTTGTTCACCGCCTGGATGCCGACGGTCCGGGAACTCACCGCCGCCTTGGCGGCCGGCTGCGAGGCCGCGAAACTCGTGCCCGCGGCCGCCAGGCTTCCGGCGGCGAGCCCCGCCACGGCGGCGGCACTGACGAGGGTCCTGGCCAGAACGTTCGATCGCATGCGTTCCTCTTCCGGTCGCGAGATCAGATCCACACGAGCGTGCGGGCCGGACGACGGCGGACGCCACAGCTCCCCCACAAGTGACGGCCGGACGGGACGCCGTACCAGTTGACCTGCGTGAAAGCCGTGCGCGGCGACGGAACGACAGGACGGCACCGCCGGACTCATACGGGCACCGCGCCCGATCCGTCAGCCGGATGGGGACGACGAGCGGGGGGTTCATGTCGCGTCACGGGAAAGCGCTGCCTGTCGAACTGGAGCCGTGCTCACGGCAGTTGATCGTGCGGCTGCGTCGGCTGAAGGAGCGCAGCGGGCTGAGTCTGCACCGGCTGGCGTCGCGCACCGGGTACAGCCCGAAGTCCTGGGAGCGCTATCTGGCGGGCCGCTCGCTGCCGCCCCCGGAGGCGGTGGCGGCGCTGGCCCGGCTCGGCGGCGGCGATCCGGTGGGGCTGCTCGCGCTGCACGAGGTCGCGTCCCGGGGCGGCGGCGCGGAGGCGGTGCCCGCCGCGCTGCGCGCGTTACGGGACCGCACCGGGCTGAGTCTGGCTGGGCTGGCGGCGCGGACGACGTTCAGCAAGTCGTCCTGGCAGCGCTATCTGGGCGGCCGTGCCCTGCCGCCGCGCGCGGCCGTGGAGCAGCTGTGCGCCCTGGCCGGTGAACCGGCGGGGCGCTGTCTGGCCCTGCGGGAGGTGGTGGCGCAGGGGTACGGCGGGGATTGACCGGATCGCTTCGTGTGGGCGCCAACGCCGTTGTCAGTGGCCGCCCTTACAGTCTGTGGCATGGCGACTCTTCCCAACCCGCTGCCCAAGCTGGCGACCGACCCGAGCGGTCGTTCCCTGGGGCTCCAACTCCCGCCCGGCACCCTGCTGGACGAGACCCTCGACGGCCCGTGGCACCAGCCGTTGCTGTGGTACGCGGGGCAGCCCGCCGGTCCCGGGACCTGGACGGCGCTGGGCGCCCCGGCCGCCCGCGCGGGGCTGCTGCCGGTGCTCATCGACGTGTCCGAGGTCGACGACTGGGACTTCGCGCCCGAGGAGACGTCGTACCCCGGGGACCACGACGCCGACGAGGTGCTGGAGGACTACTGGGAGGAGGACCCGCCGGACGGCGCGGAGTGGCCGGGGCTGGCCCTCGCCCCGACGCTGGTCGCCGACCCGGACGCGCGGGCCGCCGATGTCGCCGACGCGCTGAGCCTGGGGCGGCCCTGGCTGAAGGAGCCGCACCTGGCGCTGGTGTCGGCCCGGCGCAGCGCGGACATACCGGCGGCCATCGGCTGGGGCGGGCCGGTCAACTACGAGGAGGACGTGGCCCGGCTGTGCGCGGTGCTGCGCTCCTGGGAGGACCGCTTCGGGATACGGGTGGTCGCCCTCGGCCTGGACCATCTCGCCGTCTCCGTGGCCGCCCCGCCCGCCGACCTCGAGGAGGCGGAGGCGGTGGCCGCCGAGCACTACGCGTTCTGCCCGTACAGCGTGCTGCCCGGCGCCGACGACACCCTGTCGTCGTACGCCGAGCAGCTGGTCGGCGAGCGGCTGTGGCACTTCTGGTGGGACTGAGCCGACGGGACTGACCCGGTGGGACTGATCCGAGGGGACTGATCCGCCTCAGCCGCTGAGTCCCGCAGCCAGCCTGCGCAGCCCCTCCCCGATCTCCTCGGGTGTCTGGGTCACGAAGCACAGCCGCAGGGTGGAGCGGTCGGGGTCGGCGGCGTAGAAGGGCTCACCGGGGACGTAGGCCACGTCGTGGTCCACGGCCCGGCGGAGCAGGGCGGTGGTGTCGTACGACTCCGGGAGCCGGGCCCAGAGGAACATGCCGCCCTCGGGCCGGTTCCAGGTGGAGCCGGTCGGCAGGGCGTCGGCGAGGCCGGCCAGCATGGCGTCCCGGCGCGCGCCGTACACAGCGCGCACTTTGGCGACATGGCCGTCCAGGACGTCCAGGTACCGGGCGGCGGCGAGCTGGTTGAGGGTGGGGGTGTGCAGGTCCGCCGCCTGCTTGGCCACCGCGCAGGCGCGGCGCAGCGCGCCCGGGGCGCGGAGCCAGCCGAGGCGCAGGCCGGGGGCCATCACCTTGGAGAAGGAGCCGAGCAGGACCACCCGGTCCGCGGCACCGGGGAAGGACGCGATCCAGGGGACGCGGTCGCCGTCGTAGCGGAGGTCGCCGTAGGGGTCGTCCTCGACGACCCACAGGCCGTGCCGGGCGGCGGTGGTGGCGAGGGCGGCGCGGCGGGCAGCGGGCATGGTGCGGCCGGTGGGGTTCTGGAAGGTCGGGACGAGGTAGAGGAGTTTGGGCCGCTCGGCGCGGACGAGTTCCTCCAGGGCGGCCGGGTCGACGCCGTCCGCGTCGCCCGGGACGGGCAGGATCCGGGCGCCGGCCAGCCCGAAGACCTGAAGTGCCGCCAGATAGCAGGGGCTTTCGACGAGGACCGTGTCGCCGGGGTCTATCAGTGCGCTCGCCAGGAGGGAGAGGGCCTGCTGGGAGCCGGTGGTGATCAGGAGGTCGTCGGTGTCGGTGGGCAGGCCCTGTGCGGTGACGCGCGCCGCCAGTCCGTCTCTCAGGGTCGGCTCGCCCTCCGTCGTCGAGTACTGCAGGGCCCGTTCCGGCGACTCCTCCAGCACCGCCCGGAAGGCGGCCGCGATGCCCTCCCGGTCGAAGAGTTCGGGGGCCGGCAGCCCGCCCGCGAAGTTGATCATCTCGGGGCGTGCGGTCACCGCGAGGATCTCCCGTACCGGCGAACCGCCGACGGCTCGGGCACGGGCCGCGAGCGGCGGCAGGGCGGCGGGGGCACTGGTGGCGGTCATGGACGGCTCCTCGGGCTGATCCTCGTCTTGGCCGGAGCCTAGAGAGGTGGATGCCGTCTACACCCGTGATTCCGCGATACGGACGAAGGGCGCCCGGGCCTTGGATCCGGGTGCGCGGGCGTCCCGTCCCTCCGTCCCACGGGGTGGGATCCGTGCAGGTCGGAGCCGTGGACCGGGCTCACTCGTCCCGAATCAACGGTGAGGTCTGGCGGTCCGGGCCCGCCGCCCCACAGGCTGAGGGCACACCGAGATCGCCGACCCTGCCGAGCACCGCCGAGCACGCCGACGACGTCAAGGGAGCCCTCGCATGTCCGCCACGCGCCCCACTCCGGCCGCCGGCCGTCGCCGTCTCCTGGCGGCGGCCGCCCTGGCGCTGGTCGCCGCGACCGCCCTCGGCGGCTGCCGGGACGGCGAGGGCGTACGCGACGAGGGCCCCTCCGCCGCGTCCCTGTCTCACCCCGCCGACGACGCGGTCCGCCAGGCCTCGCCGCCCAGCGGGAACTCGTAGGCGGGCCGCCCGTTGTTCCCGCTGGTGCGGAACGGCCGCCCCTTGTCATCGATCCGCAGCGTCCCGTGCCGCGACCCGCTGGACCAGGACAGCTCCAGGTACCAGCCCACGGAGTACGCCGAGGCGTCGGCCCTGATGTAGAACACCTCGGGGTCCGACTCGCTCACCTTGAACGGGAAGTCCCGGTGCCCCGCCTCCGGCACGACCGCCGGCCGCATCGCGTCCAGGGCGACGGTGAAGGAGCGGGTGGGTACGTTCCCGCCGCAGCCGACGCCCGGATATCCCATCGCGTAGTCGTTCCAGGCGAGCGGCGAACTCCGCTCCGCCGTACGGACCGTGAGCCCCTCCAGCACCACGGACCCGGTGCCGGTGCCCTGCACGGTCAGGGTGACGTACTGCTCCCCCGAGGAGACCGCCTGGTGCGCGGTCACCCACGCGGTCGCGTCGGACTCCAGAGGCGGCGGCGCCACGTCGGCCGGGGCCCGGTGGATCAGGTAGTGCTGGGAGCAGGGGCTCTCCCAGCTGTAGGGCTGGGTGTTGACGGTGAGCGGGGGCGCGGCCGAGCTGTCGTGCGCGGTGGGCGAGGAGCCGGCCGTGGCGGTGGCCTCGGCCGGACCGGCGGCCGGGGCCGAGGACGCGGCGGAGGGGGTCCGCGAGGCGGTGGACGAGGTGGCCGTCGGCGCCCCGGAGGAGCGGTGTGTGCCGTGCGGAGCGGCGCCGGCCGCGGCGGTGGTGGCGCCCGCTGACTCCGCGTTCTTCTCGTCGGTCCCGCCGGAAGGCAGCCGTACGGCGGCGGCGACGGCGGCGAGCAGGACGACGACCGCGATCCCGGCGAGGAGCGCGGGCCGCGGAGCACGGCGACCACGCCGGGCGACGCCCGGCCCGACCACCACCTCCACGTCCGCCTCCGGCACCGCCGCCGGTTCCGGCTCCTGCGCGGGCTCCAGCTCCGGCTCCGGCTCCGCTGTGACGACGGCCTCGGCCGCCTTCTCCGGCACGGCCGCCGTCTCCGGCACGGCCGCCGTCTCCGGCTCGGCCGGCTTCCGCCCCCGCCCCGCATCCGCCAGTACCCACTGCCGATGCAGTTCGACGAGTTCCTCGGGGCCGGCCTTGCAGAGCCGGGCGAGGCGTTCCACGGGGGCGTAGTCCGCCGGTACGGCGTCCCCGTTGCAGTAGCGGTGCAGGGTCGAGGTGCTCATGTGCAGCCGCTTGGCGAGCGTGCCGTAACTCAGTCCCGAGCGGTCCTTGAGCTCCCGCAGCAACTCCGCGAAGCCGCTTCCCGCAGCGCCGTCCGACACGGTTCCTCCGTCCCCCGCATCCCGTTCCCGCGTTCCAGGGAAGGGATGTTCTCCCAGGTCAAAGCCAGTGTGGCCGTTCCAGCGTCCCTGATCGTCCGACGGCTGTGGCGGACGGGACGGAGCAGCCCACAGGCTGTGGCCATCCAAGCACGCCACCACTCGAAAGAGGATTCGACATGCGCACCGCCCGACGTGTCCGCCTGCTCGCCGCCACCGGCGCCGCCGTCGCCGCCCTCGCCCTCACGGCCTGTGAGAACGGAACGGGCACGCGAGACGAGGGAGCGTCCCGGTCGACGACGACCGCGTCGACGCCGACGGCATCGGCACCGAAGCCCTCGGAAACCGCCGACGGCGGCACGGGAACCGGAACGGGTACCGGTACCGGAACGGGTACCGGCAAGTCCACGTCCACATCCACGTCCGCGCCCGTGAGCGACACGACCACGAAGACGCCGAGCGGCGGGGGCGGGGGCGGGGGCGGCGGCAAGTCCACCCCCGTGCTCTGCAACGGCTCCGACACCGCCGTCACCGTCCAGCCGCTCTCCCGCCCGCTGAACCACATGCTGATCACGGTGAAGAACACCGGCAGCAGGACCTGCTACCTGACCTACTACCCCGTGCTCCGCTTCGACGAGATGCAGTGGGTCCCGCAGCCCGCCGAGGAGACCCATCCGCAGGCGGTCACCACCCTCGCCCCGGGCGAGTCCGGGTACGCGGGCGTGCTGCTGTCCGCGGCCGACGGCAGCGGCGACGGCGGTACGACCGGCCGCAAGCTGGTCCTCGCCTTCCAGGGCATGTCCCCGAACAGCAGCGGCGGTGCCTCGGCGACGCCGTCGCTGCCGGCGAAGGGCGTGTACTACGACAGCTCGCTGCGGGTGACGTACTGGCAGCAGGACCGCGGCGACGCCCTCAACTGGTGAGCCGGTGCCCGGGCCTTGGCTCCGAGCGCCGCGTGGACGTAGACGTTGATGTCGGCGTCGGTGACGTCGTTGATGTCGGCGTAGCAGGCGCTCGGCCTCGGCCCGCGACCGCAGCACGAAGCTGAAGCCGCGCGAGGTGCGCTCCCGCTGGACCGCCCGGATGTTCCCGGGGTCGAGGTCCTCGGTGAGGTGGCTGAGCACCGCCCGGCTGCCGACGGGCAGCGCCTTGCCGAACTCGCGTCGCCGGACATGGGCGTCTGCGCCGACCCAACCCGGAATCAGGGGCCAACAACCCGACTCCGCGGGCGACTTGCACGTGCCCACTGCGACATCTCACAGCGGGCACCGCCCCTGCCCCTGAGGTTCAGCCCAGCATCCGCGCGGCCTCGACCGCCCAGTAGGTGAGGATGTTCTGTGCGCCGGCGCGCTTGATGCCGGTCAGGGTCTCCAGGATGGCCCGGTCGCGGTCGATCCAGCCCTTCTCGGCGGCGGCCTCGATCATCGAGTACTCGCCGGAGATCTGGTAGGCGGCGACCGGCACGTCCACGGCGTCGGCGACCCGGGCGAGGATGTCCAGGTAGGGCCCGGCCGGCTTGACCATCACCATGTCGGCCCCCTCCTCCAGGTCCAGCGCCAGCTCCCGCAGGGACTCCCGCGCGTTGGCCGGGTCCTGCTGGTAGGTCTTCCGGTCCCCCTTCAGCGAGGACCCGACGGCCTCCCGGAAGGGACCGTAGAAGGCGGAGGCGTACTTGGCGGTGTAGGCGAGGATCGCGACGTCCTCCCGCCCGATCTGGTCGAGGGCGTCACGGACGACGCCGATCTGCCCGTCCATCATCCCGCTGGGCCCGACGACATGGGCGCCCGCGTCGGCCTGCACCTGGGCCATCTCGGCGTACCGCTCCAGGGTGGCGTCGTTGTCGACGCGCCCCTCGGCGTCCAGCACCCCGCAGTGCCCGTGGTCGACCGTCTCGTCGAGACAGAGGTCGGACATCACGAGCAGTTCGTCGCCGACCTCGGCCCGCACGTCCCGCAGCGCGACCTGGAGAATCCCGTCCGGGTCGGTGCCGGGCGTGCCGAGGGCGTCCTTCTTGCCCTCCTCCGGCACCCCGAACAGCATGATCCCGGAGATCCCCGCCTCGACGGCCTCCAGGGCCGCCTTCTTCAGGGTGTCCCGGGTGTGCTGGACGACGCCGGGCATGGCGGCGATCGGTACCGGTTCGTCGACGCCCTCGCGCACGAACGCCGGGAGGATGAAGTCCGCGGGATGCAGCCGGGTCTCGGCGACCATGCGCCGCATGACGGGGGTGGTCCGCAGCCGACGCGGCCGCGTGCCGGGGAAGGAGCCGTACTTCGTCATGTCCCCTACGCTACGCCCGCCACCTGGGCGCGCTTGCCGACGCGGCGTCGGCGCTCCGGCCCACGTCATGCGGCAAGTCCCCGGCAACAACGCCGCGTAGGCAGCGCCACCCCGTGCGGGAAGCGCCGCAAAGGAGCGCGGGGAACCACGCGACCAGCCACAACACACCAACAGCCGAACACCAAGGCGCACACCGCGAACGCAAAAGGAGCGCGGGGAACCACGCGACCAGCCACAACACACCAACAGCCGAACACCAAGGCGCACACCGCGAACGCAAAAGGAGCGCGGGGAACCACA
>NZ_JBEZKI010000007.1:0-17870 GCF_040651615.1 Streptomyces sp. NPDC048417 | reverse complement strand
CGCGACCAGCCACGACGCACCGGCAGGCGAACGCCAAGGCGCACACCGCGAACGAAAGGGGGCCTGAGAGGCGAAGCCCTCAGACCCCCGCGGCCCGACTCACGTAGTGCTGCGTCGCCGCCGAGCGCCCGGCCGCCGCTCACTCGGCCGCGTCACCGGATCCCCGGCCTCCAGCGCGCTCGCGCGCCGCCGCAGCCCGAACTCCGCCAGCGCCTCCGCCAGCTTCCCGACCGACGGCTCCGGAGCCATCACGTCCACCCGCAGCCCGTGCTCCTCGGCCGTCTTGGCCGTGGCCGGACCGATGCACGCGATGACCGTCACGTTGTGCGGCTTCCCGGCGATACCCACGAGGTTCCGCACGGTGGACGACGACGTGAAGAGCACCGCGTCGAAGCCGCCGCCCTTGATCGCCTCCCGGGTGTCGGCCGGCGGCGGCGACGCCCGCACGGTCCGGTAGGCCGTGACGTCGTCCACCTCCCAGCCCAGCTCGATCAGCCCGGCGACCAGCGTCTCCGTGGCGATGTCGGCGCGCGGCAGGAACACCCGGTCGATCGGGTCGAAGACCGGGTCGTAGGGCGGCCAGTCCTCAAGGAGCCCGGCGGCGGACTGCTCGCCCGACGGCACCAGGTCCGGCTTCACGCCGAAGGCGACCAGCGCCTTCGCGGTCTGTTCGCCGACCGCCGCGACCTTGATGCCCGCGAAGGCGCGCGCGTCGAGCCCGTACTCCTCGAACTTCTCGCGTACGGCCTTGACCGCGTTCACCGAGGTGAAGGCGATCCACTCGTAGCGCCCTGTGACCAGGCCCTTGACCGCGCGCTCCATCTGCTGGGGCGTGCGCGGCGGCTCGACGGCGATCGTCGGCACCTCGTGCGGCACGGCGCCGTACGACCGCAGCTGGTCGGAGAGGGTCGCCGCCTGCTCCTTCGTCCGCGGCACGAGTACCTTCCAGCCGAACAGCGGCTTGGACTCGAACCACGACAACTGGTCGCGCTGGGCGGCGGCGGACCGCTCACCGACCACGGCTATCACCGGGCGGCCGCCGTCCGGCGAGGGCAGCGCCTTCGCCTGCTTCAGGGTCTGGGCGACCGTGCCGAGGGTGGCGGTCCAGGTCCGCTGCCGGGTGGTGGTACCGGCGACCGTGACCGTCATCGGGGTGTCCGGCTTGCGGCCGGCGGCGACCAGTTCCCCGGCGGCCGCGGCCACCGAGTCGAGGGTCGTCGACACCACGACCGTGCCGTCCGAGGCGCCGACCTCGGTCCAGCACCGGTCGGAGGCCGTACGGGCGTCCACGAAGCGGACGTCCGCGCCGTGGGCGTCCCGCAGCGGCACACCGGCGTAGGCGGGTACGCCGACCGCCGCCGCGACACCGGGCACGACCTCGAAGGGCACACCGGCGGCGGCGCAGGCGAGCATTTCCTCGGTCGCGTACGTATCCAGTCCCGGGTCCCCGGACACCGCACGGACGACCCGCCTGCCGCCTCGTGCGGCCTCCATGACAAGATGAGCCGCATCCCGCGGCGGCGGGAGCGCAGCGGTCGTTGACGCTCCGTCAACAACCGTGAGTTGAGGCGTGCCTGTGCCCTGATACGGGTCCGACGAGGAACCCGGATTCATGGGTACGACGGAGACGCCCTGCCTGGCGTGGGCCCTGATCACGTCGAGCACGTCGTGCTCGGCGACCAGGACGTCCGCGCTGGACAGTGCCTCCACGGCACGCAAGGTCAGCAGCCCCGGATCCCCGGGTCCGGCACCCAGGAAGGTGACGTGCCCGTGTTCAAGGCCGGCGGGAAGGTTGGTGGGGCTCACTGTGCTCGCTCCCCCATCAGACCGGCCGCGCCCTGGGCAAGCATCTCGGTGGCGAGTTCGCGACCGAGCGCCGTCGCCTGGTCGTTTGTCTCGGGCACGGGACCGGTGGTGGACATCTGCACCATCCGTGTGCCATCGGTCGTGCCGACGACGCCACGCAGGCGCATTTCCTTGACAATCTGCCCGTCGGCCAGAAGGTCGGCAAGTGCGCCCACAGGGGCGGAGCAGCCGGCCTCCAGGGCGGCGAGCAGTGATCGCTCGGCGGTCACGGCGGTCCGCGTGAACGGGTCGTCGAGTTCCCCGAGCGCGGCGATCAGCGACGCGTTGTCCGCGGCGCATTCGATCGCCAGTGCCCCCTGGCCGGGGGCGGGCAGAACCGTGTCGACCGACAGGAAGTCGGTCACCTCGTCGATGCGGCCGATGCGGCTGAGTCCCGCCGCGGCCAGCACCACGGCATCGAGCTCGCCGTCGTGTATGTATCCGATCCGGGTGTCGACGTTCCCCCGGATCGGTACGGTCTCGATGTCGAGCCCGTGGGTGCGCGCGTACGCGTTCAGCTGCGCCATGCGGCGCGGCGAACCGGTGCCGATGCGCGCACCGCGCGGCAGGTCGGTGAACTTCAGCGCGTCCCGGGCGACGATCACGTCACGCGGGTCCTCGCGTACCGGTACGGCGGCCAGGACCAGGTCCTCGGGCTGCGTGGTCGGGAGGTCCTTGAGCGAGTGAACCGCGAAGTCGACCTCACCGCGCAGCAGCGCGTCCCGCAGGGCGGTCACGAAGACACCCGTGCCGCCGATCTGTGCGAGGTGCTCGCGGGAGGTGTCGCCGTAGGTGGTGATCTCGACGAGCTCGACGGGCCGTCCGGTCACCTGGCTCACGGCTTCCGCCACTCGCCCGGACTGGGCCAGGGCGAGTCTGGATCGCCTGGTCCCCAGTCGCAGTGGGTTGTCACTCATTCCGGTCGGTCCTTCTTGTCTGTGCTGTCCACGGCCCGGGAGACGGAGGCCACCGTCTCGGGGTCGAGGTCGAACAGGGTCCGCAGCGCGTCCGCGTACCCGGCGCCGCCGGGCTCCGCCGCCAGCTGCTTGACCCGTACCGTCGGCGCGTGCAGGAGCTTGTCGACGACCCGGTTCACGGCCTGCCGGATCTCCCCGCGCTGCCGTTCGTCCAGGTCGGGCAGGCGCCCGTCGAGCCGCGCGATCTCACCGGCCATCACGTCGGCGGCCATGGTGCGCAGCGCGACCACGGTCGGCGTGATGTGCGCGGCCCGCTGTGCCGCCCCGAAGGCGGCCACCTCGTCGGCGACGATCCGTCGTACCTGGTCCACGTCGGCCGCCATGGGGGCGTCCGCGGACGCCTCCGCCAGCGACTCGATGTCCACCAGCCGCACCCCGGCCAGCCGGTGCGCGGCGGCGTCGATGTCGCGGGGCATGGCGAGGTCGAGGAGGAAGAGCGCGGGGGCGGGCCGGGCGAAGCTCGCGACCGGCTCGGGCCTGCGCAGTTCGGGGATGCGCCCCACCCGGGCGGCGGCCGCGGCGAGCGCGCCGATCAGCTCCGCCTCGGCCTCGGGCGTACGGCGCCCGGCCTCCCGGATGTCGACGGTGCCGTTGTCCACCCAGGCGGCGTGCTGCTCCAGCTCGGCGGCGGCCATGCCGGCGACGGCGGCCTCGCCCATCACGGAGAAACCGCTCTGTTCGGCCGTGAGGTCGAGCGGGCAGTTCTCGTCGGCGCCGAGGCCGGCGGCGGGGAGCTTCGGGGAGCTCTGCGCGGGACGGTCGTCCTCGATCTGGGCGACCGGCTCACCGGTACGTCCCTCGACCGCCGCGGCGACCGCCTCGGCGGTCAGCACCAGTCCGGTGGCCCCGGTGCAGGAGACGGCGACGTCGGCACGTGTCAGCTCGACCGGCACCGAGTCCATCGGTACCGCGCGGGCCACCACGTCCGTGTCGTCGCTGTCGTTCAGGATCTGGGCGAGGCGCTCGGCGCGGTCGTACGTCCGGTTCGCCACGACGATCTCCGCGACGCCCGCCCGGGCCAGCGTGGCGGCGGCCAGCGAGGACATCGAGCCGGCGCCGATGACCAGCGCCTTCCGGCCCTTGGCCCAGGCCTCGACGTCGGTACCGGCGGCGAGCTGTTCCAGGCCGAAGGTGACCACGGACTGTCCGGCCCGGTCGATCCCGGTCTCGGAGTGGGCGCGTTTGCCGACCCTCAGCCCCTGCTGGAAGAGGTCGTTCATCAGCCGGCCGGCGCTGTGCAGTTCCTGCGCCAGGGCGAGCGAGTCCTTGATCTGCCCGAGGATCTGCCCTTCGCCCACGACCATCGAGTCCAGCCCGCAGGCCACCGAGAACAGATGGTGGACGGCCCGGTCCTCGTAGTGCACGTAGAGATAAGGGGTGAGCTCGTCGAGGCCGACCCCGCTGTGCTGGGCGAGCAGCGTGGACAGCTCGGCGACTCCGGCGTGGAACTTGTCCACGTCGGCGTAGAGCTCGATGCGGTTGCAGGTGGCGAGCACCGCGGCCTCGCCGGCCGGTTCGGCGGCGACCGTGTCCTGGACCAGCTTGACCTGGGCGTCCGTGGCGAGCGCGGCCCGTTCCAGGACGCTGACCGGGGCGCTTCGGTGGCTCAGCCCGACGACGAGGAGACTCATGCCGGCATCACGGCGGGTACGTCCCCGTCGGGTCCCTGCTCGGTGGGGTCCTGGTGAGCGGCGGCGACGGGCGGAACCGTCGCTTCGTGCTCCTCGCCGGCCTTGCGCTGCTCGTGGAAGGCGAGGATCTGCAGCTCGATGGAGAGGTCGACCTTGCGCACGTCGACGCCGTCCGGGACGGTCAGCACGGTGGGCGCGAAGTTCAGGATGGAGGTCACACCGGCGGCCACGAGCCGGTCACAGACCTGCTGGGCGGCACCGGCGGGCGTGGCGATGACCCCGATCGACACACCGTTGTCGGTGATGATCTTCTCAAGGTCGTCGGTGTGCTGCACCGGAATACCCGCGACCGGCTTTCCGGCCATCGCCGGGTCGGCGTCTATCAGGGCCGCGACCCGGAAGCCGCGGGAGGCGAAGCCGCCGTAGTTGGCGAGAGCGGCGCCGAGGTTACCGATACCGACGATCACGACCGGCCAGTCCTGGGTCAGGCCCAGCTCACGGGAGATCTGGTAGACGAGATACTCGACGTCGTAGCCGACACCGCGCGTTCCGTACGAGCCCAGGTAGGAGAAGTCCTTGCGCAGCTTCGCGGAGTTGACCCCCGCGGCGGCCGCCAGCTCCTCGGAGGAGACCGTGGGGACCGAGCGCTCCGACAGTGCGGTCAGCGCCCGGAGGTACAGCGGAAGCCTGGCGACGGTGGCCTCGGGGATCCCTCGGCTGCGGGTCGCCGGTCGGTGAGTTCGGCCAGTTGCCACGGTGCTCCTGCGGGTAGAGCGGGGCTGCGGACGGTCACACGTTCCCAGACCGCCCCGTCGACAGCAGGCTATGTCTTTGTGAACGCGTGCACAAAGATGGTGTCCGATTTGCCCGGCCAACGTGACCGGGGTCACGCACCCCCGGCGCAGTCGCGGGGAACCGGCGTACAGGCGCTCGCGCTCCATCTCGGATGGGGGCAAAACAGTACACACTCCTCACGAATCCCGCCCCCGAGACCAAGCTGCCGTCGATCCTAAGCGACTTTCCGGCCCGTTTGGACTAGTCAGTCAGTGCCTTGCGGAGGCGCTCTTCGTTCACACGCCAGAAGGTGTGCTGTTCACCGTCGACGAGTACGACCGGAATCTGCTCCCAGTACAGATCGTGCAGTTGCGAATCCTGGGTGATGTCCTTCCCTTCCCAGGGCACCCCCAGCTCGCCGCACACCTTCTCGACCACGACCTGTGCGTCATCGCACAAATGACAACCCGGCTTACGGATCAGAGTGACCAAACGCGCACGAGACGCAGGCGCCTTGCGGCCGAAGAGAGGACTCATGCGGTCCATTCTCCCGCCCTGCCACGCCCTGTTCGACGCCTTGTTTAACGGACCGGTCGCGGAGAGTTCACACCCATCCAACTCCCGCGACTCCGGGACCACCGAACAAACTGGCTATGCTCACGACATGGCCGCTCTCGGATGGCTCACTCCCCGTAGGCGCTCCGCCACGGCGCGGAGCGTGTTGGCAGGCGAGGCCTCGGCGGAGGCCGCGCGCAAGAGCCAGGAAGCCCTGGCCGAGGACGCGTCGACCCCGGCCGACGGCACCTTGTCCACGGACGCCGGAGAACCGGACTTCCCGGTGCTCGGCGACACCAAGGCCGCCGCGTTCTTCGACCTCGACAACACGGTCATGCAGGGCGCCGCGATCTTCCACTTCGGCCGGGGCCTGTACAAGCGGAAGTTCTTCGAGACCCGCGACCTGGCGAAGTTCGCCTGGCAACAGGCGTGGTTCCGGCTGGCCGGCGTCGAGGACCCGCAGCACATCCAGGACGCGCGGGACTCCGCCCTCTCCATCGTCAAGGGCCACCGGGTCGCCGAGCTCCAGACCATCGGCGAGGAGATCTACGACGAGTACATGGCCGAGCGCATCTGGCCCGGCACCCGCGCCCTCGCCCAGGCCCACCTGGACGCGGGCCAGAAGGTGTGGCTCGTCACAGCGGCGCCGGTGGAGATCGCCGGCGTGATCGCCCGCCGCCTGGGCCTGACGGGAGCGCTCGGCACGGTCGCCGAGTCGGTCAACGGCATCTACACGGGCAAGCTGGTCGGCGAGCCCCTGCACGGTCCGGCGAAGGCCGAGGCGGTACGCGCCCTGGCCGCCGCCGAGGGCCTGGACCTCTCCCGCTGCGCGGCCTACAGCGACTCCCACAACGACATCCCGATGCTGTCCCTGGTCGGCCATCCGTACGCCATCAACCCGGACACGAAGCTGCGCAAGCACGCGCGGGAGATGGACTGGCGCCTGCGCGACTACCGCACGGGCCGCAAGGCGGCGAAGGTGGGCATCCCGGCGGCGGCCGGGGTGGGAGCGGTGGCCGGTGGCACGGCGGCGGCGATCGCGCTGAGCCGACGGCGCCGGTAGCACGGGCGTGCCCGGCGGGACATGTCTGGCGGGACGTGCCTAGGGGGACATGCCTGGGGGACGTGGCTGACGGAACGACGCCGTAGGACTGCGGACCGTGTCCCGTCCGCGGGTATGTGAGGGCTGACCGCGCAGTTCCCCGCGCCCCTGACGGGGCGCTGCCCAGCCGCGTCTCAGTCTCCATAGTCACGGGCCCGGCTGCCGGCCGACCCAGCCTGCGGGCAGTCGCGCCTTCCCCCAGCGCCCTTGAGTGCCCGGGAGGCGCCCGCAGGCGGCACGGGTGGGCGCCGGGGGTACCCCCTCTGAGGGTGGGCACCCTGCCGGCGCCGGTAAGCGGCACCCCCGCCTGCCCCCACCCTCTCGCGCCCTCCCGCACCCGAACACCCCGGCGCCCCGAACTTCGCGCCCCAAACCTCGCGCGCCCGAATTATCGCGCCGCCATCCCAACACGCCCTCGACTCCGCCTCAACACGCATCTTTCTGATCAACAACCGATCACCCTGCGGCACTTGAACCACCCCAAATCGGTTACAGAAGCGACGCAATCGATGATTTGAGCAACTCGGTGTAGCAGTGCCTGCACGAAGCGTTATTCTCCTCAGACGCAAACCGGTACCCCTCCGTCGCTACGACGGGTGAAAGGTTCCGTACTGCACGTGATGGAAGCTCTGCCTCTGGGAGTCCCGTGTACCCACACGTCGGGGTTGACGCCTCGGGCCTGGCTACGCTGCGCGCAACTGTCGCAACGGTCAAAGAGACGCTGCGCGGCCTTGTCCCGACCGCGTACGCCGTCCCCGCCCTCGCCACCGCCGCACCGATCGGCCCGTGCTACGCACTGGCCGACGGCAGTGCGGCCGTCGGCAGACGCGGCCGTGCCACCGGCACCGCCGCGACCACCGCCCGTCGCCCGGCCGCGGACAGCGACAGCGCCCGGATGATGGACCTCGTGGAGCGCGCCCAGGCCGGCGAGTCCGACGCCTTCGGCCGCCTCTACGACCAGTACAGCGACACCGTGTACCGCTACATCTACTACCGCGTCGGCGGCAAGGCGACCGCCGAGGACCTCACCAGTGAGACGTTCCTGCGCGCCCTGCGAAGGATCGGCACCTTCACCTGGCAGGGCCGCGACTTCGGCGCCTGGCTGGTCACCATCGCCCGCAACCTGGTCGCCGACCACTTCAAGTCGAGCCGTTTCCGGCTGGAGGTCACCACCGGCGAGATGCTCGACGCCAACGAGGTCGAGCGCTCCCCGGAGGACTCCGTCCTGGAGTCCCTCTCGAACGCGGCACTCCTGGACGCCGTACGACGACTCAATCCCCAGCAGCAGGAGTGTGTGACGCTCCGCTTCCTCCAGGGCCTCTCGGTCGCCGAGACCGCCCGCGTGATGGGCAAGAACGAGGGCGCCATCAAGACCCTCCAGTACCGGGCCGTGCGCACTCTCGCCCGGCTCCTCCCGGACGACGCACGCTGAGCCGGGCACGCTCGGCAACACCCAACTCACGTTCGGTGAAAGCCTGTTGCCTTTCTCAGTCGATCACCGGTCGTCCGTAACCCAAGTGCCGAGCCGCTCGTTGTGCGGGATACAGGCTCCCTGTGGTCACGTCCAGCAAGACCCTGATCACACGATCGTGTGGATCGGTCGAGGGCGTGCAACCCTCAGGACCCCCTGGGGAGTCGACCGTCATGACGAGAGGAGGTGCCGCCAGTGATCGCGAACGTATCGGCGCACCGGCGGGCGAACGCCTTCGCCCAGGCCCTGGAGGAGCAGCCCGACCGGGACCCGGCGGCCGAGCGGTCCGAGGTGTCGGCGGGCGATCCGCCGGCCACGCCGGACCGGGCCGAACGGACCGAGCCGGGCGAGCTGTTGGCCCTGGCGACAGGGCTCGCCGAGCTGCCCAAGCCGGTGCTCGACCCGGAGGTCAAGGTCGTCCACCGCGCCCAGCTGGTCGCCGCGATGGAGGCCATGCTGGCGGAGGGCACCCTGGGCGGGGCGGCGGACGCGTCGCTTCCCGAGCAGCGCTCCCACCGGTCCAAGGGCGCACACCGGGCCAGTCCACTGGGCAAACTGCGACCGCGTTCCCGGCTCACCAAGGGGCTGGCCGCGGGCGGCCTGAGCGTCGGCGTGGCCGCCGGAGCCTTCGGCGGGGTCGCCGCCGCCAGCTCCGGCGCCCTGCCCGGCGACTCGCTGTACGGCCTCAAACGCGGCATCGAGGACTTCAGGCTCAACTATCTGACCGACGGCGACGACCAGCGCGGCCAGACCTACCTCGACCAGGCCTCGACCAGGCTCATGGAGGCCCGCCGGCTGATGGAGCGTGATCGCGGCGGCCATCTCGACCACGAGTCCATCGGCGAGATCCGCCGCACCCTGTCCGGTATGCAGCACGACGTCACCGAGGGCCACCGGCTGCTGCACGAGGCCTACGAGCGCGATCCGAACTCGCTGGGCCCCATGCAGGCACTGTCCGTCTTCGCCCAGTCCCACCGCGAGGTCTGGGGCGCACTGCGCGACAGGCTCCCGGTCCAGCTCGGGGACGTCAGCCAGCAGGTGTCGTCGGTCTTCGACGCCATAGACGAAGAGGTCGCCCCGCTGCAGTCCCTGCTCCCCCAGCCGCCCCAGGAGACCGGCGGCGGCACCGGCAGGCAGGGCTCCGGCACGGCGTCCACCGGCACCTCCGGCAGCCACCGGTCGACGGCCCCGTCGTCCTCGGACAGCTCCTCCTCGGGCCACGGGTCCGGCACCGGCAGCCCCAGCGGCTCGGCATCCGGCAGCGCCGACGACAGCCTGATCGGCGGCGCCGCGGGCGGCCTCCTGGACCCCCCGAAGACCGGGAGTTCGGGCGGCGGCAGCAGCGCCTCGCCGTCGAAGAGCCCGACCAGCGAACCGGACGTCACCCTGCCCCCGCTCCTCCCCGGCCTCCTGCCGGGCCTGGGCATCGACAGCGAGGATGCCGGCAACTAGTCAACGAGGCCGCAGCCCCGCGCCCCCAAGCGGCGAAGCCGCCGCTTGGGGGCGCGGGGCTGCATCAATGTGCGGCTTCACCGCGTGGGCGCGACCAGCCCCCACCCAGCCCGCACGCGACACTCAACGCATCGCACCTCAGAAGAAGACCGACCTCCGCTGCACAAGCAACTTGTACAGCGTGTGCTGGATCTGCTCCCGCACCTGATCCGTCAGATTGAACATCAGCATCGGATCCTCGGCCGCCTCCGCCGGATAGCCGTCCGTACGGATCGGCTCCCCGAACTGAATCGTCCACTTCGTCGGCAGCGGAACCGCCCCGAGCGGCCCGAGCCAGGGAAACGTCGGCGTCAGCGGAAAGTAGGGGATCCCCAGCACCCGGGCCAGCGTCTTCGCGTTGCCGAGCATCGGGTAGATCTCCTCGGCCCCCACGATCGAGCAGGGAACGATCGGCGCCCCCTGCCGCAGCGCGGTCGACACGAACCCGCCCCGCCCGAACCGCTGGAGCTTGTACCGCTCGCTGAACGGCTTCCCGATGCCCTTGAACCCCTCCGGCATCACCCCGACCAGCTCACCCTGCCCCAGCAGCCGCTCGGCGTCCTCCGCGCACGCGAGCGTGTGTCCGAGCTTGCGCGCCAGTTCGTTCACCACCGGCAGCACGAAGACCAGGTCGGCCGCCAGCAGCCTGAGGTGACGATTCGCCGGGTGATGGTCGTGCACGGCGACCTGCATCATCAGCCCGTCCATCGGCAGCGTCCCGGAGTGGTTGGCGACGATCAGAGCACCGCCCTCGGCCGGGATGTTCTCCATGCCCTTCACCTCGACGCGGAAGTACTTCTCGTACACCGGCCGCAGCATGGACATCAGGACCTGGTCGGTCAGCTCCTCGTCGTACCCGAAGTCGTCGACCTCGTAGTCCCCGGTCAGCCGCCGGCGCAGAAACGCGAGACCGCGTGCGACGCGCTGCTCCAGGCCGGCGTCGTCGCGCGGCTCCTCCACGCCCGTCTCAGGGCTCTCCCGGGTCACATGGACATCTTCCTGCGCGGGGATCCGCCCGGCGAGAGGCTGGACCTCACGCACCATCCCGGACTCGCGCACCACCGCCTGCTCGCCGCCGCCCTTGCGCCGGTTCCCCGGCCCCCGGCGCCGGGCCGGCCGCTGCACGGCAGCCCCGCGGGACCGGTCGTCGTCGAACGGAATGACCTTGGCGTCCGCCATCGTGTTGCGCTCCTCAGTTGGCGCTCTGCGTCGGTGTCTTCCCGCCGCTCAGGACGGGCAGGGCGGCGATCCGGTCGACGGCGGCGGCCACCGCCTGCGGCGGCAGCAGCCCCGTGGCCTGGGCGCGCACGAAGTCCGCGAACGTCTGCGCCGTCGTGTACTTCGGCCGGAATCCCAGCGTCTCGCGCATCTGGTCGGTGGCGACCACCCGGCCGTGCGTCAGCAGCCGGATCTGCTCGGGCGAGAAGTCGCTCATGCCGAGCGTCCGCACCAGGGACCCGGCCCAGGTGACCGCCGGCAGCAGCAACGGCACGGTGGGCCGTCCCAACCGTCGCGAACACTGCGAGAGCAACAGCACACCGTCGCCCGCGATGTTGAACGTGCCGCTGTTCAGGGTCCCCCGCGCCGGCTCGTGCGAGGCGATCCGCAGGACGTCGATCACATCGTCCTCGTGCACGAACTGCAGCCGGGGGTCGTATCCGAAGACGGTGGGCAGCACGGGGAGGGAGAAGTAGGAGGCGAGCGGAGTATCGGCGGTCGGCCCGAGGATATTGGCGAACCGCAGCACACACACGGCCACGTCCGGCCGCCTTCGCGCGAACCCCCGCACGTACCCCTCCACCTCCACCGTGTCCTTGGCGAACCCGCCACTGGGCAGCGATTTCGGCGGGGTCGTCTCCGTGAAGACGGCGGGATCCTTCGGCGCGGAGCCGTACACGTTCGTACTGGACTTGATCACCAGCCGCTTGACGACCGGCGACTTCTGGCAGGCGCCCAGCAGCTGCATGGTCCCGATGACGTTGGTCTCTTTGACGGTGGCCCGGCTCCCGCTGCCGAGCGGCGTACCGGTCACGTCCATGTGGACGACGGTGTCGGCGCCGGTCTCGGCCAGGATGCGGGCGATGGTCGGCTGGCGGATGTCGGTCTGGATGAAGTCCGCCCCGCCCAGATGGTGCTCCGGCGGCACCGCGTCCACGGCGACGACCCGGTCCACTTCGGGGTCACGTTGGATCCGTCGTACGAACCGGCCCCCAAGCTGACGGGCCACTCCGGTCACCAGCACGACCTTCCCCAAGATCAGCGCCCTTCTTCCGTGTTCCCGTAGTACCCGTAGTTCCCGTATGCGGGCCAACTTAGCGGGTTGATGTTGCCCTGGCATGACCCCCAGCAGGCCAGGGCGAGCCGTCGCGGCCGGAAAATGCGTATGGCCCCCCACCGTACTGGTGGGGGGCCATACACAAGCTCTCGCGGCTCGGCGCCGTAATTACTTCTTGTTACGGCGCTGAACGCGCGTGCGCTTGAGCAGCTTGCGGTGCTTCTTCTTGGCCATCCGCTTGCGCCGCTTCTTGATAACAGAGCCCACGACTACCCTCGCTCACTTCTCATCACTCGGTGCTGGGCGCCATGGGCCCATACGACCTACGAGGGGCTAGCCTACCCGCCCGAGCGCTGAGGTCGTAATCGAGGTGCTCCGGGTATCCCGAAACCGTCGTCAGGCGGTCTCCACCCCCACATAGCTGTCGCGAAGGTACTCGTGTACCGCTTGCTCGGGGACGCGGAAGGACCGCCCCACCCGGATCGCGGGCAGATGACCGCTGTGCACCAGCCGGTACACGGTCATCTTCGACACTCGCATCACCGCGGCGACCTCCGCCACGGTAAGGAACACAACCTCGTTGAGAGGCCTCTCGCCAGCTGCCATGACACACCTGAACCTTCCGCACTCGACGGGCCACCGGCTTCCCCTTCCGGTGACTCTTCGTCGTTGCGTGCTCACTCCCCAATGTAGGGGCGGGTGATGCGAGTGGGGAAGAGGTGCACCCATCGGCGGCCTACTGTGACAGACACGCTCGATTGAGTACGTAGCGGGTAAGCGGCGTGTAGCAATCGGACCGCACGCCGTCATCAACCGGAACGGCGACGGACACGACCCCCTCGACCTCGCCCACGAAGAGCGCGGGGTCATCCGTATCCGCCAGCCCAATGGCCTCAAACCCGAGCTGACCAGCACCGCAGACCCACCCGTGGTCCCCCACCACCAGCTCGGGCAACGGTCCGCCGCCGCCAGCCGCCGCATCCAGCGCCACCCGAACCGGCAGCGGTGAGTGCGTGTGCGTACCCGGCGCACAACCGGGGCGTTCACCTCCCGATTCCCGCACCAACCCGACACCTTGTACGTAATCAAGGTTGCACGTACGTAGACCGAACCGGGTCGTTATGTCGACACAGCGACCCTGCGCGGGGGTGAGGACCTCACACCCCGCCGCCGACAACGCGTCCGCGAGACCGGCGTAGAAGCCGATCAGCCGATGCGGATGTCCGGTCCCGAACAACACGGGCGCCCGCCGCCGGGCAACATCCCCCACCCGCTCCGCGAAGGAATCCAGCGCGGCGACGGTCAGCTCCGGATCGATCACATCATGCCCTGAAACGCACCGAGGATCGTCCGAAACCCCACACTTGCCCGCCATCAACCGAACTAAATCCCGCTCAGTCCACACGCCTTGCGGATCAATACCGATCAACACCCGAGGATCCCGATCCGCGAACAGCCGATAACGCCGAAGACTCCGCTCCCGAGAGGAAGCCACCACCCCCGCCAGCCCCACAGCCACCAGGTAATCCCGAAGCCCACCGCCACTCGACACGCCAGAGATAGTGACGGACCCAGCCGCCCAAAAGCCCCAGAACCAGAGGAACACCCCACGGTTGGCGTAACGATCCACCAGCCCCTACGCCAACAGCCCCCGCAGCGGGTACACAGCCCGCCGAGTAGCCAGCACCGCCTGGTCCAGGCGATCAGCGGGGTCGTAGCCCGCCTCCCACTCCGCCCACCCCACCGGCCACCGCCCGTCCGTCATCCGGCCGGGCCCCAACTGCCGGGTCCGGGCGAACACTTCCTGCCGCCACCTCTCGGGAACCAGCGTCTCGGGCGCGATCTCCCGCCCCGCGGCGATGGCCACCAGATGCGTCCACGACCGGGGCACGACATCCACCACCTCGTACCCCCCGCCCCCCAACGCGACCCACTTCCCCCCGGCGTACTCGTGCGCCAGCTCATGGCAGGCGACCTGCACAGCCCGCTGCGCATCCAGCGAAACGGCGAGATGCGCCAACGGATCCTCGAAGTGCGTATCGGCGCCGTGCTGGGTCACCAGCACCTGCGGCCGGAAGTCGGCGACCAGCTCCGGCACGACCGCGTGGAACGCCCGCAACCACCCCGCGTCCCCGGTCCCCGCCGGCAGCGCCACGTTCACCGCGGAGCCCTCCCCGGCCCCGGCCCCCACCTCGGTCGGCCACCCGGTCCCCGGGAACAACGTACGGGGATGCTCATGCAGCGAGATCGTCAGAACCCGCGGATCCTCCCAGAACGCGGCCTGCACCCCGTCCCCGTGATGCACGTCGACGTCGACATAGGCGACCCGCTCGGCCCCGAGCTCCAGCAGCCGGGCGATGGCGAGCGAGGCGTCGTTGTAGATACAGAACCCGGAAGCCGCCCCCGGCATCGCGTGATGCAACCCGCCCGCGAAGTTCACGGCGTGATCGACGTCTCCCCGCCACACGGCCTCCGCCGCCCCCACCGACTGCCCCGCGATCAACGCGGACACCTCGTGCATCCCGGCGAACGCGGGATCGTCCGCCGTCCCCAGCCCGTACGACTGATCAGCCGCCGCGGGATCGGCCGAGGCCGCCTTCACCGCCTCGACATAGTCCTCCCGGTGCACCAGCCGCAGCGTCGACTCCCCGGCCGGCTTCGCCGCGACGACGTCCACCACCCGGTCGAGCTCGAACGCATCGACCAGTCTCCGGGTCAACGCCAGCCGGACCGGGTCCATCGGATGACCCGGGCCGAAGTCATAGCCCGTTACTGCCTCGTCCCACATCAGCTGTGCGCGGCCGCTCATGCCCGCCACCGTATCGGTCCGGTTGAGTCGCGAACGAACGGGCGTACACCAACGTCACCAGCACCAACACCATCGGCACCAGCATCGCCCCGCGATAGCTCCACGCGTCGCCCAGGGCACCCACCAACGGCGAACCGATCAGGAACCCGACGTAGTTGAAGATGTTCAGCCGGGCGATGGCCGCATCCGAATCCCCCGGGAACAACCGCCCTGCCGCCGCGAAGGTCTGCGGCACCAGCACGCACAACCCCAGCCCCAGCAGGGTGAACCCGGCCATCCCGACCCACGCCCCGGACGCCCCCGCCACCACCGCGAACCCGACCGCCGCCACCAGCGCCCCCAGCCGTACGACCGCCACGGCTCCGAACCGCCGTACCCCGAAGTCCCCGATGGCCCGCCCGACCAGCGTGGTCACCATGTACACGTTGTACGGCACAGTGGCCAGCTGCTCGCTGCTCCCCAGCACGTCCTTCAGGTACTTCGCACTCCAGTTGGAGACGGTCGAGTCCCCGATGTAGGCGAACGTCATCACCAGACACAGCGGCAGCAGCAGCTTGAAGACGACACCACCGCCCGCACCGGCGCCCGCACCGGCGCTCATCCCGTCCTCGGCGTCCTCCGCCGGCTTGCCGTCCACATACCAACGGCTCGCCACCAGCGCGGCCGGCAACAGCACCGCGACGACCGGCAGGTACGACACCCACAGCGCGAGATGCCAGTGCGCCCCCACCCAGGCCAGCGAGGCGCCCAGAATCCCGCCCAGGCTGTAGGCGGCATGAAAGCTGAGCATGATGCTGCGTCCGTACGACCGCTGCAGGCTCACCCCGAGCATGTTCATCGAGGCGTCCAACGCCCCGACCGCCAGCCCGAACGCGGCCAGCGCGACGGCCAGCTCGGCCACCTGTCCGCCGGCTCCGACGCCGAGCAGCGCCAGCATCACCACGGGCTGGGACCAGCGCAGCAGCCGGCTCGGCCGTATCCGCTTCACCAACTGCTCGGTGGTCACACTGCCGACGCCGGCCAGGATCGGCACGGCGGCGAGAAAGACCGGCAGCAGGGCGTCGGAGACGCCGTACCGGTCCTGGATGGCGGGGATGCGCGTCACGAGCAGCGCGAAAGTGGCGCCCTGCGTGAAGAAGCTGAACGCCAACGAGGCCCTACCGCGCCGCAGCACATCTGTCATGGCGGCGAGCGTAGGGCCCCGGCGTACTCGTGGGTAGATCCAGCCAAAGATGAATTTCCTTCAGCTTTACCTTCGGCAGCTCCAGCGGTTTCAGTCCAGCAGTGTCAGGCGGCGACAGCCACCTCACGCTTCACGCTGTCCTCCGCCTCCTCCGCGGCCTTCACCTCGGCGGAGATCATCCGGGCCATCGGCTCGGCGGCGAGCCCGCCGCTCACCACCATCCCGATCCCGATCGCGCTGACCAGGATGACCGTGCCGAGCCACACCATGGTGTCCACGGGCAGCGTGTACGCCCCCACGATCCGCACCACACACTCGGCGAGCAGCAGCACGCCCCACACGAGAGAGTAGACCCGCTCCGACCGCCGGAACGAGGCGGACCCGGACCGCAGCCGCTCGAAGGCCGACTCCCTGGCCGCGTCGCCCTTCAGCACGAACGGCTTGAGCCCCTCGGTCATCATCGGCCGGCCCATCGCCACCGACACCAGGATGGCGATCCCGATCGCGCTGCTGACCCCGCTGTCCTTGGCGAGCATCAGCCGCGGGTCGCCGGAGACGAAGCTCAGCGCCAGCGAGACCAGGTTCACCAGCAGGATGAGCCCCGCGAACGCGTTGCCCCGACGCTCCTTGACCACGCTCCACACCGTCCGCAGGGCCGGCACCACACTGCTCCAGGCGAGCGCCGCGAAGGTGCTCATCCCGAAGGCGCCCTTGAAGAGGTAGTACGACCCGAGGGGAACCGCCACGTCCACGATCAGCGGCTTGAAGTTCTCCAGCACGCTGGGCTGCTGCTTGTCCTGGTTGCTGTACCGGGCCCCGGCGTTCGTCGTCTTCGTCATGCTCTCAGCTTCGCGTCCGGACGGGGTTCCCCAGTAGAAACGATCGTCCGTAGCTCGGCATGACAATTGTCAGCCCCGCCGTGCTGCCGTCAGTCATTCCAGCAGGTCAGCCAAGTGCCCCGGGTCGGAGAAGAGTTGCGTGGCCCCCCGCAGCCGGTCGGCCGGCGTCATCGCCGTGAACCCGTACACGTCCATACCGGCCGCGACAGCGGCCTGCACACCCAGCGGACTGTCCTCCACGACGGCACAACGCCCCGGCGCGACCCCCATCCGCTCGGCCGCGTACAGGAAGAGGTCCGGCGCCGGCTTCCCCCTCCCCACGTCCTGCGAGCTGAAGATCCGCGACTCGTCGAACCACCGGTCGAGCCCGGTCGTCCGATGCCCCACCCGAATCCGCTCATGACTCCCGGACGACGCCACGCAGTACGGCACCCCGTCGGCCGCCAGCCGCTCAAGCACCTCCGCCACCCCGGCGACGGGCTTCAACTCCGCCTCGAAGGCGGCGAACACCCGCGCATGGAAGACGTCGTCGAAGTCGTCGGGCAGCCGCTGCCCGGTGCGCTCCTGGACGAGGTCATGGATCCGGTGCATCGCGGATCCCATGTAGTCCCGTATGGACTCCTCGTAGGAGGTGGGATGCCCGAGCTCGGTGAGGTAGGCGGCCAGGAGCCGGTTGGAGATGGGCTCACTGTCGACGAGGACGCCGTCGTTGTCGAAGATAACCAGGTCGTAGCGCATACCACCGAGCTTAAACGCACCCACAAACACGGCCGTAAACGCAGAAAGGCCCACGCCATGACGGCGTGGGCCTTTCCTAAAATTTGTTCGGCGGTGTCCTACTCTCCCACAGGGTCCCCCCTGCAGTACCATCGGCGCTGTAAGGCTTAGCTTCCGGGTTCGGAATGTAACCGGGCGTTT